>JAHBWE010000005.1:0-300000 GCA_019637155.1 Labilithrix sp. | reverse complement strand
CGAGCGGCGACCAGGGGAGCACGAAGGACAGCGCCTTCTTCGCGCTCGCCGAGAGCACGAAGGACGAAGCGTGGAGCGCCGCGATCTCCGTCCCGAGCTCGCACACCGAGGCCAACGCGAAGGCGTGCCTCGTCGCGCGCGCCTCCGACGCGCCCGGCGCGGTCAGCGTCGCCTTCTGCCGCCCGTTCGACTCGAGCCCGCCGCGCATCCTGCTGCGGAAGACGACCGACGGCGCGACGACGGAGAACACCGCCGCGCCGCTCTTCGGCCTCTCCTCCGAGACGAGCCACTTCATGCGCCTCGAGCTGAAGACGGCCGGCCCCGACACGCAGATCGACGCGCAGGTCTCGCGCGACGGAAAGGAGTGGGTGTCCGCGCAGAAGAGCGTCATCCCCGGCGCGCTCCCGCTCCGCGGCGTCTCCGTCAGCTCGAGGGGGAGCACCAAGCGCCGCGCGCTCTTCGCCGCTCTCACGCGCGCCGACGGCGACGGGTCCGAGGTGATGAACGCGAGCAAGCTCGACACGAAGAAGCCGATCGGCGACGGCGCGAGCGGCGCGGCATTCGACGGGATTTTCGGCCCGTAGCAAGCGCGACTTGTGCGAGCATAGGAGCGATGGCGGAAGCCCCTCGGCCCCCATTTCCTCCGCTCCCGTCGAGCGGCACCGCCGCCGCCGTTCCGCCGGAGGAGCATCCGACCTTGGCCGGCGACGCTCCGCGCGAGAAGTACGAGTCGGTCGACCTCGACGAGATGGAGATCAGCGGCGTCGACGTCCTCGACTCCGCCAGCGTCCAGAGCCTCCTCGCGATGACGGGCGAGAACTGGTCGATCGACGAGCAGCGCGAGACGCTCAAGAAGGCGGCGAAGGACAAGCCCGACGCGCCGCTCGAGGACCTCCACGCCCCGACCGGCGAGAAGCCGTCGGTGAACCTCCCGACCGCGGTCGACTTCGGCGGGTCCACGACCGAGGCGCCCGCGCTCGTCATCGAGGAAGAGCCGTCCAAGCCGTCGCTCCCGCGGCCGGGGCAGCGCACCGCTCCGCCGACGCCGCCGAAGGTCGCCGCGCCGGCGGGGCGCACGATGCCACCGCCTCCGCCGCTGCCGCGGGCGAACCAGACGCTGCCGCCTCCGCCCCCCGGCAAGGGCAACACCGCGCCGCCGATCGCGGGGCCGCCCTCGCGTCGCGCGCCGCCGCCTCCGCCGCTGCCGAAAGGTCAGGAGACGACCGGCTCGGCGAAGGGCGCGCCGGTCGAGAAGGAGCCGCCGCGCGTCACGGCGGAGGGCGCGTCGCTCGTCGAGCTCTTGAAGGCGCGCGTCGAGCGGCTCGCGCAGACGGAGGACCGCGTCGGCCTCGCGCGCGTCCACGTCGAGCTCGCGATCGTCCACGAGTCGCTCGCCGACGACGCGAAGGTCAATGCCGAGGTCGAGGCCGCGCTGCGCGTGCAGCCCGATCTCGCGGCCGCGCACGCGATCCTCCGGCGCCGCATCCATCACCGCTCGCGCCTCCCCGAGATGCTGAAGCACCTCGAGGCGGAGATCGCGGTCGCCTCCGGCGAGTCGGCGGCGGTCGAGCTGCTCGTGGAGCGCGCGCGCCTCCTCATCGCCGGCGATCGCCTCGACGAGGCACGCGACGCGTGGGAGCTCGTGCTCGGCCGCGCGCCCCATCACTCCGCCGCGCTGAAGGGGCTCGAGACCGACCTCACGCGCCGGACGTTCGTCGAGCGCGGCGAGAAGCACGAGCTCGTCCCGACCAAGGACGAGGACCCGTGGGAGGACCTCGTCGCCCACCTCGGCCGGATGGCCGACGCGTACTCCGCGCAGCCGAACCTCGCGGCGTGGCTCCACGTCGAGCGCGCGCGGATCCTCGAGCACCGCCTCGGCCGCATCGACGCGGCGCGCGGCGCGTTCGAGCGCGCGATGCGCCTCGACGCGAGCGTCGGCCCCGTCCGCGACGCGTTCACGCTCCACTGCGCGGCGCACCACGACACCGCGCGCCTCGCCGCCCTCCTCGCCGACGAGTCGCGGCTCGAGCCGAGCTCCCCTCGCGCCGCGCGCCTCGAGCTCGACGCCGCGACGCTCGCGCACACGCTCCTCGGCGACGACGCGGGCGCGCTCGCGCTCCTCGAGCACGCCGCCGCGCGCGCGCCGACGACGCCGTCGGTCGATCGCCGCGTGCTCGACGACCTCGTGCGCCTCTACGAGCAGAGCGGCCAGTGGCCGGAGGCGGCCCGCTCGCGGCGCGCGCGCCTCGCGTTCTTCCCCGACGTCTCGTCGCAGGTCTACGAGCTCCGCCGCCTCGCGACGATCGAAGAGAGCCTCGGCAACATCGACCTCGCGATCCACGACGTCCATCGCGCGGCGCAGCTCGATCCCGAAGACGCGACCCTCCTCGACGAGCTCGATCGCCTCCTCGCCGCCGCGTCGAAGGACGAGGACCGCATCGCGCTCTGGCACGGCGAGGCGCAGCGGCTCGAGGAGCCCGCCAAGCGCGCGCGGGCGCTCGCGCGCGCGGCCACGCTCGCGGAGGGGATCGGCCGTCACGACGAGGCGCTCGCGCACCTCCGCGCGGCGTGGGTCGCGGCGCCGGGCGACTCCGAGCTCCTCGATCAGCTCTCGCGCCTCATGTCGCCCGCGCCGACGGAGGAGCTCGACCGCGAGGTGCGCGGGCTCATCGAGCTCTACTCGCAGGCCGCGACCGCGACGCGCGACACCGGCCGCCGCGTCGCGTACCTCGAGAAGGTCGCCGTGCTCTGGGAGGAGCTCGTCGGCGATCAGCTCCGCGCGACGCGCACGTACGAGGAGATCCTCCGCCTCGAGCCGGGGCGCCGCGGCGCGGTCCTCGGCCTCGAGCGCACCGCCGGTCGCATCGGCGACGACCGCGCGCTGTCGAAGGCGCTCTACGAGGAGGCGAAGCTCGCCGACGACGGCGCCGACGTGCTCGCGCTCCGCGTGCGCTCGGCGCAGGTGCTGTCCCGCGTCGACCCCGTGCGCGCGATCGCGCTCGTGAACGAGGTCCTCGAGCAGGACCCGGAGCACGTCGCCGCGCGCGCGCTCGAGACGCGGCTGCACGAAGACGCCGGCCGCTGGGAGCAGGCGACGCGCTCGCTCCGCGCCCGGATCGAGATCGTCGCGACGGCGAAGGAGAAGACGTCGCTCTGGCTCCAGCTCGCGCAGATCTACGACGCGCGGCTGCGCGATCCGAAGTCGGCGGTGGAGTGCCTCCAGGAGGCGCATCGCGCCGATCCGCTCCACCCCGTGCCGCCGGAGGAGACCGCGCGCGTGCTCGAGGCGGCGGGGGACGCGAAGGCGCTCCGCGTCGCGATCGAGCAGCTCAGCAGCGACGCGATCACGCCGGCCGAGCGCGCGCGCCACCTCACCCTCGCGGCGGAGATCGACGAGCTGCGCCTCCTCGACGACGCGAACGCGGCGACGCTCTACGCGAAGGCGCTCGCCGAGACGCCGGAGGACGAGCTCATCGCCGACCGCCTCCTCCGCGTCCTCGCGCGGCGCATCGTCACGACCGTGGGCGCGCCCGGACCGGAGGGCTTCGACACGCCCGCGTTCCAGGATCTGCTCGGCCACCTCGCGAAGCGCGCGGAGAAGGCGACGACGCCGGCGCAGGCGCAGGCGTTCTCGTTCCAGCTCGCGTCGCTCCTCATCGTCGCGGCCCGCGATCTGGCGCGCTCGAAGTCGATCCTCGACGCGCTCTTCGACGTCGATCCGAAGCACGTCGGCGTCCTGCGCTTGCGCGAGGTCGTCGCGCGGCGCCAGTCCGCGCCGCAGCCGATCGTCCAGATCCTCAAGCATCAGGGCGAGAGCTTCACCGACGTGCGCGCGCGCCTCGGCGCGCTGTGGGAGCTCGCCGCGCTCGAGGCGTGGCGCCTCTCGACCGGCGAGTCGGTCGCGACCTACACGCGGATCCTCGAGCTCGATCCGACCGATCCCTCCGCCCTCGAGGCCGCGGTCCGCCTCGCGATCGGCCCCGCTCGCCGCGGCGAGGTCCCCGCGCGGCGCGCCGCGATCGCCGCGCTCCGCTCCCTCACCGCGCTCGCGCACGACGAGGGCACGCGCCTCGCGACGAACCTCCGCCTCGGCCTCCTCCTCGAGACGCACGCGAGCGATCCGACGATCGATCGCGACTCGAGCGCCGCCGCCTCGCGCGAGTCGCTCGATCGCCTGCGCGACACGCTCGCGCTCGATCCGGTCAGCGTCGCGGCCGCGACCTCGCTCGCGCGCGTCGCGAACCGGCTCGGCGACGCGGTCGGCGCGGCGACGGCGGCGATCTCGCTCGCGGACCTCTCGGTGCAGCCGAAGGTGCGCGCGAAGTACCTCGTCGACGCGGCGAACCTGCTCCTCTCCGAGATGACGGGCGACGACGGGATGGGCACGACCGCGGAGCGCACCGAGCGCGCGGCGCAGCTCCTCGAGAAGGCGCTCGAGGCGGATCCCAACTCGACCGTCGCCGCGACGCGCCTCTCCCAGGTCCGCACCGCGCAGCACCAAGCGGAGCGCCTCATCGACGTGTTCCGCGGCGCGCTCAACAAGGCGACGGCGAAGGACACCCTCGTCTACGTCGGCACCGAGATCGCGCGCGTGGCGCGGGACGACCTCGGCGACATCGGCGTCGCGATCGAGGCGATGCGCGCGGTCCGCGCCGCCGCGCCCGATCACGTCCCTTCCCTCCTCACGCTCTCGGAGCTCTTCATCGCGCAGCGCGCGTGGCCGGAGGCGGTCGAGGCGCTCGAGGACATCGTCGCGCGGACGAAGGAGAACGGGCCGCGCATCACCGCGCTCTTCGCGCTCGCGAGCGTCTACGAGAAGGTGCTCGCGACGCCGGCCGACGCGGAGCGCGTCCTCCGCACCGCGCTCTCGATCGAGCCCGAGAACCCGCGCGCGATCCGGGCCCTCATCCATCGCCTTGCCGCGAAGCAGAACGAGCCGGACGAGGACGGCCACCCGCAGAGCAAGACCGCGGCGAAGATGGAGATCGCGTCGCTCCTCGATCGCCTCGCCCACGTCGAGAAGGACCGCCACGTCAAATGCGACATCCTCCTCGAGCTCGCCGACATCCGTCTCGCGCTCAAGGACATGCCGCAGGCGGAGAAGGCGCTCGTGGAGGCGGTCGCGACGGCGCCCGATCACCAGCGCGCCTTCGCGCGGCTCTCGCGCTTCTTCCGTTCGCCGCAGAACCCGGGCCCCGGCGGCCTCGACGCGGTCTCGTACGCACGCTCGCTCGGCGCCGTCATCGCGCGCGGCCAGCAGCTCGGCACGACCGATCCGCGCTGGTTCGCGTCGCTCGGTCACATCGAGGTCGAGCAGCTCAATCGCCTCCGCGACGGCGTGAACCACCTCGGCCGCGCGGTGCAGATGGACCCCAGCCTCCACGAGTGCAGGTTCGAGCTCGCCGCGGCGTACTCGCGCCTCGGCGCGCACGACGACGCGACGAAGACGATCATGTCGATGTTCCACCCGACCTCGGCGCCGCTCATGGCGATCGCCGAGCCGGCCGCGGCGCTGGAGCTCCTCGAGCGCTCCCTCAACGCGGAGCGGCGGCCGGAGGAGGCGATCGTGGTGAGCGAGGTCCGCGCGATCGCGGGCGAGCTCGACGAGGGCCGGCACGCGTGGCTCCGCGGCCGCCGCCTGCCGCCGTTCGAGCAGCATCACGCCATCCTCGATCGCGGCACGCTCGTCACGCACGTCGTCCCGCCGGAGGGGCGGCATCTCTTCCTCGAGATCGCGGCCGCGATCTCCGGCATCGAGACGAAGCTGCTCCGCGCGGACATCAGCGAGATCGGCATCTACCCGCGCGACCGGATCGGCCGCCGGAGCGGCAACCCCACCCGCATCCTCCTCGATCGCCTCGCGCGCGCGCTCGGCATCCAGGAGATCGAGCTCGTGATCACGCCGAACGTCTCGCGCACGCGCGTGCTCGCGCAGGACGGTCTCTGGGTCGTGGTGCCGAAGGGCCTCACGGAGCTGCCGGAGCCGACGCAGCTCGCGTCGCTCGGCCGCGCGCTCGCGCGCGTCGCGCTCAACGTGCCGTGGCTCGAGGAGCTGCCGCCGCCGCACATCGAGGCGATGCTGGTCGCGGCCGCGCGCACGGTGAACCCGGTCTACGGCAAGGACGACATCGACGTGCTCTCGCAGAAGCTCGTCTACCAATACGAGCCGAACGTGGCGAAGGAGCTCGGGCGCAAGCAGAAGCAGCTCCTCGAGCGTCTGGTCCCGCTCATGGCGTCTCCGTCGGGCCGCCTCGTCGGCATCGACGTGCTCATCGGCGCGCTCGCCCGCGCGGAGCTCCGCATCGCGTACGTGCTGACGGGCGACGTGCTCGCGACGATCGACGAGCTCCGCGGCCTCGACGGAGCCTTCCTCAAGGCGACGGAGGCCCCCGGCCGCGGCTCGGTCCAAGCGGTCCTCGACCACCCCTTCGCCGGCGACGTCGTCCGCTTCGCGCTGACGCCGGAGTCCACCGCCCTGCGCCGCCGCGTCGGCTCGACCTGGGCGGGCTAGCGATTACAGCTCGCGCACGTAGCTGCGGTCGGCCGGTGGGGATGGGCGGTCGGGGCGATCGGGGCGCGGTGGAGGCGGCACGAGCGGGAGCGTTGGCGCCGGGGTGATGAGGACGCTCGCGGTTGGCGCGGGGGAAGCGGCGGTGGGCGACGACGTGACGGCCGGAGCGCGACGCGGCGGCGGGGGATCGATGAAGAAGAACGGCGCGCCGCCGGTGACGAGGCCGACGACGGCGGCGAGCACCAGGAGCACGCGGTGGCCGCGGCGTGGTGGTGGCGTCGCGCGGGCGCGGTGGAGCTCGGCGCGGAGCCGCTCGATGAGGAGCTCGAGCTCGTCGGCGTTGACGGTGATCCGTACCCACGGGCCTGATGACACGTAGCGTGGCGTCGGCCCGGCGCGCGCGAAGTTGCTTACGAAGGCATCAATTTCCGTACTCGCTCGAGGAGCGCGATCTGGGAGAACGGCTTCTGGAGCAACATCTCGGCCGAGACGTTGGCGTCCTCGATCGGGGCGCTGTCGGCGGAGAAGCCCGAGACGAACAGCAGCTTCGCGGGGAGGAGGAGGTCGCCGAGCCGCCGGCCGAGCTCCGGTCCCGTCACGCCGGGCAGGAGCACGTCCATGATGACGAGGCCGATGCGTGCGCCCTGCGTGCGCGCGACGTCGAGCGCCTCGGCCGAGCCGCTCGCGGCGACGACGCGGTAGCCGTTGCGTTCGAGGATCTTCGCGATCGAGCGGCGCACGAGGTCGTCGTCGTCGATGACGAGGATCGTGTCCGGCGGCGCGCCCGGCGCGGGCGTGGTCGACGGGATCTTCTGCTGTCGCCGCGCGGGGCGGGATACGCGGCGGCGCTCGGCCCTCTTCAAGTAGAGGCGGAACTGCGTGCCGCTCCCGGGCTCGCTCTGCACGTCGATGCCGCCGCCGCAGTTCTTGGCGAACGCGTAGACGGTCGCGAGGCCGAGGCCGGTCCCTCGCCCCGCGGGCTTCGTCGTGAAGAACGGCTCGAAGATGCGCGAGAGCGTGTCCTGGCTCATCCCCTCGCCCGTGTCCGCGACCTCGACCTCGACGTAGGCGCCGGGCGTCAGGCTCGCGCGGGCGGCGGCGTTCTCGTCGAGCACCACGTTGCGGGTCGCGATCGTGAACGTGCCTCCGTTCGGCATCGCGTCGCGCGCGTTGATGAGGAGGTTCATCAGCGCCTGGTCGAAGCTCGCCTGGTCGACCTCGACCGTGTCGACGACCGGGGAGAGCTTCAGCATGACGTCGACGCCTTCGTTCGCGACGCGGCGGAGCATCGGCTCGATCGCCGCGATGAGCTGGTTCACGTCCTGGATCGACACCGGCAGCGACTGGTTGCGCGAGAAGCTGAGGAGCTGGTGCGTGAGCTGCGAGGCGCGCGTCGTCGCTTGCGCGATGATGTCGAGCTCCACCGCCATCTCGGAGTCCTCCGTCGCGCGCTCCTGCGCGGCGCCGAGGGCCACCTTCATCGCGGCGAGCATGTTGTTGAAGTCGTGCGCGAGCCCGCCGGCGAGCTGGCCGATCGCCTCCATCTTCTTGGCTTGCTGGAGCGAGACGTGGAGGCGTTCGCGCTCGTAGAGGAGGCGCGCGATCTCGAGCGCGATCGGCACCTGATGCGCGAGGAGCTCGAGGAGCTGCCGATCTTCGACCGCGAACGGCGGATCGTGCATGCTGCGCTCCATCGCGAGGGAGCCGGCGCACGCGTCGTAGAGGTAGAGCGGAACGACGAGGGTGCGGGTCGGATCGATCGCCGGCTCGGCCTCGATGTGCTCCACCTGCTCGCTCGGCCACGCGATGCCGTTCCGCTGGACCGACCGAAGCAGCGACCCACGCGGCGAGTCCGGCGCGACCGACGTGGAGAGCACGCTCCCGCGCTGCCGCGCGACCGCCATCCCGGCCGACGGCGTCTCGGGCTGGAACCAGATCGCGCCACGCTCCGCGCGCAGCGACTCCACGAGCTCGTCGAGGATGACGGCCGCCTGCTGCTCCGCCTTCAGATCGCGCCGCGGGCTCCGCGCGACCTGCAACAGCGCCGCGAGGTGCCGGTTGGTCCGACTCGACGAGCTCCGCACCGTCATGCGGCTCACCTTCGCCAGCTGCTCCTCCGGCGCAGCCTCGCCGAGATCGAACTCCTCGCGAATGACATGCAAACGCGCGATGGCCCCGTGCTCGCGCGCGAGCGTCGCAGCGACGCGCGCCTGATCGCGCGCAGCGGCAGGTTTTCCGTCCTCACGGAGGATATGCGCGCGGACCCGGGCAACGGAGTAGAGCACCCACGGGAAGTTCTCGCGGATCGCGATCGCCTCGCCCTCGGCGAGCAGCTTCGCGGCCTTCGCCGGCTTGTCGGAGAGCCACGCGAGCGCGCCTTCGATCGCGCCCGCGTGCGCCTTCACGACGGGGAGGCGCGTGCCCGCGCGCAGGTCGGCCACCGCCGCGGCGAGCGCACGGACGCTGCGTGGGCGCACGTCCTCGGTCGCATGCAGACACTGGTGCAGGCGGGCGTACGCGACCGCGAGATAGAATTCGCCGACGGTCGGGTGAACGCGTCGCGGGTCGTGGTTCTCGGCCGCGAACTCGGCGACGAGGGCCTCGAAGTCGGCGCCAAGATCACCCGTCTCGACGTAGTAGGCCGCGCGCGGCCCCCACGAGAGCAGCCGAAAGTACCCCTTCCCGCCGTCGCGCACGGTGATCTCAGCGAGGCGAGCGGCGAGCCACGAGCCCGGCTCCGGCGTCCGACCGAGGCTGGCGAGGAGCGCCCGCGCGCGATGAAAAGTCCAGACATCCATGCGCGAGCCCGCGCGGGCGCGCCGGAGGCGCGCAAGGGCGCCGTCAATCCACGCCCAGGACTCGAGGGGCCGTCCACTCACCGTGATCATGAGCTCGCAGCTGAGGCTCACATGCGTGAGCTCGGTGAGCTCGATCCACGGTCCGTAGACATCGACGCACCGGCGCAAGCACGCGACCGCGGTCGCGAAGTCGCCGCCCCAGCTCAGCGTCATGCCTTCCATCTGCGTGCAGAACGCCTCCACGGTCGGATCCCCAGAGGTCTTCGCGAGAGCGACCGCGCTCTGCACCGCGGCGGTACCGGCGGCGCGGCGACCCAGGACCGAGAGGACGAAACCGTACACGACCTGGGCACGCGCACGCGTGGCTGGGGCGGCGTTGGCGCTCAAGCCGTACGACGCGATCGAGCTGTGAACGGCGCGACCGACTCGTCCGTACTCGAACGCCATCCTGAAATTCTGGTAGTGCAGGCGGCAGAGGAGGTCGGTCTCGGCCGCGGTGCGCGCCCGCGTCGGCATGCGATCGACGAGGATGCGGGCGACGTTCACCGTGGTCGCGGCGACCGACGCGACGTCCTCGACCGGGAGACGCGCGCCCATCTCCGCGAAGGCGCGGCCGAGCTCGTCCCACGCGCGCTCGACGTCGCCGTTGGTCTCGTACGCCCATGCGATCCGACCGTAGAGGATCGCCCGCGCGAGTGGCTCGTGGGTGGCCGCGAGCGCGCGCTCGAACGCCGCCACGGCGTCGTCGATCGCGCCAAGACGGAACGACGCCTCGCCCGCGAGTCGATGGAGATCGGCGGAGAGCGCGAGCCCGGCGAGCTTCGCAGAGCTCACGGCGAGGGCGTGGAGCTCGAGAACGGCCTCGTCGTCGTGACGCCGGAGCGCGGCCGCAGCGGCGGCGCACGCGACGCGGTGCACGCGCTCGGGATCTTGCGCCGGCTCGCCGAGCGCGAAGTGCCGCGCCGCGCGAAGGAGGTCGTCGCCGGTCGCGCGCTCCGACTCGGAGAGCACGGTGCCCGCGCGCTGATGGAGGTGACGGCTCTCCGCGTCGGAGAGGTCCGCGAGCAGCGTGTCGCGCATGCTGTCGTGCAGGAAGCGCCACTCGCCCTCACCCACGCGCTCGACGACGCCCGCCCGGAGCGCACCGACCATCGCATAGCCCACCGTCTCCTCGGTGAGCGCGCGGGTGCGCGCGACGAGCGACTCGGAGAAGGTCAGACCGCAGACCGCCGCTGCTTCGAGCACGCGACGCGCCGCCTGCGGGAGCTCGCCGACGCGGCGAGCGAGGAGCGCGAGGACGCCGCGCGGCAGCACGATCGCGGCCGCCCGCGCTTCGTCGAAGACCCACGCGCCGTCGTGCGGTCGGATCGCCCCCGCGTCGACATAGGCGGAGAGCACCTCGAGGACGCCGAGCGCCGTCCCATCGGCGAACGCACACACTCGTCTCACGAGCTCGCGATCGACGGGATCGGTGCACAGGTGCGCCTGGATGACCCGCGCGACCCCCTCCGCGTCGAGCGGTCCCAGCTCGATCGTCCGCACGGGAACGTCGGCCGCGCGGACCGAGGCGAAGCGGGTCGGCACGCCGTACGGCGACTCCGGACGGCTCGCGAGGACGAGCACCACCGGGGAGTCGGCGAGACGATGGGCGAGACGGAGGAGCGCGGCGGCGCTCGCGAGGTCCATCCACTGCACGTCGTCGACGAGGAGCACGAGCCGCCCGAGACGCCGCGCGATGCGCACGATGAGCTCGGCGGCACCTTCTTCGAACGCCTCCGTCGCCTCTGGCAGCTCCGGCTCTTCCGGCGGTGAGCCCGGGTGCAGCGCCGACGCGACGATGGGCGCGATGAGCTCACCGACGGCGGAGAGGTTTCCGAGGAGCTCGGACAGCTCGTGGCCCGCCATCCCACGACTGGCGGGCGATCCTCCGGCGACGCACGACTCGAGGATGCGACGCAGCCCCGAGAGCGGCGGATCGTCCTTCGCGCTCGTCGTGAGCGAGACGCGGCCCTGATGCCGAAGCTGGGCCTCCAGCGCATGGAGGAGGAACGTCTTGCCGCTGCCCCGGGTCCCCTGCAGGAGGAGCATTCGGCCGCCGTCTCCCGGTTTCGACACCGCGTCGAGCGCACGCGCACATTCGTCTTCGCGTGCTCTCGACAGAGAGAGCGCCCGCTCGGGCACGTAAGCAGCGGCGCCGAGGACCGGCAGCCCGCGGCTGAGGCGATCGAGCTCACGCATCAGGGCGCGTGCGTCGGGATAACGCCGGCTCGCGTCATGCTGAAGGAGATGCGCGATGACCTCGGCGAGCCCGGCGCTCACGCCGCCCCCGACCAGGAGCTCGCGGAGGCTCGCGACGTCGGCGGTCGACGAGGTCGTGGAGAAGAGCTCCCGACTGACGCACTCGAGGAGGACCCGCCCGAGCCCGAACAGGTCGGTTCGCGCGTCGACCCTTCCCGGCGGGACGAGCTGCTCCGGCGCGGCGTACGCGGCGGTGCCGGCCGTCTCGCCGTCACCAGTGCGCTCCATCGGCGTCGTGAACCCGAAGTCGACGAGCACGACGCGCCCGTGATCGACGACGATGTTGCGCGCTTTGACGTCGCGATGGACCAGACCCGCATCGTGGACGGCTGCGAGCGCATCCGCGAGCTGGAGGGCGATCGCGAGGAGCTCGGGTTCCTGGAGCGCCGAGCCGTTCAGGCGATCGGCGAGCGTCTGTCCCTCGACGAGCTCCATCGCGAGGTACGGAAACCCGTCGGCGTCCCCCACCGTGAGCACCCGCGGCAAGCCGCCGTGCTTCACCCGAGCGAGCGCTACCGCTTCGCGATAGATCAACCGCGTCCAGCGAGCGCGCATGCGCGGGAGCTTCACCGCACACGGGACCCCGTCCTTCTTCCCTCGATAGACGACGGAGTGCGCGCCGTGACCGAGCTCCGCTCCAAGCTCGAACCCGGGAATCGATGGCCGCTGCATCAGCGGCTGAGACTAGCCGTCTCCGCGCCGCGTTCAACGGGCGAAGCCATGGAAATTCAGGGAATGGGATGAAGTCGCAGCTCGATCGGCAGCCCCGCGAAATCAGGGCTCTCTCCGAAGACGAGCGGCATCGCATCCGCACATATCGCCTTGGCGACGCGAAGCTCGGCGCCGAGACCGGCCATGGTCAAGTCCACGAATCGAACCGGGGCTTTCCCGCGCCGGGAAGAGCGGGCGCTCGCGAAGGCTGTGTGCGCGCCTTCGAGCCACGCGCGGAGTCGCGGGCGATGCGCCGGGATCTGGAAGGTGTCGAGGTGGAGCATGGCACCCGGCGGTGCGTCGGCCGATGCCGGCACGGCCTCGCCCCACAGGAACGCGAGCTGCTGAACGGCCTCGCACGCCGCGGCGGACAAGGCGTCCTCTCGCTGCGGTCGGCCCGCGAAGCCGATCCCGACGGGAAGGTCGTCGCGCATGGGGAGGGCGAAGACGCCGACGACCTCGACCGACGCCGCGAACGACCCTTCTCCAGCTGGAAACGCATAGGCGGACCATTCGTAAGACGGTGACGCGAGGTCATGAACGATCGGCACCGGGCGGAGCTCGCCCGCCCACGCGCGGAGCACGCGATCCCGCTCGGCAAGCTCCCACACCGCTCGTTCACACGCCGCGCGCCATCCAGAATGGATCGCGACGCCGTTCGAGCGCGCGTAGACCCAGCGCTCCGGCTCAGGATTCGCAGGAAATACGTCGGCGCGGTCCAGCTGACCGACGATGGCTCCGGTCTCGTCGCGCAAGGGGTAGGAAGCCTCTCCCTCCGCGATCGCCTGGACGGCAGAGACGCGCTCGACGAGTTCGAACCACGCGCGCTCGGTGGCGGGTCGACCACGCGCCGCCGCCGAGCCGCAAATCTCCTCGCCGGTCGGTCCCACCGCGGACACACCCGACCGGTGGACCGTCCAGCCGTCGACGTCGATCGTGTCGCCCACCTCTTCCGGTACGGTCCACCCCTCAGGCAGCGGAAACACTCGGCGCCTCGACGACCAGCGTCGTCCCGCTCTCCGCAGCGGGAACGACGGCCGTGCACTCTGCGCAGTAGTTGTCATAGCGCGCCATGCACTCGGCGAGGATCTTGCGCATCGCCGGCAGCATCGCCGGATCGGTGATGAGGTCGTCCATGAGCTCGAAGCCTTCCTCGGCGTGCGCTCCGTCGAGCTCGATATGGTTCGTGATGACGGTCAGCGCCTCCAGCGGGATCCCGCAGCGCTGCACGAGCATCTCCACCCACGTCGGCCCGACCATGACGGTGATGAACTCGGCGAACGCGGCGTACGCGAGGTAATACGCAGGATGGTCGTCAATCGCGGACTCGATGTACGCGGCGAGCTCGCGGGCGCCGGGGGCGACGTCGCCGGACGCCCCCGCCCTCTTCGCGCGGAGCGTCCGCAGGTCGGACTCGGACCACGCTTCGTGCCCCACCTCCTCGCCGACCTTCTTGTCGAAGTGATCCGCGAGCTCGTCCAGCCCTCGCGCCCGCGCGGCGTCGCGCGCGCGAACCAGATGAACCGGCGTCAGGCAGATCATGAAATGCAGCGAAGCGAGGTAGCGCGCCATCATCTCCGGGGTGAGCCTTCCATCCTTCGTCGTCGCGAAGAGGGAGTTTGCCTCCGGCTTGGAGATGTACCGTTCGATGTCGATTCGAAGCGCGCGACCAATCATTGACTGTTCCTTTCCCGGCGCCGACCCGACGCCTCCCAGAGACTCGATGGCGGCACGGCCCTCCCCCCACCGTGCCGCCCACGTGTCGATCGCCTCAGAGGCTGGTGCGAGCGAACTTCTTCACGGACTACCTCCTTCCTTCGACTGAGCGCTGCGTCCGTAGTTGGGGACGCTGATGTACTGGCGGCGGAAGGCCTCTTCCGCCTTCGGGTTGAAGAAGCGCGTGAAGCGGAGCATCGTCCCCCAACGCTCCGAGAGCGTGGTGGAGGTGATGAGGAAGCCCGCTTGGAGGAGCGCGCGCTGCACCGGCACGTTCGCCGGCGACGTGTCGACCTCCGCGCGGTCAATCCCCTGCTCGGCGAGCAGCGAAGAGGTCCGCCGCGTGAACTCCGTGAGGAGCGAGCGCTCGCGGTACTTCGGCAGGAGCGCGAAGCTCCGCGAGTACCACGTCGACCAGTCGGTCGGATGCCCGATCGCGATGCCGGCGAGCTCTGCGCCGTCGCGCAGAACGGAGATGTCACACTCCTCGAGGAAGCGGCGCTTCGCGTCCGTCATCGCCTCCGTGAGGAAGGGGCCCGCCTCCAGCGCGAAGATCGACGGGTAGTGATCGGCGATGAAGGAGCGCACCTCCTCGAGCCCGGCCGGCTCGCAGACGATGCCGTCGTGCGTCCAGGTCGGCCATTCGAGCCCCCACAAGCGTTTGCTCATCCGACTGCGCTCCGTGGCGCTCGCGCGTGTCATCGCACAACCTCCTGCGACAGCGTGCTCATGCCGTGGTTGTGATTTCTCGTTTTTCTCGGTAACTAAGTCTTCCACCGAGAAACAGGATCTCGAGCCTGTCAGTCTAGGCGAGACTAAAAGGCCCGACCAAGTATTCAACAACCCCGACGAAGCGCCATATTTAGCGGACGAACTGCATTTATACGCCCACGAACCGTTCGGCGCTCGCGTCGGCGAAGAGACCAATGTAGGTCGATCGAAATTACCCCTGACCTCACATTTCGCACATTCAACACTGAAAGCGTGCGCTCTGCCTACTTTCGCGTTTATCCTGTTTCGGATGAACATGCGTCGAACGGAGCGTGCTTGCGCTCTCGAAGGGACGAGGCAGCCATGATCGATCTTTCCCCTCGCCCGACCGTGCTCGTCGTCGAGCCGGATGACCTCGTTCGGCGCGTGCTCGTGCGGCGGCTCGCGACGCGCTGCGAGGTCACGCCGCTCGCGAACGGCGCGTCCGCCCTCCAGCGCCTGCGCGAGCAACACTTCGACGTGCTCCTCCTCGACCTCGCGGTCGGCGACATGCCGAGCGCCGAGGTCGCGCGATGTGCGCTCGAGCTCGACCCGGAGCTCGCGATCGTCGTCAGCGCGACGTCGACCCGAACGCCGTCGGTCCCCGGCTCCGTCGCCGCCCTCGCGAAGCCCTACGACTCCGCCGCCGTCGACCGCGCGCTCGACCTGGCCCTCGGCGCACGCCGCCGCACGGCGTAGCCCTCCCGCGCGAGCTCGCCGGGCGACCTACTGGAAAAGCTCGTCGACGCTCGAGACGGTAACGGCGCGGACCAGCCATCGACCGAGAACAGCCGGATCAGACTCGGCGGCGAAGCGGACCTTCGCGTCTTCGGAGACGGTGAGGCCCCGAGCGGCGAGCACCGCAAGGAGCCCTTCGAGCTTGCCCTTGAGCTCGCCCTCGAGCCTGCCTTCGAGCTTGCCCTCGAGCTTGCCCTCGAGCCTGCCTTCGAGCTTGCCCTCGAGCTTGCCCTCGAGCTTGCCCTCGAGCCTGCCTTCGCGACGCTCGTGCTCGCGCTCTTGGCGGAGGGCGATGGCGTTGAGCTTCAACGCGTCGGAGCGGTCGCGTGCCAGGCGGGCGGCTTCTGGGTCCTGAGAGAGCTCGTCGAGGGCGGAGCGGGCAGCGCTCATGATAGGATCCTCCGTCGCCAAAGCATCCAACTCGGCCTCCGACTCCGCAAGGAGAAACCGTCCCCACCGGCGCACGGCCTCGTCGGCGCCGGGGACGCCGATGAAATCGAGCTGGAGCAGGTGGATCGCGAGCTGCGACGAGAAGAGCTCGTGCGTACGGCGCTCGCGGAGCTCGAAGATGGAGTGGTACTGCTCGAGATCCTGGAAGAGCGGTGCGACCGTCCAGATGACGAGGATGGTCGGCGTCAGCCCGTCGTAGTCGCCGCCGCGCGCGAGCTGGCCCGCGTAGTCGCGCGCGGCGTAGTAGAGGAAGCGGTCGGCGAGCGCGCGGTAGGCGCGGACCTGCATCTCGACGTCGACACGGGTGCCGTCCGCGAGCCGAACGCGAACGTCGAGCTCGACGCTCTTGTCGCCGATCAGGTCGCCTACGATCGTAGGGTTGAGCACCTCGAGCTCGTCGATGCGCTGCCCCAGCACCGCCTCCAGCATGCTCCGAAGCAGCTCCGGATAGCGCGTCAGCAGCAGCTTGAACGTGACGTCGAGCTTCGGGTCCAGACGAGCCATCGAGGCGCGAGCATAGCGTGTCGTGCGCGGTGGGGCGGCCGTTGCCTAGCACCTCGCGCGCCGGACAAGAGCGCACACCTCACACGAGCTCGGGAGACGACGCGCGTTTCTGTGAGGTGAGGTGTCGCTGGCTCACGATCTCCGTCATCAGCTTCGTGCGTACGAGCCGGAGGGGGTGGGCGACGCCCTTGACCGTCGTCTCGAGCTTCGAGACGAGGCGGAGCTTCGACTTGTCGACCTCGGGGAGGCGGTCCCAGACCTCCTCCTCGAAGACGATCTCCCCCGTCTCCGCGCAGTGCTGCACGCGGGAGGCGCAGTTCACCGTCTGACCGAAGTAGTCGATCGCGTCGTTGGCGGTGACGACGTAGCAGGGGCCCGCGAAGAGGCCGAGCTTGATCCCCGTGAGCTCGCCGTTGTCGGCGTCGACGCGGAACGTCTCGAAGGCGTGGAGGCAGGCGATCGACGCGCGCACGCAGGCGAGCGGCTCGATGAACGCCGCCATGATCGCGTCGCCCATCGTCTTCACCACCGAGCCGCCGTGCTCGTCGATGACCTTCCGCAACACGTCGAAGTGATCGTCGACGAGACGGAACGCGGCCGCGTCGCCGGCCCGCGTGTAGAGCGCGGTCGAGCCGGTGAGGTCGCTGAACAGGATCGCGACGCTCGCCACCTTGAGCGGCGTGCTCGGCTTGAGGAGGTCCTTCGAGAAGAAGCGGCGGAACTCGCTCAGGGTCGTGACGACGTGCGCCGTCGCCGCGCGGCTCGCGTAGCCGAGGCGCTCGAGCTTCACGTGGAGCGGCGTGCTCGTCCGGTTGTGCACGACGATGCTCGCGCCGGGCGCGACGTCCACCGCCGGCGGCGTCAGCGCCTCGCCCTCGAGCGTCACCGTCGCCGACGTCGCGCCTTCGCTCGTCACGTCGACGGACGCGATCGCGCCGCCGCGCGCGAAGACGCGGTAGCGGCCCGCCTCCGCCGGCGCCTCGAGCGACTTCTCGCCGCGCGCGTCGACGACCGCCTGCGCGACGACGTGGGGCGTGCGCGCGGGACCGCCGATGCAGAACATCATGTTCGACACCTCGCGCACGCTCGGGTGCGGGACGAAGGTGGCCTCCACCGCCTTGTCGAGCTCCACCCCGAACTGGAGATCGCAGAGCTGGCAGTGGCTCGCGTCGCCGATCTCCGCGAGCGACGTGACCTGATCGCTCGCGGTGCGGCAGCTCGGGCACACGAGCGCCCACCGCAGCTCGACCACGCCGAGCGTGACGGCGTGGAGGCAGATGCGGAGCATCTCGCGCTCGTCCACCCCGTGCTCGTGCGCGAGCTCGAAGGGGCGGATGCGGACGAGGTCGGCGTCGGGGCCGTTGCGAATGAGGTCCACGAGCGTCGCGATCGCCTTGGCGTCGAGGTCGCGCTTCTCGAGCTCGCGCTGCGCGAAGTCGAGCCGCTCCTCGTTCGCGGGGGAGCTCGGCTTCAGGTACGGGCTCGGCGCCTTGTCGCGGAGGTGCGCGTCGATCGACTCGGCGAGCTTCGCCATCCGCGCGACGATGCGGTTGCCCTCGATCTGGGCGATGGGGCGGAGCAGCCAGTGACGCGGCACCAGGTCGAGGCGCACCGTCACCTTCGTCCCGCCGTCGGGCGCCGGATCGAGCGTGATGCCGTAGGTGTACGACTCGAGCGGGCCGGAGCGCATCTTCCGGTAGACGCTGAACGACTTGTTGAGCGTCCACTCGAACGGCGCCTCCTCGTACGTCATCGTCATGCCCGCCGCCTTCGCCTCGACGAGGAAGCGGGCGCTGCTCTTCGTCCCCTTCTCGATCGGCCGGTAGACGTTGGCCGATCCGATGACGAGGCGATTCGTGCGATCCGTGTCGGTGATGAACGGCCACACGTCGCCCGGCGACGACGAGAGGCTGAACGAGGACGACACGACCACGGAACGCATCGGCGACTTCTCAGTATAGTGGGAGGGTGTTGAAACCGGGGCAGGTCGTCGATCGGTACGAGCTCGTTTGCCCGATCGGCGAGGGTGGCATGGCCACGGTGTGGGCGGCGCGCGAGCGGGACGGGGCCGGACGGCTCGTCGCCCTGAAGATGATCCATTCCCGTTTCGCGGAGGATCCGTCGTTTCGCGCGATGTTCCTGGACGAGGCGACCATCGTCGCCGCGATCGAGCACCCGAACGTCGCCAAGGTCTACGAGCACACCGCGCAGGCGGATCGCCTCTACCTCGCGATGGAGTACGTCGACGGCGATTCGTTCTTCTCGCTCGTCTCGCAGCACCGGACCGCTCCTGTCGCCGTCGCGCTCCACGTCGTGGCCGAGGTGTGCGCCGGCCTCCACGCCGCCCACTCCGTCGTCGGGCCGGACGGCGCGCCGCGCAACGTCGTCCATCGTGACGTGTCGCCGCAGAACGTCCTCCTCTCGCTCGACGGGCGCGTGCGCATCATCGACTTCGGGATCGCCCACGCGCGCGACCGCCACGCGCACTCGACCGCGCTCGGGACGATCAAAGGCAAGATCCGGTACATGTCGCCGGAGCAGGCGCGGCGTGAGGAGATCGGCCCCTGGACCGACGTGTTCGGGGCCGGCGCGATGCTCTTCCGCGCCCTCGTCGGCTCGACGCCGTACGCCGCCAACACCGACCTCGTGACGATGCAGGCGCTGCTCGCCGCCGCGCCGCCGCTCGTCCCCCTCCCCGCCGACATGCGCCCGGAGATCGCGCAGGTCATCCAGCAAGCGATCGCGCCGAACGTCGCCGATCGCTTCCGCTCGGCGGAGGCCCTCCGGCGCGCGCTGCTCGGCCTCCTCGCCGAGCTGAGCGAGATCCCCGATCTCCCCGCTTTCGTCGACGCGCGCATGAGCGAGCAGGCGCGCCAGCGCCACGCGCTCCTCGGCCGAGCGCAGGTCGTCCCGGACCTCGCGCCGCCGGCGGTGAAGCGGACGCCGCAAGGCACCGCGCTCATGGCGCCGCTCGCGCCGCTCGCGCCGGAGCCGGCGCCCGCGATCAAGTCCACCGCGCTGATGCCGACGCGCCCGGACGGAAAACGCGAACCCCCGCCGCCGGAGCCAGCGAGCAGCGATCCGGGCTTCATGGACGTCCGCGCGATCGTCGAGGGGCGCGTCCCCGACCTGCCGGCGCCGGAGCATCGGCCCGCGAACGAAGGACGCTCCCTCGCGCAGCCGCAGACTCCGCAGAAGCTCGAGCTCCAGTTCGAGCCGAAGAACCGCGCCGCCGCGCCGGTGAAGAGCGGCGTGCCGCGCATCGCGATCCTCGTCATCAGCGCGGTCATCCTCGTCGTCGTCTTCTTCATCGCGCTGCCGCTCATCGTGAAGAACCGCGCGATCGCGACCGCGCACGACGCCGGGTTCGAGATGACGATCGAGCGGACCGGGGTCGGCCTCGGCACCGCGACGTTCCGCGGGGTGAAGCTGAAGCCCATTCGCGTCCCCGGCGTCAGCGCCGACGTCGACGAGCTCTTCGTCTCCGGGTTCAGCATGAAGGAGCTCCGCGCGATCGGCGCGCACGTGCACCTCGACGGCGCGCCCGCCGACTTCGAGATGGGCCTCGGCCTCGTCCTCTCCGAGAACCGCGTCCGCTTCGCGGGCACGCCGCAGGCGCCGCGGCGCTTCACCGTCGCGGGGGGCACGATCGAGTGGAAAGGCCCCGGCGGCGCGGGCTTCGAGGCGGGCGACGTCGGGCTCGAGGTGGAGTCGCGCGGGAACGGGAACGAGGACGTGAAAGGCTCGATCGGCCGCTTCTTCTACAAGACGGGGAAGACGAGCATCGGGCCGTGGGGGGCCTCGCTCGAGAGCGGGCCGCAGGGCAGCCGCTTCCGCCTCGCGCTCGATCCCGCGCTCCCGGACGGTCCGAGCGTGCTCGTCGTCGCGAGCCCCTCCGCGCCGGTGCGGATCACGGTGAAGATCGCGCGCTCGCCGATCGCGAACCTCGGCCTGAAGCCGGCCGAGGTCGGCCTCCCCGCCGACGCGTCGACCGAGATCGAGACGTACCTCGAGGGGGAGATCGCGCAGGACGGCAAGATGAGCCTCGTCGGTCCGACCTCGCTCTGGGGCCTCAAGGTGAAGGACCTGAAGAAGCCGATCGACGTGAAGATCGAGGGCGGCGTCAGCGGGATCGCCGGCCAGCCGCTCGACATCGACAGCATGCTCGTGTCGTTCGGTCCGTTCAGCGCGGTCGTGACGGGGACGATCACGCCGGACAAGGGCAACCTCCGCGTCGACGCGCTCGCGAAGGCGAACCCGATCCCGTGCGAGAAGCTCGCGCGGATGGAGGCGAAGACGATGGGCTCCTTCGTCCAGATGCTGCAGGCCTTCGGCGAGAGCACGGGCGCGCTCAGGATCCGCGGCGAGGTGAACGCCTCCTGCGCCGTGAAGTACGACAGCGCCGATCCCGACGCGACGAGCGTGACCTGGCTCGCGAAGGAGACCTGCGGGCTGTCGATCTTCGGGCTCTGATGCTATGAAGGCGCCGCCATGCGTGGATTCCTTCAGCCTGCCCTCAAGAACGTCCCCACCGACAACCAGAGCGCCTTCGCCAAGCTCTCGCGCGGCCGCCGCGTCAGCATCGCGGAAGCGGCGCAGACGAACCTCGTGAAGGCGTCGCAGTGGGCGCGCGGCGAAGCGGTCCCGACCGCGGTCGCGGAGGCGCTCGACAAGGGCGTCGCCGCGCACGCCGCGAAGAAGAAGTAGCGCTCGCCCGTACGCTACGGCACCACCCGCACCGCGCCGAACATCAGCGTGGGGTGGAAGGTGCAGCGATAGCCGAACGTGCCCGGCGACGGGAACGTCACGTCGAGACGGTCGTCGGGTTGATCGCTCGAGACCGTCGGGACCGGGTTCGGCACGTCGCCGCCGGCCGGCTCGAGCGGGTGCTGCCGGAAGCTCCCGGTGAAGCTCACCGTCGTGCCGGCCTTCACCGTGATGCAGTGGTTCGAGTACTGGCGCGGGTTCGCGCCGGTGTTGAACGCGATCTCGATCGCGCCGCCGTCGGTGAAGTCGCCCGCCGCGAGCTCGACGTCCGTGCACTGGACCACCGGCGCCTCCGCGTCGGCCTCCTCCTCGATCGCGGCGTCGATGCCCGCGTCGGCGACGGGGACCGCAGGCGTCGTGTCGTCGTCGCCAGCGCACGCCGCGGCGACAACGACGGCAGAGGCAACGGCGAGCAGCGCGAAGCGAAAGCGCGTCACGCCGGAAGCTTAGGATGTCGAGCAGCCCTTTACAGGCGGCGGATAGCCTGCTCATATGTCCAGGTATTGCGGCATGCCTGGTGCTGTCCCTGCGAATCCGCCCATCTTCCACATCACGCACGTGGAGAACGTGCCGAGCATCCTCGCGCACGGCGGCCTCTGGTC
This sequence comes from Labilithrix sp., assembly GCA_019637155.1. Classification (NCBI taxonomy): domain Bacteria; kingdom Pseudomonadati; phylum Myxococcota; order Polyangiales; family Labilitrichaceae; genus Labilithrix; species Labilithrix sp. The sequence goes on along the minus strand of JAHBWE010000005.1, from coordinate 278,155 downwards.
GGACTCGCAGCGCATCGCGAAGAACCTCCTCACGACGAACATCGGCTACTCGCACATCAAGCAGCGTCGGCTGAATCGTCCCGTCACGGCGGGCTCGGGTGGCAGGCTCGGGGACTACGTTCCGTTCAACTTCTGCCCGCGCTCGGTGATGCTCCTCGTTGTATCACGGGGACACCAAGACTCGCCCCTGGGCGGACGAACGAGATCACTCGAGGGCGATGTGGGCGCGGCGGCTACCCGTGCTTCTTCGCGAAGTCCTTCATGAAGGACGCGAGCGCCTCGCACCAGGCCGGCTCGACCGCGTTGTAGATCGACGCGCGGAGGCCGCCGACCGCGCGGTGACCCTTGAGGCCGATCATCTTCGCCGCCGTCGCCTCCTTCACGAAGGTCTCCTCGAGCCCCTCGTTCGGGCAGCGCCAGACGACGTTCATGATCGAGCGCGAGGCGGGCTCGACCGGGCACCTGTAGAAGCCGCCCGAGCCGTCGATCGCGTCGTAGATGTGCTTCGCCTTCTCGCGGTTCCGCTTCTCGACGCCCTCGACGCCGCCGAGCGACTCGAGCCACCCGAGCGTGTTGCGAACGAGGTAGATGCCGAACGTCGGCGGGGTGTTGTAGAGCGACTGGTTCTCGGCCGCGGTGCGGTACTGGAAGATGGTCGGGATGTCCTTCCGCCCCTTCGCCGTGAGCTCCTTCTTGAGCGCGACGATCGTGACGCCGGACGGTCCGATGTTCTTCTGCGCGCCGGCGTAGACGAGATCGAATTTCGACGCGTCGACGCGGCGCCCGAGGATGTCGCTCGACATGTCGATCACGACCGGCACGCCGGCCTCGGTGGTGGGGAACGGCGTCTCCGCGCCGAGCGCGTACTCGACGCCGTGGATCGTCTCGTTGCTCGTGAGGTGGAAGAACGCGGCCCCCTTCGACGGCTGGATCTCCGACTGCTTCGACACGCGGGTGTAGCTCTTGTCCGCGCCCTTGGTCGAGTGCGCGACGTGAGGCTCGCCCCCGCCGATCGCCTTGATCGTCTTCGCCTCGGCGACGGCCTTCTCGCCCCACGCGCCGTTGACGACGTAGTCCGCCGTCTTCCCCGCCTCGAGGAAGTTCATCGGGATCTGGGCGAAGGCCTGCGAGGCGCCGCCCTGCACGAAGAGGACGTCCCACGTGTCGAGCGGGGTGCCGAGGTGTTTCGCGACGAGGGCGGTCGCCTCGTGATGCACCTTCTCGTAGACCTTCCCGCGATGGGAGTGCTCCATCACGCTCATGCCGGAGCCCTCGAAGTCGAGGAGCTCCTCGCGAGCGCGCTCGAGCGCGGCGAGAGGGAGTGCAGCGGGCCCGGCGTTGAAGTTCATCACGCGGCTCATGGGCGCCCACTCTACCACCGAAACTGGTTATGCTCCGCGCGTGCGTCGTAGCCTCCTCTTCGCCGTCGCCGGCTTCATCGCGGCCTGCAACGGCAAGGCGACGAAAGAGCAGTGCAGCGAGATGCTCGACAAGTACCTCGACATGACGATCGAGTCCGACCCTTCCCTCGCCGACCTCCCGCCCGCCGAGGCGCGGGCGGCGCGCGAGATGAAGAAGGCGCTCCACAAGAGCCAGCCGAAATACGCGACGGTCGCCAACCAATGCGAGGCCGAGATCACGAAGAGCGAGTACCGCTGCGCGATGAAGGCACCGAACCCGGAGACCTGGCAAGCATGCATCGACTGACGTCCGCTCTCTCGATCCTCCTCTTCCTCGCGGCGTGCGGCGGCAACAAGGAGCCGGAGACGCCGAAGCCGTCCGACGGCGCCGAGAGCGGCGAAGGCGACGCCGGCGCCGACGACGACGCGGGCGGAGAGCCGAAGAAGGACGTCTGCCAGGGGTTCTCGATCTCGAACCTCGAGGAGCTCCTCGGGAAGAGCGACTGCGAGACGACGGACTCGCCGACCACGCTCGCGAACCCCGACCTGAAGGGCAAGCTCGAGGTCACGCTCTCGGCGAGCCCGACCAAGGCGACGCCGGGCGGCAAGGTCGATCTCCAGGTCACGTTCACGAACAAGACGAAGGAGCCGATGCCGCTCTACTTCCGGATCGATCCGCTCGCGCGCTTCGAGACGGAGGCCTACGACGTGAAGTCGAAGAAGCGCGTCGACATGCCGGCCGGCAACCCGCCGCCGCCGCCGAAGGGCCACAACCCGCCGCCGCCCGCGGACCAGAAGGTCGCGAAGGTGACGATCGCGCCGAGCGGCTACGCGAGCGTGCGCGTGCCGTGGGAAGCGGTGAAGATGAAGTGGGCGCCGGACAAGGTGCGCGGCACCTCGGCGGAGAAGGGTTTTCCGCGCACGCCGGCGGGGCCGCTGCCGAAGGGCAAGTACCAGGTGAAGGTCGTGACCCCGCTCATCGGCGTGTTCGAGGGAGGCGAGCACGAGATGAGCGCGCCGGCGGTCGAGATCGAAGTCGGCACCTGAATGACGTTCCGCGCGGTCTTCTTCGGGACGCCGCAGTTCGCGGTCCCCTGCCTCGACGCCCTCGCCGAGATCGCGGAGGTGACCGCGGTCGTCTGCCAGCCCGATCGGCCGCAGGGGCGCGGGCTCGAGCTGCACGCGCCGCCGGTGAAGGAGCGCGCGCTCGCGCTGGGGATCACGGTGCATCAGCCGACGAAGGTGCGCACTGGCGAGCTCGCGCGATGGCTGAAGGAGCAAGGCGCCGACGTCGCGCTCGTCGTCGCGTACGGCCGCATCCTCCCGAAGGACGTGCTCGACGCGCCGCGCCTCGGCTGCGTGAACGTGCACGCTTCGCTGCTCCCGAAGCTGCGCGGCGCGGCGCCGATCACGTGGGCGGTCGTCCGCGGCGAGCCGGAGACCGGTATCACGCTGATGAAGATGGACGAAGGCATGGACACCGGGCCGATGCTCGAGCTGTTCCGCACGCCGATCGATCCCGACGAGACGGCGGGCGAGCTCTCGGAGCGCCTCGCCGCGATGGGCGCGCTCGCGGTGCGGAAGGGCCTGCCGAAATACGTCGCCGGCGAGTACGTCCCGATCGCGCAGAACGACGCCGAGCACACCGTCGCGCCGATGCTGAAGAAGGAGGACGGGCGCATCGACTTCACGAAGCACGCGCGCGCGGTCCACGACCACGTGCGCGGGATGAGCCCATGGCCCGGCGCCTTCACCACCGCGCGCGGAAAAACGTTGAAGGTGCACGCGACGCGCGTGACCGACACGCCCGCTGCGGCGACGAGCGCGGCGCCTGGGACCGTCGTCCTCGCGGACAAGAGTCGCGTCGTCGTCGCGTGCGGCGCGCGCGCCGTCGAGCTCGCGCGCGTGCAGCTCGAGGGCAAGAAGCCGGTCAGCGCGAGCGACTGGTACTCGGGCCGCGGCGTGATCGAAGGCGACGTCCTCGGCGCGGCGATCTGACGCGTAGACCGACCGGGTGACACCGGGCGAAAACGAGCGTCCTACGTTGGTCGCTCCCCCACCCCTTTCCGGAGGTTTGCCGTATGCGTTTCGTCTTCGTCGTCCCTGCTCTCGTTGCTCTCGTCGCCGGCTGCACGATCACGACCACCAACGAGCCGGCGCCGGTCGATACGGGGACGCCCGACGCGGGCGGGACGACGCCGGAGGCGGCCGCGCCGACGCCGGCGACGGTGCCGTTCCAGCTGAGCAACCTGAAGCTCGACGGCGTCGACGCGTCGAAGCTCGGTGACGTCGTCGTGAGCCATGCAAACTGCACGTTTCACACGGAGACGAAGGAGGTGAGCTGCATCGACAACGACCTCGTGCAGTACGTCACCGTCGATCAGCCGGGGGCGGGCAAGATCGGCATGTACGTCGCGAAGAGCGTCCGCGTCGAGCCGAACGCGCGCATCGTTCCGAAGGGCACCTTCGCGCTCGCGATCGTGGCGCTCGAGTCCTTCGACGTGCAGGGCACGATCGACGTGAGCGCCGATCGCGACTACGCGACCGCGGGCGGCTTCGTGCACGGCACGTCGGGCGACGTCCAGGGCGCGGGGCCGGGCGGCGGCGGCGCGGGGTCCACCACCAACGGCGCGGGCGGCGGCGGGTACTGCGGCGCCGGCGGCAAAGGCGCTGCGCTCACGACCGGCGGCACGCCGGCGGCCGGCGGCGCGGCGTACGGCACGCCCGAGAACGTCCCGCTCGTCGGCGGCTCGACCGGCGGCGCCGGCACGCTCCCAAACTCCGGATCGGGCGGCGGCGCGGTGCAGCTCGTCGCGGGCACGACGTTCACCCTCGGCGCGAACGGCATCGTCGCCGCCGGTGGCGGCGGCGGCGCGTTCGTCGGCGCGGCGGGCACGCAGCACGGCTCCGGCGGCGGCTCGGGCGGAGCGATCCTGATCGAGGCGCCGACCGTCACGCTCGCGGGCTCGCTCCTCGCCGAGGGCGGCGCCGGCGGCGCGAAGGACTTCGGGCAGAACGCGCAGCTCAGCTCCACCGCCGCAGAGAGCGCCGCGCTCGCGAACGGCTCGCTCGGCGGAAGCGGCAGCGGCGGCGGCCAGATCGACGGCGGCGACGCGACCGCGCTCGCGGGCGACAACGCCCCCGGCGGCGGCGGCGGCGCGGGCCGCATCCGCATCAACTCGACGAGCGGCGCGAGCACGACCGGCGCGAAGCACCTCTCGCCCAACGTCGGCTCGACCTGCCTCACCGAGGGCACGCTCGCCGCGCCGTGACTCCGTGAAACCTGACAGCACCCTGACAGGTTCGACGCTTCCTTTTCTTCGGGCGCCGCGCCATGGTGTCGAGGATGGCGAGGTCCGCCAAAGCTCGGCCGGCGGTGGATCCGCTCGGCGGGTTCCACGAGGCGTCGCGCTCGTGGTTCCGCGCCGCGCTCGGGGAGCCGACGCTCGCGCAGGCGATGGCGTGGCCGCACATCGCGGCGGGGAAGACCACGCTCCTGCTCGCGCCGACCGGATCGGGCAAGACGCTCGCCGCGTTCTTCTCCGCGATCGATCGGCTCGCCAACGCGCCCGAGCCCGAGCCGAAGAAGCGGCTCAAGGTCCTCTACGTCTCGCCGCTCAAGGCGCTCGCGGTCGACGTCGAGCGGAACCTGCGCGCGCCGATCGTCGGCGTCGCCGCGGCCGCGGGCCGGCTCGGCGCTCCGATGCGGCAGCTCGAGGTCGCGGTGCGCACCGGCGACACGCCCGCCGCGGATCGCACGAAGATGCTGCGCGCGCCGCCGGACGTGCTCATCACGACGCCGGAGTCGCTCTACTTGCTGCTCACCTCGTCGCAGCGCGAGATCCTCACGTCGATCGAGACCGTCATCATCGACGAGATCCACCAGATGGCCGCGAGCAAGCGCGGCGCGCACCTCTTCCTCTCGCTCGAGAGGCTCGAGGCGCTGCGGCGCGGCGTGGGCGTCGACGTGCCGCTCCAGCGCGTGGGGCTCTCCGCGACGCAGCGGCCGCTCGAGGAGATCGCGAAGCTCCTCGGCGGCGCGGAGGCGCGCGGGAAGAAGGTGACGCCGCGGCCGGTGGAGATCGTCGACGCGTCGGCGAAGAAGACGCTGTCGATCACGGTCGAGGTCCCGCCGCCGCTGCCGCCGGTGCTGGAGGAGCTGCGCGGACCGCTCGACGACCTGGAGGAAGAGGAGGATCAGCGGAGCATCTGGCCGCAGGTGCACGCGCGGCTCGTCGAGCGCGTGCGGATGGCGCGGTCGACGATGATCTTCGTCAACAGCCGCCGCCTCGCGGAGCGCCTCGCGACCGCGCTCAACGAGACCGCGGGCGAGGAGATCGCGCTCGCGCACCACGGCTCGGTCGCGAAGGAGACGCGGCGCGCGACGGAGGAGCGGCTCAAGGCCGGCAACCTGCCGTGCATCGTCGCGACGTCGAGCCTCGAGCTCGGGATCGACATGGGCGCGGTCGATCAGGTCATCCAGGTCGAGGCGCCGCCGTCGATCGCCTCCGGCATCCAGCGCATCGGCCGCGCGAGCCACCACGTCGGCGGCGTGCCCTCCGGCGTGCTCGTCCCGAAGCACAAGCACGACCTCCTCGCCTGCGCCGCCGCCGCGACCGGGATCGAGGACGGCGACGTCGAGACCACCTACTTCGCGCGGAACCCGCTCGACGTGCTCGCGCAGCAGATCGTCGCGATCGCGGCGATCGGGCTGGCGGGACGGAGCGGCGCGAAGCGAAGCGCGCGGAAGAAGAAGCGCGAGGACGAGCACGTCGTCACCGACGTCGAGGCGCTCTGGGACCTCGTGCGCGGCGCGGCGCCGTTCGCGGACCTGCCGCGATCGAGCTTCGACGGCGTGCTCGACATGCTCGCGGGGCGCTACCCGAGCGACGAATTCGCCGACCTCCGCCCGCGCATCACGTGGGACCGCACCGCGGGGACGATCGCACCGCGCGCCGGAGCGCAGCGGCTCGCGATCCTGAACGGCGGCACGATCCCGGACCGCGGGCTCTACGGCGTGTTCCTCAAGGACGACGCAAGCGCCGACGGCGAGGTCGCGAAGGGATCGAGCAAGGGCAAGACGTCGCGCCGCGTCGGCGAGCTCGACGAGGAGATGGTCTTCGAGCTGCGCGAGGGCGAGGTGTTCCTCCTCGGCGCCTCGTCGTGGCGCGCGGAGGAGATCACGCGCGATCGCGTCCTCGTGACGCCGGCGGCCGGCATCCCCGGCAAGATGCCGTTCTGGCACGGCGATCGCGCGGGGCGCACGGTGGCGTTCGGCGCGCGCATCGGGAAGCTCACGCGCCGGATCGCGGAGGCGAGAGGAGGCGCGATCGATCTCCTGAGGACGGAGCATCACCTCGACGGGCGCGCCGCGAACGACCTCGTGGCGTACGTCGCCGAGGAGGTGAAGACGGCGGGCGCGGTCCCGAGCGACAAGACGATCGTGGTAGAGCGGGTGCCGGACGAGCTCGGCGATCTCCGCATCTGCGTGCTGACGCCCTTCGGCGCGCGCGTGCACGCGCCGTGGGCGATGGCGGCGCTCGCGCGCCTGCGCGAGGAGCGCGCCGGCGACATCGAGGCGGTCTGGTCCGACGACGGCATGGTGTTCCGCGTGCCCGGCGGCGAGTCCGCGCCGCCGACGGAGCTCCTGCTCCCGTCGTCGGAGGAGATCGAGGACATCGTCACGCGCGAGCTCGCCGGATCGTCCTTGTTCGCCGCGCGCTTCCGCGAGTCCGCCGCGCGCGCGCTGCTCCTTCCGCGGCAGTCGATCGGCAAGCGCACGCCGCTCTGGGCGCAGCGGAAGCGCTCCGCCGACTTGCTCGCGGTCGCCTCGCAGTACCCCGCGTTCCCGATCGTCCTCGAGACGTACCGCGAGGTGCTGCGCGACGCATTCGATCTGCCCGGCCTCGTGGAGCTCTTGCGCGCGGTCGAGGCACGGAAGATCCGCGTCGTCACGGTGGACGCGCCGGCGCCGTCGCCGTTCGCGTCGTCGCTCCTCTTCGCGTTCGTCGGCAACTTCATCTACGACGAGGACGCCCCCGCGGCGGAGCGGCGCGCGCAGGCGCTGACGATCGATCACGCCCAGCTCCGCGAGCTCCTCGGCGAGGTCGAGCTGCGGAAGCTCCTCGATCCCGAGGTGGTGCTCGAGCACGAACGGATGCTCCAGCGCCTCGAGTGGCCGCTCAAGCACGCCGACGCGGTGCACGACGTGCTCTTGTGGCTCGGCGATCTCTCGGAGGAGGAGCTCGCGGCGCGCAGCGCGGAGCGCGAATGGATCGACGATCTCGTGCGGGCGAAGCGCGTCGTGCGCGTCCGGCTCGCGGGGGAGGCGCGCGTCGTCGCGGTCGAGGACGTCGCGCGCTACCGCGACGCGCTCGGCATCGTCCCGGAGCGCGGCCTCCCCGCGGTCTTCCTCGAGCCGACGGAGGGCGCGCTCGCGAGCCTCGCCGGGCGCTGGGCGCGCACGCACGGGCCCTTCACCGCGGAGGCGCTCGCGGCGCGATGGGGGATCGGCGAGGCCGCGATCGTGACCGCGCTCGAGGCGCTCGTCACGCGCGGCAAGCTCACGACGGGCGCGTTCCTCCCCTTGCCCGCCGGCGCACGCGCCGACGCGCCGCCCGAGTACGTCGACGTGGAGGTGCTGCGCGCGTTGAAGCAGAAGACGCTCGCGCGGCTGCGCAAGGCGATCGAGCCGGTCGCGCCGGAGGCGTTCGCGCGGTTCCTCGTCGCGTGGCAAGGCGCGGAGGGCGGCTCGCGTGGCGATCCGAGCAGCGTGCTGCTCAAGGTCATCACACAACTGGAAGGTTGCCCGATCCCCTTCTCGGTCCTCGAGCGCGAGGTGCTGCCCGCGCGCGTGCCTGGTTTCCGCCCGCACCACCTCGATCAGCTCTTCGCGACCGGCGAGGTGGTGTGGGCCGGCGTGTCGCCGATCGGATCGACCGACGGACGCATCGCGCTCTACCTCACCGAGCGCGAGGCGTTGCTCGCCGCGCCGCGGATCGACGAGCCGCCGTCGGGCCCCCTCCACGTCGCGCTCCGCGATCTCTTCGCGCGCCGCGGCGCCGTGTTCTTCGCCGAGATCGCGCGCACGATCGGCGGCTATCCGCGCGACGTCCTCGACGCGCTCTGGGACCTCGTGTGGAGCGGCGAGGTCACGAACGACGCGCTCGAGCCGCTCCGCAGCCTCGCGCGGAGCGGGGGCGACGACGTGAGCGGGCGCCAGCGCCGCCACCGCTTCCTGCGCTCGCGCGGCGGGCTGCCCGGCTCCGAAGGCCGATGGTCGCTCCGCTCCTCGCGCTGGGCGGAGACGCCATCGCCGACCGAGCGCGCGGCCGCGATCTCGCGCGCGCTGCTCGAGCGCTACGGCGTCGTGCTGCGTGAGGCCGCCGCCGCGGAGGGCCTCCCCGGCGGCTTCTCGTACGTCTACGACGTCTACCGCGCGATGGAGGAGCAAGGCCGCCTCCATCGCGGCTACTTCGTCGCCGGCCGCGGCGCGACCCAGTTCGCGCTCCCCGGCGCAGAGGAGCGCCTCCGTAGCGCGCGCCGCGCCGAAGACGACGAGCCGCGCCCCGTCGTCCTCGCGGCGACCGATCCGGCGAACCCGTACGGCGGGCTCCTCCCCTGGCCCGCTGCGCGCGGCCGCACCGCGCAGCGCGCGCCCGGTGCGCGGGTCGTCTTGCAGGAAGGGCGGCTCCTCGCGTGGATCGCGAAGAGCGGGCGGCACGTCGCGACGTTCTTCGCGGAGGACGAGCCCGCGCGGTCGCAGGACGCGCATCGGCTCGCGCGCGTGCTCGCCGAGCAGGTGCGCGTGATCGTCCTCGACACGATCGACGGCGAGCCCGCGCGCGACAGCCCGTTCGCGCCGCTCTTCGCGGAGCACGGGTTCGCGCGCCGTCAGGGCGAGCTCGTCCGCATCCCCGAGACGACCAAGTCCTTCGGCCGCGCGCGCCTGGGCGCCCGCCCCGACGTCGGCATCGACTTCGACTTCGGCGCGGAGGACGCGGAGGACGAGACCGCGAGCGACGACGACGCGACGTCGTTCGACACCGACTTCGAAGCGCTCGATGCCTGAGGGCGACTCGATCTGGAACCTCGCGGCGAAGCTCCAGCCGCTCGTCGGACGCGAGGTCGTCGCCTTCACCGCGCGAAAGCTCCCCGCCGCCGACACGAAGTCGCTCGTCGGCCGCACGGTGACGAAGGTCGAAGCCCGCGGCAAGAACCTGCTCATCCGCTTCGACGACGAGCGCGTCTTGCACGTCCACCTCCGCATGGAAGGCCGCCTCTTCGCCGAACGCCCCCGCTCCGCGTTCTACCGTCCGCGCACGACCGAGCCCGACCTGCGCCTCGCCGTGCGCGGCGTCCGCGCGATCGTCGGCACCAAGCTCCCGGTCCTCCGCGTCCTCCGCCCGAAGCAGGCCGCGCGCGCGGACGACCTCGCGTCGCTCGGCCCCGATCTCTGCGACCCGAGCTGGGACGCGGCCGAGGCGCTGCGACGCTTCCGCGCGCTCGGCGACCGCGCGATCGCCGACGCGCTCCTCGTCCAGCGCGCCGCGGCGGGGATCGGCAACGTCTACAAGTCCGAGGTCTGCTTCCTCGAGCGCGTCGCGCCGGCGGCGATGCTCTCCGCCGTGAGCGACGACGTCCTCCTCGCGCTCTTGCGCCGCGCGAGCGCGCTCCTCCGCCAGAACCTCCGCCCCGGACCGCGCACCACGCGCGCGGCGCTCCGCGGCCCGCGCCTCTGGGTCTACAATCGAGCGCACAGGCCCTGCTTCGAGTGCGGGACCCCGATCCAGCGCTTCATGCAAGGTCCGTCTCCCGGCCGCTCCACCTACTGGTGCCCTCGTTGTCAGCCTCTCGCCTCGCCCGCCTGATGTCCGAGCTCGACGCGGAGTTCCCCAAGTTCCGCATCCGGCACAAAAGGAACAGCAAGCTCCAGAAGGCGATCCACGTCGCGCTCGCCGCCCTCACGCTGGGCGGGCAACGCGTGTATCTTACACACTATCACACGGTGCTCTTCGGCACGCTCTGGGTCCCCGACTCGTGGGACGCGATGACGGACGACGACAAGTACATCCTCCTCCGTCACGAGCGCGTCCACCTGCGGCAGCGCGCGCGGATGGGCGACCTCGTGATGAGCTTCGTCTACCTCGTGCCGTTCTTCCCGCTCGGCCTCGCCTACGGCCGCGCGCGCATCGAGTGGGAGGCGTACGTCGAGACGCTGAAGGCCACCGCCGAGGTCTACGGCGTACAAAACGCGGAAGCGCTGCGTGATCACATCACGCAGCGCTTCACGGGTGCCGAATACGGCTGGATGTGGCCCTTCCCTCGTACCGTTCACCGCTGGTTCGACGAAGCGATGAGCGATATCCGAGCCGAAGCGGGTTAGCGGGTTAGCCGGTCAGCGGCTCACTTGCTCGACTCGATGAGGCTGCGGAGGTCGAACATGCCGGCGGAGATGGTCGAGGACTCGGCGCCCTTCGCGGTGGTGATCGAGTCGACGAGGCCCGCCTTGATGAAGCGCTCGCGCTTCACGAACCAGCTGGAGCGGACGTCGGTGTCGACCGTGAGCGCGACCTCGAGGTTCTGCGCGGGGACGAGGGTGAGGAGCGGGTAGAAGGTCGCGTGCTCGGCGTCGAGGTCGGCGTCGATACCGTCGGCGCGCTTCTTCAGGTCGTCGAAGAGGCGGGTCGCGGTGAGGGCGCGCTGGTGGGCGGCGGAGTCGATGACGGCGCCCTCGAGCATCTTGCGGGCGTCGCCCTCGACCGTGAAGCGGATCGCGAGGGGGTGCGAGACGAAGCGCTTGCCGGCGAGCGTCTGCGGGAGCGCCTTCTCCGCCGCCGACATCGCGCGGTAGTTCGCGGCGTGGGAGGTGAAGATGTTCGCCATCTGCTCGACCGTGCGGCCGGAGTCGGACTCGGCGGCGAGGCCGGCGCGGAGGCGGTCGTTCGCGTCACGGACCTCGCGGCGCTTCGCGTCCACCGCCGAGAGGTAGCCACGCATCGCGGCGAGGTAGTCGTCCTTCGAGCGCGAGGCGAGGATCTCGAGCGCCTTGTCGTCGAAGCGCGCCTCGGTCGTCACCGCGACGCCGGGGCCGGAGAGCGCGTCGAAGCCGTGGATGCCGGTCGACTGGAGCGTGAGCCGGATCTCGGCGGCCTTGCGGACGAGCGCCTTGAAGTCGGGGGCGAGGCGGGAGATCTTCGGCTCGATCGCGGCGAGGCCCTGCGTCTTCTTCCCGATGAACGCGGGATCGTCGAGGAGGCGGACGTTGCACTTCTCGTCCCAGTGCTTCGTCGTCGGGCCGGAGTCGCCGCCGCCGGAGCGGCGCTCCTCGACCGGGCACTTCTGCCAGAGCGTGCGCTCCATGTCGTTGCCGTAGACGTCGAGCGTGTCGACGACCTCCTGGCCCGCGACGCCGCGGATGAGCGCGTCGATGTTGTCGAGCGCGAAGTCGTTGTCCATGTGCTTGTCGGAGGAGAGCGTCTGGATGAAGAGGTTCGCCTCGCTCTTGAACGACGTCGGGCTGCTCTCGTCGATCGACTCGGCCGCGATGCCGGTGCGGGAGAAGCCGTGCTTGCGCTGGAACCAGCCGCCGTCCTTCGCGAGGTGATCGAAGAGGATCGACTTCGCGCCGTCCGGGGTCTGGAGGACGAAGGTGCCTTCGCGCTTCACGACCGCGCGGTGGTAGATGTTCATGCCGAGGAGCTCGAAGCCGAAGTTGCGCGTCGTCGTCGTCGCGGCGCGCACGGCGTCGAAGTCGGCGAACACGGCCGGCTCGCGCTGGTCGAGGTCGCGGTTGTACATCGCCTGCGCGAGGCGGAGGTCGAACTTGAGGAGCTGCTCGAGCGCCTTCTGCGTGTCGGCGCCGCCCTTGTCCATGTGGACGCGGAAGCGGGAGAGGCTGACGCGCGAGGAGCCGCTCGAGGCCGAGCCCGCGATCGAGAAGGAGAGGTACTTGTTGACCTGCTTCTCGACCGCCTTCTCGACGATGCCCTTGAGGCCGACGCGATGACCGCCGAGGTCGACGTCGCGGAGGCAGCTCTGGCCGTCGTCGCAGATCCCCTTGATCCCGAACTCGTCGCCGATGCCGGCGCGGAACGAGACGCCCTGGCCCTTCTCGACGCCGACGTCGACGACGACCTCGTCGCCCTCGAGGCGGACGAGCTGCACGTCGATCTGCCCCTTCACGACGCCGGCGACGCCGGCGGAGACGACGATGCGGTAGCCGATCGAGCCGGGGTCGGTGACGAAGATCGGGGCGCCGATGCCGAAGTTCGCGCCGAGCTGGCCCGCGCCGCGGAGGGCGAACATCTCGCCCGGCTTCATGCCCTTGATGTCCGCCATCGTGCGCGGGTAGACGAAGCCGCGGCTCGCCTTGACCGCCTCGAGCGGCGCGGAGAGGAGCGACCCGAGGCTCTCGTTCTTCGTCGCGACGATGACGCGCGAGGTGAGCGCCGCGTCCGCGTTGAAGCCGAGCGTGACGCTCGTGCCGTTGAAGCCGCCGGCGCCGAAGCTCCAGGACGGGCCGATGCCGGCCGAGGTCGTGAACGCGCTCTCGACGAAGAAGTCGTCGGCGGTCGACTCGAGGTGCTTGAGGCGGATCGCGTTGACCTCGGTGCCGAGCTCCTTCTCGCCGAACTGCGCGGCGAGGCCGCTGACGATCGAGTCGAGCGCCTTCACCTCGAAGCGGTCCGGGAGGACGAGGTTCGGGTCGGCCTTCGGCGCGAAGACGGAGGGAGCCTCGAAGCGGAGGCCGCCGCGGAGGGCGCCCGACGAGGTCGAGAGCGCGTCGTTGAGGCCGTCGGTGGCGAAGCCGACCGAGACGCGGGTGAGGTCCCCGAGGTCGAGGCGCTTGGCGTCCGAGAAGTAGGACTTCACGGAGCCGATTTCCCCCTCCGCGGACGCGACGTCTTCGTCGGTCTCGGCCGCGCAGGCCGCGAGGGAGAGGAGCGAGAGAGCAGCGAGGTGGCGGTAGGAGAGGGTCATGGTGTTGCCTACACCCAACTACACAACGCGTGCCTACCCGAATTGCGCATCATTTCGCGCTTTGCGTTTCAGATTTCTGGGTCCACCGAGCCATCGCCGATCCACCTCGTAGGATCCACACGGTACAAATTCAGTGACTTGGGAATCACTTCGGGGTTTGCGGCCGAAGTTGGATCGTCGGAACCCCACTTGTCAGGAGGGCCGAGCGGCGGTGGGATACTGGGAATGGATCCCTGGAGCCCGATCGCCGGCATCAGTCTCGAACGCTACGCGGAGCTCTCGGCCGAGGTGACGGGCGAGACGGATCCCGCGAAGCAGGCCGAGATCGTCGGGAAGCTCGGGGTCTCCGCCGCCGACTGGCAGGCGGCGACGAGCGGCTGGACGGCGCGGATGCAGGACCCGAGTCTCATGGGCCAGGTCGCGACGCGGTACATGCCGCTCTACCAAGCCGCGCTCGCGAAGAAGTCGGGCGGCGCGCCGCAGGTCACGTTCGACGACTACGTCGCGATGAGCGGCTGCGTGCCGGTGATGGGCAGGGCCGGAATGCTTGCACATTACAAGCTCACCGAGGCCCAGTGGACGATGATCGCGGGCCACTGGAACAGCGTCATCCCCACCAACCCGGCGTACATGCAGTACGGCGTGCTGGTCGAGCAGGAGGCCGCGCGGCTCCGCGCGGGCGGGCAGCCGAAGCCGCTCGGAGGCGGCGGCGCGGCCGCGGCCCCGGCTCCCGCGCCGGTCGCTCCGGCTCCGGCGGCGGCGCCGAACCCTTATGGCTACCCGCAGCAGCCAAACCCGTACGCGCAGCAGCAGCCCTACTACAACAACCCGAACTACCAGGCGCAGCAGGCGGGCGCCGCCGTCGGCAACGCGTTCAACAGCTTCGGCAACGCGCTCGGCTCGTTCTTCGACAGCGCGATCGGCGCGTTCAACCCGGGCTCGCGCGTCATCGTGACGTGGAGCGACGGCGGCCGCTACCCGGCCACCGTCACCCAGGCCCCGCGCAACGGGCAAGTCGAGGTCGGCTTCCCCGACGGCCGCCGCGTCTGGGTCCCCCAGCACGCGGTGATGGCGAACTACTGACGCGCGCAGCGGCGGAGGAGGCGCGCGCCGTCACTTCGCGCGCGAGTAGACCTTCACGCCGACGCGGCCGGCGCCCTTCGTCGCGACGGCGTCGAGCTTGTACGGGAGCGCGATCGGCGAGATCGGGCAGAGCGCCTTCGCGCCCGGCGCGAGGACCGGGAGCGCCTTGTCGTTCGCGCCGCTCTGGCCTGCCTCGACGTTGTAGAACGGCGGGCCGTAGAGCTTGATGTCGAGCTGCGTGACGGTGCCCGGCAGCGACGTGCCGATGATCGTGTAACACTTGTTCGGCTCGAGGGTGACCATCATGACGAGGTGGTCGCCCTCCTTCATCGTCTGGCGCCCCGGCTGCCCCGTCTCGCTCATCTTCGGCGCGCTCTTCGCGGAGGCGGTCGCGAGGAGCGCGTCGATCGCGACGTCCATCGCCTGCTCCGTGAGCGCCGGCGCCGGCGCGGCCCCGCCCGCGTCCTCGCCGGTGAAGAACGGCGGCGCCACCGGTCCGCCCGCGTCCTCCGCCGGCGGCGCGGTGATGACGCCCGCCTCGTCCGGCGGCGCTCCGGCGTCCTGCGCACCGACCGAGACGTTGACCGGCGGCGGGTTCGACTTGCACGCCGCGACGATCGCGGCGGCGAGGAGGACAGACGACGAGATCACGATCGTGCGGTTCATGGGCCGCGCTTATAACACGTCGACGGCGAGGCTCGCGCCACCGTCGATCTTCGGGGTGATCCGCGCCGAGAGCTTGCGCCAGGGACCGTTCCCGTCCGCGCGATCGGCCGCGATCATGCGCGACGTCGCGTCGACGAGCGACTGCGCCGCGTCGATCGAGCGCAGGTGGCCGGCGCTGTCGAGGACGGTGAGCGTGACGTGGAGCGGATCGACCGTGATCACGAAGAGCGCCTGTTTGTAGGCCGGCGCCGCCTTCGCGAGGCTGCTCAGCACCGTGGTGGCGACGGGGACGAAGATCGCGCGGGCCGGCTCGCGGATCTTCGTCGGCGGCTCGGTGTTCCGCCGCGCGGGCGGGTTGGAGAGGCCGACGACGGGCGGCGGCACCGAGAGCTGCCCCGCGACGAGCTCGCGCGGGCGCGGCGAGTCGAAGAGGCCGACGAGCTCGATGTCGACCGGCCCGCGCTCGACGTGGAGGCCCTGCCCGCCGGCGAGGACGACGCCGAGCCGCGCGAGGTCGAGCGCCTCGTCCTCGCCGAGCTCGGCGACGATGCTCATCGAGAGCTGCGCGACGCCGCGGTCGGCGCCCTCGCGCGCGATCGCCTCCGCGTGCGAGGCCGTCGCGCTGGTGGGGCGGCCCGCCCACGCCCAGCGGAGGAGCCGATCGCGCAGGGCGTAGCTCGCGACCACCTCGCCGTACCAGCGGCCGATCACCTCGCCGCGCCGGGTCTCCCACGTCACCATGCGCGTGACCGGATCCCAGCTCACGTATTCGCCGCGGTCCCGCC
Source organism: Labilithrix sp. (assembly GCA_019637155.1). Taxonomy (NCBI): domain Bacteria; kingdom Pseudomonadati; phylum Myxococcota; order Polyangiales; family Labilitrichaceae; genus Labilithrix; species Labilithrix sp. The sequence continues at coordinate 262,239 of JAHBWE010000005.1, read as the reverse complement.
GCGAGACCTCTCGCTCTCGGAGCACGCGGAGCTCGCGTTCCAGGTCGAGCCCGAGCCGGAGGGTCTGCTCGTCGAGCGGCATGGTGTTGGGCGAGGCGCGCGCGAGGAACCGAGCGCTCCTGTCGAGCTTCTACCATCGTGCGGCGGATCCTTGTAGCGTAGCCGCATGTCGGCTCCCTCCCCCGCTCGTCGTCGCATCCCCCGCGCGCTGTTCGTCCTCGCGATCGTCGGCGTCGTCCCCACCGTCGCCAGCTGCAACAAGAAGACCGAGGTGGTCATCGTCGACGCTGGCGAGCCGCCGCCGCCGCCGCCGGAGACCCCGACCGAGCTCGTCCCGATCGAAGAGGAAGACGCAGGCGAGCCCGACGCCGAAGCGGCGGCGCCCTTCAAGGGACCGGCGGTGAACCCGAACGTCGCGCGCGTGAAGGCGTGCTGCAACGCGCTCGCGGCGCAGGGCAACCAGAACAAGAACTCTCCCGAGGGCCAGATGGTCCTGAGCGCCGCGGCGCAGTGCAACGCGGCGGCGGCGCACCTCGGCCCGAACGGCACCGCGCCGGAGCTCGCCGTCATGCGGCAGATGCTCGTCGGCAAGACGCTGCCGGCCGTGTGCCAGGGTCTCTGACTCCGAGTGCTAGGATGAAGGTCGCTTGAAGACCTTCGCTCTCTCGACGCTCTTCGTCTTCACCCTCGTCGCCGGCTGCTCGGGCGACGACACGCCGAGCGGGACGCCGCCGCCGGGCTCGAGCCCCGACGGCGGCCCCGGCGTGACCGGGATCGACACGTCCGACAAGATGCCCGCGCCGCAGGGCACGTGGACGAAGCCGACGAACCTTGCACACTACAAGTTGTTCGACGGCCGCGACGCCGCGATCGCGTACTTCGATCAGGCGCGCACGCGGGCCCCGAGCCTCGCGAACGACGAGCCGGTCCCCGCGTCCGACGCGCGCTACGCGTCGGTCGACGGGCCGGTGGACGAGATCTGGAAGGGTTTCCAGGCCGCTTACGCGCGCGACACCGAGGGGGTGCCGACCCCGATCGTGATCCTCGTCGAGGCGAGCGCGCCGGGCGCGTACGCGATCTACGACGACGAGATCGGCCAGTCGCCGAACGTCTTCATGATCCAGACCCCCACCCTCCCGCTCGGCGACGCCGCGCTGCGCGGGGTCATCGCCCACGAGCTCGCGCACCACGTCCTCAAGCACAAGTGGCCCGGCGTCGGCGAGAAGATCGAGCGCTGGTACGACCCGACCAAGGCGAAGGGCAACGGCTTCGGCTTCGAGCAGGCGAACGACGCGGCGCTCGCGGCGACGGGCACGAAGTACATCGTGTTCGCGACGACGACGGGCGACTACCCGCTCACGGAGTGGAACGGCTTCAGCCGCCCCGACGCCGGCATCGAGTACTACCGCGCGCTCATCCACGATCAGGCCAAGGCGAAGAGCGCGGCGCCGTGCGCCGAGGCGGAGGGGGCGCGCGATCAGCTCCTCCGCTTCGTCGATCCGCTGCGCTCGCGCGTGACGGGGACGCTCGTCGCGACGCCGGCGCAGCTCGGGGAGATCGACGCGTTCGCGAAGGCGTACGTCGCGAAGGAGACGACGTGCGCGAGCGCCCTCCCGGGCAAGTTCTTCGACGTCGTCGCCGCCGACGCGAACGCGACCGAGGCGGCGGTGCGCGCGCAGGCGTCGGCGGCGGAGATCGACGCGAACGACGGCGCGAGCAACGCCTACGACGCGATCGTCCGCCTGACGAAGACGTACGACGACTTCCTGCTCACCGTCGATCCGAAGACGATCCGCTACTACAGCTTCGAGGAGCAGGCCGACGACGTCTCCGCCGCGGTGCTGCTCGCGATCTCCGGTGATCCGCGCGGGCTCGCGACGTACCTCGAGCAAGGCGCTCTCGACGCCGCCGGCCGCGCCGAGTGCACCGCGCTCAAGGGCGCGGGGGAGCCGCCGTACGGCATCTTGAGCGATCCCCACCACGCGAACTGCTGGCGCGTGTGGCACGCCGAGAAGCTGATCGCTTACTTGCTCTCGAAGTGATCGAAGCCCTTGGCCCGCGGCGGCGCGCCGTCCACCAGCACCGCCGCGGCCCCGCGCGCGAGGACGGTGCCGATGCGCGTGAAGCCCGCGAGCGGCCCCGCGCTCGTCGCGAGGAGCGCATAGTCCTCCCCGCCAGCGATCGCGAGGTCGAGCGGCTCGCCCCCAACACGCGGCTCGCCCCCAACACGCGGCTCGCTCCCGACGCGTGGCTCGCTCCCGACGCGTGGCGGGAGCGTGAGCGTCGAGGAATCGATCGCGATCGTGACTCCGCTCGCGTCGGCGACGTGCGCGGCGTCGCGGGCGAGGCCGTCCGAGATGTCGACCGCGGCCGACGCGCCGGCGAGCGAGAGGCCGACGAGCGCGCGCGGCCGGCGCCACGCCGCGACGCACTCGGCGAAGCGAGGACCCTCGAAGACGCCGCGCTCGAGGGCGCCACGCGCGAGGGCGCCGCGCGCGAGGGCGCCGCGCGCGAGGACGGCGAGCCCCGTCGCGGCGAAGCCCACGCGGCCTGCGAGCCACACGCCGTCGCCTTCGCGCGCGCCGCTCCGCAGCACCGGGTGCGCGGTCCGGCCGAGGAGCGTCGTCGTGATCGAGGTCTCGGTGCCGCGCGCGAGGTTGCCGCCGACGACGACGGCGCCGATCGCCTTCGCCGCCGCGGCCTGCCCCGCGGCGAGGGCGGCGAGGTCGTCGTCGCCGACCGACGGCGCGAGGACGAGCGACGACAGCGCGGCGAGCGGAGCCGCGTGCATCGCGGCGAGGTCGCTCGCGGCCGCCATGAAGCTGCGCCAGCCGACGTCCTCCCACGAGAGCCACGCGCGGCGGAAGTGCGTGCCCTCGACCTGCGCGTCGACCGTCCACACGAGCCGCTCGCCGACCGGCTCGAGGACCGCCGCGTCGTCGCCGATGCCGACGCCGCTCGCGGGCTGACCGAAACATGCCGCGAGGAGCGCGACGCGCTCGGCCTCCGTTCTCACGATCTGCTCCCCCTCCCCCTCTCCGCGATCACGTCGGGGCGGGCGGCACGCGAGAGGGCAGCGCGGCGCGGCGCGTCTGGGCGGAGGGGAGCGTGACGACGAACACGGTGCCGTTCGGATCGTTGCCCTCGACGCGCACGGTGCCGCCGTGCGCGTCGATGATGCGCTTCACGATCGAGAGGCCGAGGCCGGTGCCGCCGTACTCGCGCGTCGACGACGAGTCGACCTGGTAGAACGCGTCGAACACCTTGGTGCGCTCGCTCGCCGGGATGCCGATGCCGGTATCGGCGACGCGGACCTCGACCGCCTTCATCATCGGGACGAGGATGATCATGCCGTCGTCGTCGTCGTCGTCGTCGTCGCCCCTCGCCGCGGGCACGTCCTTCACGCGCGCGATCATGCTGACGCGGCCGCCCTTCGGCGTGAACTTCACCGCGTTGTCGACGAGGTTGATGAACACCTGGCGCAGGCGCTCCGCGTCCGCGGCGAGCTCGCAGACCTCCGCGTCGTCGTCGAGCACGAGCTCGACCTCCTTCTTCCGCGCGACCGGCGTCAGCGTCGACATGACCTCCTTCAGGATCGGCGAGATGCTCGACGGCGCCTGGCGGAGGCTCATCGTGCCGCTCTCGAGCTTCGAGAGATCGAGCAGCCCCATGATCAGGCGGAGCAGCTGCTCGCCCTTCGTGTGGATCGTCCGGACGTACTCCTCTTGCTCACCCTGGAGCGGGCCCGCGATCCCCTCCGCGAGCATCTCGCTGTAGCCGATGATCGAGGTGAGCGGCGTGCGGAGCTCGTGGCTCATCGTCGCGAGGAAGTTCGACTTGAGGCGGTCGACCTCCTTGAGGCGCGCGAGGGTCTGCTCGAGGCGCACCGTCTTCTCCTGCAGCTCGCGGTAGCTCTCGCGCACGCTGTACAGGTGCATCTTGCTCGTCACCCACGCCTTGTGGCTCGAGAAGATGATGAGCTCCAGCGTCTCCTTGAGGTGCTGGCCGATGCGGACGATCTGCACCGGCCCGATCCGCGGGACGCGCGCGAGGCGCTCGTTCGCCTGCACGACGTCGAGGCGCTTGTCGGTCTGCGCGAGCGCGGGCGCCGCCTCCTTCAGCGTGTCCGGCGCGTACGGACCGAGGACGATGCGCCCGACGCGCCGGCCCTCGTGCTCGAGCGAGACGATGCGGTACGCGAGGCCGGTGAAGCAGGTGTGCTGGACCTCGCCGCTCTCGCCGGGGTCGACGTTCTTCGCCGCGGACACGGTCTGGCCGCACGCGGCGCGCGAGCCCGGCGTCTCGTTGACGAAGCGGCAGACGTCGAGCTCGTGCGCGACGTTCGCGAGGAGCACGCCCTGCGACGAGTACACGCGGACGCCGATGTCGAAGAGGCCGTACATGCTGCGGCAAAGGTCGTCGAGCGCCTCGCGGTCGACGACGTCCTCGAGCGCGATCGGCGCGTCGGCGGTCACGTCCTCGTCGTTCTCTTCCATCGCGCTCATCGGCGACCTGCCTTGAGCTGCCCGCCCACGTGAGCGTCCGAGAGCTCGCGCCATCTCCCTGGATACCCCAGGCTCTCCGCCGCCTTGGCCAGGAACGCGTCCGGCTCGATGTGGAGCTTCTCGGTGAGGTCGTGCACCGTGTCGAGCTTCCGCCACGCGCCCTCGAGGAGCCCGAAGAACGACTCGATGACGCCGCGCCCGTGCACGGCGGACGCTTTGTAGACCGGCTCCTTCCCGCGGAGCGCGAGGTCGTCGATCTCGAGGTCGGTGCGGACGCCGGTGAGGTCCCGCTTGTTGAACTGGATGATGCAAGGCACGTCGCGCATGGAGCGGCCGAGCGCCTTCAGGTTCTCGCGGAGGTCGAGGAAGGAGGCGGCGTTGTTCTCGGTCTCGGAGATCTGCGAGTCGGCGATGAAGGCGACCGCGTCGGCGCCCTGGAGGACGAGCTTCCGCGTCGACGCGTGCACGACCTGACCGGGCACGGTGAAGACCTTCACGCGGAGGTTCATCGCGCCGTCCTTGCTGTCGGCCTTGAAGACGAGCGGCAGCATGTCGAAGAAGAGGGTGCGGTCGTCCTTCGTCTCGAGCGTCATCAGGCGACCGCGGCTGTCTTGGCGCGTGAGCTCGTGGAGCGCCTTGAGGTTGGTCGTCTTGCCGCTCATGGCGGGCCCGTAATAAACGAGCTTCAGCGCGACCTCTCTGGCGGCGAAATTCAGCTGCAACTTAAGGTGTGATCGTATCATGGGCCCGTGCTCAAGGAAGGCGACAAGGCTCCGGCGTTCGATCTCGAGAGCGATGAAGGCGGGCGCGTCTCGCTGAAGGACTTCTCGAACAGGACGCTCGTTCTCTACTTTTATCCGCGGGACAACACCCCGGGCTGTACGCGTCAGGCTCAGGCGTTCACCGCCTCGAAGAAGGCGATCGAGGCGGCGGGCGCGAGCGTGGTCGGGGTCTCGCGCGACTCGCTCAAGAGCCACACCTCGTTCCGCGACAAGTGTGGCCTCGGCATCACGCTGCTCTCCGACCCGGACCTGGGCGTGCATCGCGCCTACGGGGCGTGGGGGATGAAGAAGATGTACGGCAGGGACGTCGAGGGCGTCCTGCGCACGACCTTCGTCATCGACCGCGGCAAGGTCACGAAGGTGTTCCCGAACGTGAAGGTGGACGGCCACGCCGACGCCGTTCTCCAGGTGCTCACGAAGACGACGAAGGACGAGGTACCGATGGCAGCGAAGAAGAAGAGCAGCGGAAAGAAGCGCACGAAGAAGTCGACGGCGGCCGCCCTCGGCGAAGCGGCCGGCGCGCTCGTCGCGAAGGCGGTCGGCAAGGTCGCCGCCGCGACCGCCCCGAAGGCCAAGAAGGCCAAAGCCGCCGCGAAGAAGAAGGCCGGCAAGCTCGCCGCCAAGGGCAAGGCCGTCGTCGAGAAGGCCGCCAAGAAGGCCCGCGCCACGAAGAAGAAGGCCACCACGAAGAAGAAGGCAGGCGCGAAGAAGAAGTGAGCGCCACGCCCCCCTTCCCGAGCGCCGCACGCGCGTGCACAAGCCCTGCGTTTACGCCCGCCCTCCTCCAGAGCGCCGCACGCACGCGCATCCGCCCCGCGTTCACGCCGCCACCCTTCCAGAGCGGCGGGTCGCCGCCCGACGGGATTGCACGGGCCGCGGGTGGGTGAGGTCGCGCAGACGCCTGTCGTGTGGCTCGCCGAGCCTGGGGCTCGACGAACGGAGGCCGCGCGCTCGCTCTCCGAGTGGGCGCGGGCGCGAGGCCTCGTCCTCGTCGCGCCGGACGAAGGGGCGGCGGCACCGCCGATCGCGAGCGCGGAGGACACGACCGTCGCCGAGCACGTCGAGCGCGAGCTCGCCCGCGCGCAAGAGGCCGCGGGCGCGGCGGACACGGACGCGGCGGAGCGCGCGCTCGCCCGCGCCGAGGCGATCCTGCGCGAGCATCCCGAGGCGCTCGCGGCGGCGTGGCTGCGCGCGGAGGTGCTCCGCGCCTGGTCGAGCCGATGGCTCCGCCTCGAGCCACGCGACGAAGCGCGCGCCCGCGCCGCCTGGCAAGAGGCCGAATCCCTCGACGGCGGCCGCGCCCCCGGCATCGGCGAGCGAAGCGCCCCCACCCCCGCGAAGCTCCGCGTCACGTTCACTGCCGCCCCAGGCACGACCATCCACGTCGACGGTGTGCCGATTACAACAAATTCAGCCATTTACGCAACTTCCCCGTCCCCGCGCTCCGACGACTCACCGGCCACCTCCCCAACCACGCGCCCCGATGGCGCGCCGGCCACTTCCCCGTCACCAAGCCCCCACGGCGCGCCCAACACCTCCCCGTCCCCGCGTCCCGACGGCGCGCCCGCCTCTCCGTCATCGCGCCTTGGCGAAGCGCAGGTGGAGCTTGGGGCGGGGGAGCACTCGGTGGTCGCGAGCGTCGATGGCGTGACGACGTATGCGGCCTGGATCGCGATCGCCGGGCCGACGACGATCGCGCTCCCCTCCTCGACGCCGAGCGCGTGCTCGCGTGATGCGTTCGCGCGCGTGCGGCGCGATGGGGAGCGTATCGTCGCGCCCGGTGCGGCGTGCCCCGCGTGGGTCGCGGCGATGCCCGGCGACGTGAAGGACAGCGTCCTCGTCGCCCGTTGCGAGCGCGACGCGTGCGGCCCCCTCCTCGAGTGGCGCGTCGAGCACGCGAGCGTCCTCGCCGTGCCGCAGCCGCGGGACCGCTCGCAGAGCGCGTGGCCCGCGTGGGCGACCTGGACCCTCGTCGGCCTCGGCGCCGCGACCGCCGCGTCGGTCGCGCTCGTCGCGTCCGGCGTCTTCGAGTCCCGCCCCGTCGAACACCGCTTCGTCGTCGGCGGAGCCCGTCAGGAATGAGCCACCGACGCTTCGCCGACGGCGGGCGCGCTACGCCACTTCGATGGCGAACGCGTCGCGCCGCTTCGACGGCGGGGACGCGCTGCGCCACTTCGACGGCGGGGGACGCGCTACGCCACGTCGACGGCGGACGCGGCGCGCTACTTCGACGGGGGGACGCGGCGCGTCGCTTGGTGTGGGAGGCGCGCTTCGCCTTCTTGGCGGCGGTGGAGCTCGTCAGGAAAGGGGATGACGTGCGGGGGACGCGCGGAGCTCGTCAGGAAGGATGTCGCGGATCGACGCTTCGGCGGGGGCTTCGAGAGTGTAGTGCGGGGGGTGGGGGCCGTGCGGCGGGGGGCGGTGGGGCGTGGAGTGGCGGCCTGACGTTGCCGGTGAGAAGACGCTCGCGACGCCGCACGCGAAGAGCTTGCCGGTGGAGAAGACGCCCGTGCAACGCCTAATGAAAATTTCGGGAAGGGAACCGACGGGCGCGGTGTCTGATTCGACAAGGAGGTCACGTCAAGGAAGACAAGCCGCATCAGTCCCCCCAACAGTTGCTGTAGTCGGGCCCTCGGCGCACTTGGTGCGCTCGGGGCCTGACCCCTTTTGTGGCGCAAATCTGCTGAGATTTTGCGCGACTGGCCCCGTTGCGCGGCCGCGGGGCGAGGCTTAGCCTAGGTCGAACACGAGGTTCATGATGGCTGACGCTCCGGCGCTCGATTTTGCTGCGTACGTCACGAAGAAGAAGGAAGAGCGCGCGGGTGGGCTGGCCGCCGGAGAGAACGACTACTCGTTCGTCCTCGACCGCCAGTCGCGCGCGGCGGTGGAGTCGGCGCGGCCGATCCAGCTCGCCGTCGCGAGCACCGTTCGCCTGTGGAAACAGGTCTGGCGCGGACAGCTCCTCGGCTCCGCGGTGAAGGTCTCGGACCGGCAGTTCCCGCGCATCCAGGGGCTCACGAAAGAGTGCTCCCAGGAGCTCGGCATCCGCGTCCCGCAGGTCTACATCGTGAACCACCCGCAGATGAACGCGGGCACCTACGGCACCGACGAGGAGAGCTTCATCCTCATCCACAGCGCCCTCGTCGATCACTACTCCGACGAAGAGCTCCGCACCGTCATCGGGCACGAGTGCGGCCACATCCACAACGCGCACGTCGTGTACCTGACGACGCTGCACTACTTGAAGACGATCGCGGCCGCGTTCGTGCCGTGGATCGTGTACCCCGCGATGATCCCGCTGAACGAGCTCTCGCGGCGCGCCGAGATCACGTGCGACCGCGCCGGCATGCTCTGCAGCAAGAACGAGCAGGTCGCCGCGCGCGCGCTCACGAAGCTCGTGCTCGGGTCGCGGAAGCTCTACGACGAGTTCAACCTCGACGCGTTCCTCGAGCAGTACGAAGAGGGCAAGGACTCGCTCGGCCGCTACATGGAAGCCGTCGCGACGCACCCGTACCTCCCGAAGCGCGTCCTCGCGATGCGCGTGTTCGCCCAGAGCGAGCTCTACAAGAAGGCGGCGAAGATCACGCCGGCGACGGGCCTCACCATGAGCGAGGTCGACGATCGGGTGAAGGCTCTGATGAAGGGAGAGGCGTGAGATGCTCGAGGGATTCCGCGAACGTAAGCTCGACGTGACGGTGGCGCTGCAGGAGCTCGGCGAGATCGCCGGCTCGCTCGGCGCGAAGAGCCTCAAGGAGCGCCTCGATCGCGAGCTCGTGAAGAAGCTCGAGGAAGACCGCTTCCACCTCGTCGTCGTCGGCGAGTTCAACCACGGAAAATCGAGCTTCGTGAACGCCCTCCTCGGCGAGACCGTGCTGCCCACCGGCGTGACGCCGACGACGGCCGCGATCCATCAGCTGAAGTACGCCGAGCAGCCGGAGGCCACCGTCGTCTACCAGTCGGGCAAGCGCGAGTCGCTCGCGTTCGAGGAGGCGCGGAAGTTCGCCGTCGGCGGCGGCACGAGCGTCGACGACGTCGACTACCTCGAGGTCGGCTACCCCGCCGCGCTCCTCAAGGAGCGCATCCTCCTCGTCGACACGCCAGGCGTGAACGACCTCTCGCTCCAGCGCGCGGACATCACCTACAGCTACATCCCGCGCGCCGACGCGGTGCTCTTCCTCCTCGACGCGGGGCAGATCCTCAAGGAGAGCGAGCGGCAGTTCCTGAACGAGAAGCTCCTCAAGGCCTCGCGCGACAAGATCGTCTTCGTCATCACGAAGTGGGACATCCTGAACGAGGACGAGAAGAAGGAGGCCCTCGCCTACGCGCGCACGCAGCTCGCGAACCTCGTGAAGGAGCCGGTCGTGTTCCCGATCAGCGCGGAGATGGCGCTCCAGGGCGACGGGCTGGCCCAGTCCGGCATGCCCGAGCTCCTCGCGCACCTCACCGATTTCCTCGCGGAGGAGCGCGGGCGCATCCTCCTCGACAACGCGCTCGGCGAGGGCGTCAACGTCGGCAACCTGCTGGCGAAGGGCGTCGACGCGCGCCGCCGCGCGATGGCGATGAAGAGCGACGAGCTCGAGCGCCGGATCAAGGTGCTCGAGGACGACCTGAAGGGCACCGCCGGCACGATCGAGCAGCGGCGGATGAAGATCCGCGAGGAGATCAGCGGGATCAAGGTCGGCGCGCAGAAGGACCTCGAGAAGTTCGTCGACGACACGATCCGCCAGCTCCCGAACGTCATCGAGTCGGCGAAGCAGGACGACCTCCGCAAGTTCCTCCCCTCCTTCCTCGAAGACACCTTCCGCCAGTGGGCGGAGGCCGAGTCGGGGGAGATCGCGCTGAAGCTCGAGGCGCTCGCGGAGAAGACGATCGCGCTCATCAAGGAAGACGCGCACGAGGCGACGAAGCGCGTCGGCGAGGCGCTCGGGCACGACGTGAAGAAGCTCGACATCCAGATCGACACCTTCCGCTACGACGCCGGCATCGCGGCGGTCCTCGTCCTCGGCCTCGGCATGATGTTCGTCAACGTCATGGTCGGCGGCCTCCTCACGATCGCGGCGCCGATCATGGCGCTCGTGCTCCGCGACCGGATGGATGCAGAGTACAAGAAGCGCGCGATCGAGCAGGCGCCCGAGGTCATCAAGCAGGCGGCGACGCAGGTGGGGCCGAAGATCGACGAGATGATCGAGGACTTCGCGAAGAAGCTCGACGCCTGGGTCGTGACCGCGGGCGAGGAGCTGTATCGCGAGATCCTCGAGGTCCTCAACGCCGCCCGCGAGGCGCGCGCGAAGGCGGACCACGACGAGGCGAAGGCGAAGACCGAGGTCGACGAGCAGGAGACGCGGCTCGAGGCGGCGAAGAAGCGCGTCGCGGACCTCCGGACGACGCTGTGGTCGCCGAAGGACAAGCTCCGCATCGACGCGTCGGTCACGCCGGAGCCGCCGCCCGCGACGGCGTGAGGCCTTGAGCGAGACGCCGGCGACCGCGTTCCTGAAGAAGCACGCGGTCGCCTTCACCGAGCATCCCTACGAGTACGAGGAGCGCGGGGGCACGCGCGTGTCGGCCGCGAAGCTCGGCGTGCCCGAGCACGCGGTCATCAAGACACTGGTGATGGAGGACGAGGCGAAGAAGCCGCTCGTCGTCCTGATGCACGGCGATCGCGAGGTCTCGCAGAAGAACCTCGCGCGCCAGGCCGGTCGGAAGACGGTGGAGCCGTGCAAACCCGACGTCGCGCAGCGCCACTCCGGCTACCAGGTCGGCGGGACGAGCCCGTTCGGCCTGCGGAAGCCGATGCCCGTCTACGTCGAGCGGAGCATCCTCGACCTCGAGCGCATCTGGATCAACGGCGGCCGCCGCGGCTACCTCGTCGCGCTCGCGCCGCAGGAGCTCCTCCGCGTCGTCGCAGCGAAGCCGGTCGACGTCGCGCTCGAGAAGTAGGGCTCAGCCGACCTTCAGCTCGAGCCGGGCGACCCGCACCTCGAGCGCGGCGATCTGAGCCTTTTCCTGACGGGTATCGAAGTCCGTCCGCAGACGCCGAACCTCGTCGCGCAGCTCTGCGAGCTCCACCTTCAGTTGGCTGGTCTCCACCTTCAGTTGGCTGGTCTCCACCTTCAGTTGGCTGGTCTCCACCTTCAGTGGTGGATGTCGCGCGAGTTCTGAGTGACGGCGGCCTCGAGGTTCGAGAGGCGCTCGTTGACGCGCTCGAGCTGGGCGTTGAAGCTTCGCTCCAGCCGCTCACCCCACATCGTCATCGCCTCCAACGTGGCGCGCTGCTGCGAACGAATCTCCTCGAGGAGCGCGCCGAAGTGGTGGGTCTCGGACACTGCCTTCGACGTGCGCTTTCTCGTTGCCATGCGAGTCTCCTATGCATCATGGCGGCGCGAGAGGGTCAACGGACGCCGCAAGAACGTGGTCGGCCCGCCGCGCCGCGAGTTGCGCGATCTCGTCGGCGACGAGGGCATCGCTCGCGCGAAGCTGCGCGACTCAGTGGACTTCTTCGATGCAGTAGAGGCGCGCTCGCTCGATGCAGTTGCCATTCGTTGTGGGCGTCCCCGTCCAGCCCTCCCTCGCGTCGAGCGCCCCGTACTTGCCCAGGGGCCCGCTGTTGGAGAGCGTCCAGTTACCGCAGTGCCGGCGGCGGCTCCGGCTCCGGCTTCGGCGGCTCCGGGAGCGGCGGGCCCTCGCCGGCCTTCACGAAGACGCGGCGTTCGCCGATCGCGAGCGGCGTCACCGCGCGGCCGGGGCCGACGTAGAGGTCCTTCTGCGCCTGCGCGAGCGCCTTCAGCGCGTCGCCGGGGGTGTCGGTCGAGTTGACGAACGTGTCGTAGTGGATCGGGACCATGCTCGCGGCTTCGAGGTCGACGAAGGCTTGGAGCGCCTCGCGCGGGTCCATGTGCGTGCGGCGCATGAAGTCGCGGGGCTCGATCGGCGCGATCGGCAAGAGCGCGACGTCGATCTTCGGGAAGCGCTGCGCGGTCTCGACGAAGTTCCGCTGGTCGTACGCGCTGTCGCCCCCGAAATAGACCTTCATCCCGTGGTACTCGACCACGTAGCCGGTGAACGAGCTCTTCATCCACGCGCCGTCGATGCCGTAGCGGAAGCCGACGTGATCGACCGGCACCGCCGTGACGCGGAGACCGTCCTTCTCCCACGCCTGCCACGTGTGGAGCTCCCACGCGGGGAACGCGAAATTGTCCGGGAGGTAGGCGCTCCCGTTCCGCGGCAGGAGGAGCGCCTTCACCTTGTCCTCGATCAGCTCGAGGCTGCCGTACGAGAAGTGATCGAAATGCATGTGCGAGACGAGGACCGCGTCGACCTTCGGCACGTCCTTCGGATCGATCCCGGGCTCGACGAGACGGCTCGCGACCTGCCCCACCACCGACGTGAAGACCGGATCGGTCAGGATGACCTTGTCGTCGATCTGCACGAGCGCGGTCGCGTGGCCGACCCAGAGCACCCCGAGCCGCGTGTCCTTCGCGGTGGGCGTCTTGTTCTGCGTGACCTTGCGCGGAGAGGCGAACAGCGCCCCGACGCCGCGCAGACCCGCGCTGCCGATCCGGCAGGCGGGGAGCGCCGGCAGCGCGAGCGCGACGGCGGCGAGCAGCGCGAGGCCCTTACGGCGCGGCACGGGACCACTCCACGTCGACGTTCCCGAGGCGAACGCGCATGATGACGAGCCAGCCCGGGTTGGGCGTCCCCTCCGACACGAAGCGGAGCGTGCGCCGATCGCCGTCCTCGAGGTCGCTCTCGCAGCGAACCGCCGGCGGCTCGTTCGGGAAGAGCGCATACGCGCAGTAGTGGCCGACGTTCCCGCCGAGCTGATCGTGCGCGAGCACGTCGATCTCGGCGACGACCCGGCCCTCGGCGTCGCGCGCGACCCGCATGTCCTCGATCTCGACCGACGCGCGCGGGCCTTCGCAGGCGGCGAGGGCGAACAGGAAGAAGAGCGGGGCGCGCATCAGAAGTACCGGAGGCGCAGCGTCGCGATCGTCGCGAGCGCCTCGTGGCGCGGCGCGACGGTGACCTGGAGGCCGAGGAAGCCGTTGAGGACGTACGCGCCGACGTCGTAGGCGACGCGGAAGCCGTGCGCGTCGTAGACCGACGTGCCGAGCGACACCGAGAGGCGCTCGCCCCTCTCGAGGACGGGCAGGTACACGCGGACGCCGGGGCGCGCGACGAGGGCGTCGACATGACCGCCGATGTACTCGAGCGACGCGGAGAGCTCGACCGAGCCCGCGTGCCGCGCGAACGGATCGACGACGAAGAAGCGCCAGCGCGGCTGCGAGCGATGAACGCCGAACGACCAGAGCACCGGCGTGAGCTGCCAGCGCAGACCGAACGCGGTGCGGACGCGCTCGTCCGCGTTGCCGTCGACGTCGACGTTCTTCGTGTGCCCGAACGCGAGCTCGGGGCTCGGGAGGAGCTGGAAGAGGATCCACGCGAAGCTCGGGTACGGCTTCGGCGGATGGGCCTCGATCGGATCGTCGGGGAGCGGCGCGCGATGGACGTCGAGCGGGGGTGGCTCGTCCGCGTGCGCCTCCGCCGCGGCGAGGACGAGCGTGAGCCCGGTCACGAGGGCAAGGGCGGCGTGCCTCACAGCCCGAGCGCCTCCGCGACGCCCTGGCGGCCGAGAGACTCGATCGCGTGGCGGCGCTCGACGAAGCGCTGCCAGCGCTTGCCGACGCGGATCGCGTCGTCGGTGATGCGCGTGATGGTGAAGCGCAGCGCGGCGAGGAGCAGCTCGTCGTAGAGCACCGCGCGATCGGCGCGCTCGAGCTCGCGCACGCTGCGGTACCCCTCGACGAGGGCCCGCGCGATCCCGAGGTCGAGGGTGGAGCCGTACGACCACGAGAGGATCGCGACCGCGACGTCGTAGGCGAACGGCCCGTCGTGCGCGCTCTCGAAGTCGAGGAGCGCAGCGATCTTCTCCGGGTTCTGGGGATCCCAGAGCACGTTGTCGCGGAAGAGATCGCCGTGGACGAGGCCGCTCGGCGCGCGCCCCTCGTCCTCGTCGCGACGCTCCGCGGCGGCGAGCGCGGCGGCGCGGAGCGCGGGGGCGAGGACCCGCGCCTCGGGATCGCTCGAGAGCGCGACCCGCTCGCAGCGCATCTCGAGCTCGCGCGGACCGAAGCGCCCCGCGTCGAGCGGCGCGTCCGGCGCGTGCCCGGCGCGGTGGATGCGCGCGAGCGCGCGGCCGACCTCGTTCGCGTGGAGCAGCGTCACGCCGGCCTGGCAGACGATGCCGCCGTCGACCCACGGGAAGATCGCGGCCGGCTTGCCTAGGACGGTCTTCAGCGTGGCGCCGTCGAGCGCGACGACCGGGGCCGGCGTCAGGACCCCGTGGCCGGAGAGGTGGGTGAGGACCTTCGCCTCGCGCGCCGCGCCCTCGGCGTCCTGCTCCTCGTAGATGCGGAGGAAATAGCGCCCCGCGCCGAGGTCGAGCGCGTAGCTCGTGTTGACGGTGCCCGCCTCGATGCCGCGCGCGGCCAGGAGATCCCCGAGGCGGTACCCCGCCACCAGCTCCCGCAGCTCGTCTTCCCCCGGTCGGGTGAGGATCGCCATTCCGCAATTGCGGTTCTTACTCGATCGACTCGAGGGGGTCTTCCAGAAAACCTTGGACTCGAGCGGAACGGCCATGGTATGCGGCCCAAAGTTCCGCAGACTTGAGAGCGCACCTTATGGCAGCCAAGAAGACCGCGAAGGGGAAGCCCGAGACCAAGGCCTCGGCGAAGAGCACAGCGAAGGCCTCGTCGCAGGCGAAGCCTGCAAAGGGTGCCGCGCCCGCGCCGGAGGCTCCGAAGCGTAAGCTCGGCCTTCGCGGTGCAGCGCCGTGGGCGGCGCGCCACGCGGCGAAACACGCCGCCGAGGCGCGTGCCCGCGCGGCCGAGCCCCCCCTCCCCGGCAGCGCGCGCGCGACGATCCGCACGCCGGCGACGGCGGAGGCGATCAAGGCGAAGATCGCGGACCTTCACAACGCGCTCCAGCAGATCAAGGGCTTCCGCAAGAACCTCGCGAAGGGCTTCTTCGACGTGGGTCTGGTCCTCCGCGAGGTCCAGCAGAAGCGCCTCTTCGAGGCCAAGGGCTTCGGCACGTTCGAGGCGTTCCTCGAGCGCGAGACGGCGGAGCTCGGCAAGACGACGGCGCTCCGCCTCGTCCGCATCGCGACGCTCTTCCAGAAGGAAGCCGCGCTCGAGCTCGGCATGGATCGCATCTTCATGGCGCTCGCGGCGATCGAGGCCGGCGACGGCCTCGCCCCCGACGCGCGCCCGAGCGGCAAGATCCCGCCGCCGCCGCTGTCGTCCTCCGTGCTCCCGCTGAAGCCGCCCGGCCGTTAGCGGACGTTCGCGATCACGAACAGCGCAAACGCGAGCCACCCGAGCGCCGATTTCGTGCTCATGCGGGGCACGGTTGCACGCGGCGCGACGCATGGCCAAGAAAGCGTCACGCCGCGTTCGGCGACGCGCGCGCCTCCCACGCGCGGACGCCGAACAGCACCGTCGTGTGGTTGCGATCGAACAGGCGGCCGATCTCGAGGTAGCTGAACGCCGTCGTCGGGTGGTTCCGGAGGCGCCACCAGAGCTCCTGGCGCGCGGCCGACACCGCGCGCGTGCGCCCGCGGCCGCAGACGTCGTCGCGCGTCACGTGGTGGCGGCGGCAGACGTCGTCGAGGAGCTCGGTGAGGTCACGGTCGATCAGCGCTTGGAGGACGGACATGTCCGCGCGCATCGGCCCGCTTCGGGCGAAGGTTGCGATATTCTGGCGCCGCTTGGGGAACCTGCGCTGGCAATGGAAGCTCGCGAACCGCGGCGTGGTCACCGCGGAGATCGATCGCGCGACGAGCCGCGAGTCGGTGCAGCAGGACGGTCGCGTCCTCTCGGAGTGCGCGCGCGGCGGCAAGCCCGACGGGCACGTCGTCGCAGTCGCGCCGGCGATCGCGGCGGGGCTCTCGGAGCGGCCGCCGCTCGAGGCGGTCGTGTCCTTCGATCCGACGCTCGCGATCTGCGTCCTTCGCGTCGACGGGCACGAGGTCGGGCCGACCGCGTGGCCGGTGAAGGAGCGGAAGGTCGTGGAGGTGAAGCCTCCGAAGCCGTGGGGGACGTACGCGCTCTTCGGGGTGCTCCTCGCCGGCGCGGCGGTGCTCCTCTTCTTCCGGCTCACGCGCCCGCCGGAGCCGCCGCCGCCGGACCGGAGCCTCCACGGAACGACGCGCGCGCTGAACGGCCTCTTCATCGCGCACTACCCGCCGGAGATGGAAGCGAAGCCGGCCGTCTTCCCCGCGAGCGCGAGCGGGATCGCGATCGAGGACAAGGAGCAGCGGCTCTCGATCGTGCTCGCCGCGGTCCCGCAGGACTCCGCCGCCTCGCACGACGCGTGGGGCTTGCAGCAGCGGCTCCGCGACGAGGCGCTCGCGAACGTGCCGAAGGGGATCGCGCGCTTCGAGGAGACCGCGCGCCGCGACGAGCGGTGCCTCGGCGAGCCGGGGGCGGTCGTCGTCGGTCGCCTCGCGCACGGGAGCTCGCGCCGCGCGCGGGTGTGGTCCTGCGCCTTCGTCCACGAGGGCGCCGGATACTTCGTGCTCTACTCCGTCGCCGAGCCCGCCGACGACGCGGCGGAGAAGCGCGCGCGGACGATCCTCGACTCGACCGAGCTGACGCGCCTCGCCGATCTCGGCGCGCCCCCTTCCCCGTCGGAGCTGCCGTCCCCGGCGGAGATCGCGAAGTGACGCGACGTGACGTGAAGGGCCGCGTCGCGCGCGCGTTCGCGGTGCTGCTCGCGGTGCTCGCGTGTCAGCTCGTTCCGCCGTTCATCTACAACACGTACGGCCCCGGCGTCGCGATCGCGACGGTCGTGGTCCTCCTCGCGTGCGCGCGCTTCGTCGACGCTCGCGTCGTCGGCGTGACCGCCCTCGCGATCGCGTTCGCGTCGTGGTGCGTCGCGGAGCAGAGCGTCCAGCGCGAGCTCCGCGTCTGGGAGGGCTCGTCCGACCTCGAGGACGGGCTCGTCATGCTCGCGTTCGGGGTCGGATCGCTCGGCGGGATCGCGCTCGCGACGTGGATCGGCGGGCGCGCCGCGACGAAGGTGGTGGTGCTCTCGCTCGCCGGCGTCCACGCGCTCGTCACGACGCTCGTCGCGCTCGCGATCGTCATGCACTTCGTTCGCCCGCGTCCGCTCAACCACGGCGCCGACGTCGCGACCGCGATCGCCGGGCTCGCGCTCGGGGTCGGGTACGCGCTCCTCGCGTGGCGCGCGCAGCGGGCGACCGCGGCGCGGCTCGCCACCGCGACGAGCGGCCGCCACGCCGGCGACGGGTGGGTCGAGCTCGACGACGGCAAGCTCCACCACCCGCCGCTCGCGGCGCGACCGCCCGGCCCCGTCGTCGTGCACGGCGCGAAGCTCGCGCCCACGGCGGGGTATCGCGACGGCGCGACGGGGTCGGCGGACGCGGTCGACGAGGGCACGATCGACGAGGTGCGGGCGCGCGGGCGGGCGCGGCTCGCCGGGCGCCTCGCGGTCGGCGCCGCGGTCGTGGTGATGGGCGCGCTCAAGGTGCTGTCGGTCGGCCGCTTCGGCGCCGGCGTGTTCTTCGGCGGCGCCCCGCCGACGCGCCTCGATCGACTGAGGTGATCAGCGCCCCATCGGGATCGACACGACGACGCGCGCGCCCTTCCCGCGCGCGCTCTCGATCTCGACGTCGCCGCCGTGCTGGTCGACGATCTTGCGCACGATCGAGAGGCCGAGGCCGGTGCCGGCCTCCTTCGTCGTGAAGAACGGATCGAACACGTTCGCGAGGAGCTCCGTCGCGATGCCGGGGCCGGTGTCCTCGATGCTCATAAGCACGCGCTCGCCCTCGGGCCGCACGCGCACGGTCAACGTGCCGCCGTCCTGCTTCATCGCCTCGAGCGCGTTGACGACGAGGTTGATCGTCACCTGCTTCAGCTTCTCGCGGTCGCCGATCGCGACGCAGCCGTCGGGCGGGAGGTCGCGCACGATCGTGACGCGGCGGCTCTTCGCGGTCTCCTCTTCGAGGTCGAGCACCTCGTCCGCGAGGCGCGGGACGTGGACCGGCTCGCGCGCGATCCCGCGCGGCCGCGCGAGCTCGAGGAACTCGGTGAGGAGGCGGTTCAAGCGGCCGATCTCGTCGCCGACGATGCGCGCGCGGTCCTTCAGCCCGCCGCGCGTCGACTCGTCGGCCTCGATCCGATCGAGCTTGCGCGTGAGGAGGTGGAGCTGGAGGACCGCGGCGTTGAGCGGGTTCCGGATCTCGTGCGCGAGGTTCATCGCGAGCTCGCCCATCGCCGAGAGCGCCTCCGCGTCGGCGGCGCGCCGCTCGAGCGCGCGGCTCTCGGTGACGTCGATGCCGACCGCGTACACGACCTCGGACGGCTCGCGCGAGCGGGAGAGGTGCCAGCGCACGCGCTTGCCGCGCGCCGCGGTCGACGGATCGACGAAGCCGGTCTCGACCTCCGCCGCGCGCCCCACCGCGCGCGTCTCCGCGAGCGCGGCCTTCATCGCGGCGTGCTCCTCGGCGGGGATCCACGTGTCGAGGAAGGGTTGGCCGAGGGCGGCGTCGCTCGACGTGCCCGCGAGCGAGGCGGCCTTCCGGTTCATCAGCGTCACGTCGTCGGTGGCGGAGAGCGCGACGACGAGCACGTCCGTCACCTCGACGAGGTCGCGGTAGCGGCGCTCGAGCTCGTCGCGCTCGTGCTTGAGCTCGACCTTGGTGAGGGCTTGCTCGACGATCGAGATGAGCTCCTCCGGCCGGAACGACTTGAGGACGAAGGCGAACGCGCCGGAGCGGAGCGCGCCGATCGCGGCGTCGACGCTCGCGAAGCCGGTGAGGAGGAGGACCTCCGAGAACGGCGCCGCCGCGCGCAGGGGCGCGATGAGGTCGACCCCGCTCGTATCCGGCAGCTTCACGTCCACGATCGCCACGTCGAACCCTCGCTTCGCGAGCGGGACGGCGGCGGCGCCGCTCGTCGCGGTCTCGATGGAAACGCCGGCGATGCCCGACGCGAGGACCGCGCGGAGCGTGTCGACGAGCTCGAGGTTGTCGTCGACGATGAGGATGCGCCGGCGCGATCCCTGACTACTCACGTGGTCCTCACGTGGGGCTGTCGAGCAGACGTTTCAAGGTCTCGTTGACGAGCTGCGGGTTCGCGCTGCCCTTCGTCGCCTTCATTACCTGCCCGACGAAGAAGCCGAAGACGCCCGTCTTTCCGGAGCGATACTGCTCGACCTGCTTCGCGTTCGCGGCGATGACCTCCTGGCACGCGGCCTCGATCGCGCCGGTGTCCGAGATCTGCGACATCCCGAGCTCGGCGACGAGCGCGCTCGGCGACACCTCGTGCCCGCGCTCCTTCGTCTTCGCGTAGAGCTCCTTCGCCTGCTTGCCGCTGATCGTCTTCTTCGCGACGAGGGTGAGGATCTCGACGAGCTGCTTCGGCGTGATCGGGAAGCTCGCCTCGAGGCCCGTCGTCGTGACGTCGCGGAGGACCTCGCTCTGGATGAAGTTCGCGATCGCGACCGCGTCCGGAGAGAGGAGCGCCGCGCGCTCGAAGAAGCCGGCCACGCGCGGGTGCTGGGTGAGCACCTCCGCCGCATAGGGCGTGAGCCCGAGCTCGGCGACGAAGCGCTCGCGCTTCACGCGCGGCGTCTCGGGGACCGTCGCCTTGATCTGCGCGACGAGCACGTCGTCGAGCTCGAGCGGGAGGAGGTCCGGCTCGGGGAAGTAGCGATAGTCCATCGCCATCTCCTTGCTCCGGAGCGAGAACGTCGTCCCGTTCTTCTCGTCCCAGCCGCGCGTCTCCATCACGACCTTGCCCCCCGTCTCGAGGACGTGCGCCTGGCGCTGGATCTCGCCGGCGATCGCCTTCTCGACGAAGCGGAACGAGTTGATGTTCTTCAGCTCGACGCGCGTGCCGAGCTCGGTCGTGCCGGCGGGGCGGATCGACACGTTGGCGTCGCAGCGGAACGATCCTTCCTCGAGGTTGCCGTCGTTGACGCCGAGGAAGATGAGGACGTCGCGGAGGGCGCGGAGGTACTCGGCCGCCTCTCGCGGCGATCGCAGATCGGGCTCGCCGACGATCTCGATGAGGGGTGTGCCGGCGCGGTTCAAGTCGACGACGGAGCCGCCGCCGAGGTCGTGGAGGTTCTTGCCCGCGTCCTCTTCCATGTGGATGCGCGTGAGGCGCGCGCTCTTCTTCGCGCCGTCGACCTCGTACTCCACGACGCCGCCCTGCGAGTACGGCTCGTCGTACTGGCTGATCTGGTAGCCCTTCGGGAGGTCCGGGTAGAAGTAGTTCTTCCGCGCGAAGCGGCTCTTCGGCTGGATTTTGCAGCCGAGCGCGAGGGCCGCCTTCACCGCCATCTTCACCGCCTCGGCGTTGAGGACCGGCAGCGCGCCGGGGAGGCCGAGGCAGGTGGGGCACACGTTGGTGTTCGGGGGCGCGCCGAACGAGGTCGCGCAGCCGCAGAACAGCTTCGACTTCGTGAGGAGTTGGGCGTGGACCTCGAGGCCGATGACGGCTTCCCAGGTGCTCATGCGCGCTACTGTACTCGGTTTCTTGGCACTGTCATGACCGTGCCCGTACCGTGCAATCTTCCATGCCGCCCGACGCGTGGCTCCGCGGTCTCCCGCTCGCCCTCCTCACGGTGTCGCTCATCGCGGTGCCGGTGCTCGTCCTCTCGCCGGAGGGGATGCCGCGGATGCGCGCGCTCGAGAAGGAGCTGAAGGACGTCGAGACCGAGAACGCGGAGCTCCGGCGCGACGTGTCCCGCCTCCGCGCCGAGGTCAAGGACCTCCGCGACAACCCGACCGCGGTCGAGCGCATCGCGCGCGAGCAGCTCGGCCTGGTGCGGAAGAGCGAGGTCGTGTTCCAGTTCGACAAGAAGTAGATCGCGCGCGGCACATCCTCCCGAAGGTCGGATAGGCTTGGCCTCGTGGACGATCTGACGAAGGCGCTGCTCCTCGAAGAGGCCGCGTCGTCGCGTGCGGTCGCCGACGCGTTGTTCACGGCGGTGAACGGCCGGATGCCGCTCGTGCAGTCGCTCGTGGAGACGGGCGCGACGACGAGCGACGTGCTCGCCCGCTACCTCGCGCGGAGCGAGGCGCCGTTCCTGCGTCAGATCGCGCCGCTGCCGGAGCTCGTCGCGCGCCTGCCCGCCGGCCTCTGCGCGCGCCTCTTCGCGATCCCGGTCCGCCACGACGCGATCACGGGCACGATCGACGTCGTCGTCGCCGACGCGACCGACCTCCACCCCGCGAACGAGATCGGCTTCCACCTCGGCGCCCCCGTCCGCCTCGTCCGCGCCACCCCCGCCGCGATCGAAGAAGCGCTCCGCAAGATGCGCAACGACGACCTCCGCCGCGAGCACGCCCAGCGCCCCTCGATCCCACCCTCCTCCCAGTGGGGGGGTGAGGGGGGACGAAGCCCCCCGTTCATGTCGAGCGCCGAGACATCGGGGTATGGGGCGGAGCCCCATCACGAAGACATGCTCTACGACTCGCGGCCGCGGGCGTATACGCCGTCGGCGGTGCCGCGGGCGGCGAAGCCGAGCCTCGTCATCCAGCCCGAGTCGGCGCCGCCGCCGGGTCCTGCGCCGCCGGTGCGGATCCGCACGCCGCCGTGGGGCACGCCGGTCCATACGCGGACCGATCCGCCGCCGCCGAGCGGCTACGGCTCGGAGATCCCGCTGCCGCTGACGCGCAAGACCTTCTACCCCGCGAAGGTGAAGGGCGGCACGCAGCGTCCGCCGGGCCTCCTCGATCCGAGCGCCTCGCCGCTCGGCGAGGGCTACAGCTTCGACGCGACGGGGCTCCGCGACCTCGTCGAGAAGTCGGCGCCGCGCATCGACGAGCTCGGGCCTTCCCTCTCCTTGCCGAGCACGGGCGCGGGGCCGAGCACAGGCACGGGCGCGGGGCCGGGCGCGGGCGCGGGCGGCTCCGCGCAGCCGCCGCTCGGCTCGTTCATCCCCGGCCCGCCGCCGGTCCCGGGCTCGCTCACGCCTTCGTCGTATTCGGCGTTCGCGCCGCAGGTCGCGGCGGAGATGAGCGGCGTCATCGCGGCGCTCAAGGCGGCGGGCTCGCGCGACGAGGTCCTCGAGCTGGTCCTCACCGGCGCGCGGCTCGTCGCGACGAAGGTGGCGCTCTTCGTCGTGAAGAAGGGCGGCTACCTCGGCTGGATGTGCACGCCGGAGTTCGCCGATCGCTCCCAGCTCCAGGCGGTCTTGATCCCGCTCGAGGCGCAGAGCGTCTTCGATCGCGCGATCCGCGAGGACGTCTACCTCGGACCGATCCGCTACGACGACGTGCACGCGCCGTTGCTGCGCATCCTCAAGAACCCCACCCGCGACGTCGCGGTGGTCCCCATCCGCGTGAGCGGACGCACCGCCGTCGTCATCGTCGCCGACGAGCTGGGCGACACGATGATCGGCACGCGCCGCCTCGAGGAGCTCGCGCGCGCGGCGGGCGACGCCTTCGGCCGCATCGTACGAACGAAGCGCTGATCGCTCACGGGCCCGCGCGTCGTGAACGCCGGCGCGTCAGTGGCGGCTCTGCGGCGCGCTGCGGTTGGCGGGATGGGTGCCGTAGGCGAGCGTCGTGCGCGGGTTCTCCTGCGCGGCGGTGGTGGTGCGGGGCGCGTGCTCGTCGACGTGGACGGTGAGGACTGGGACCTTCGACGTGCGCACGACCTTCTCCGCGACGCTGCCGATGAGGGCGCGCGGGATCCCCGTGCGGCCGTGCGTGCCCATGACGATGAGCGTCGCGCCCGTCTCCTCGGCCGCCTCGTTCACCATGTGCCAGGCGTCGCCTTGTTTGATGATGCCGCGCACCTCGACGCCCGAGCCTTGCCGGCTCGCGACCTGCCGATTCAGGCCCGCCTGCGCGCCTTCGAGGATGCGCGTCGTCAGCTCCGCCGTCGCGACGAGCGCGCCGTCGGGGAAGCCCATGATCGGGATCTCGTAGGCGTGCATGAGCACGACCTCGGCGCCGAACACGCGCGCGTAGTCGATCGCGTAGTCGATCGCGGCTTCGGAGGGCGCCCCGAAGTCGGTGGGAACGAGGATGATCTTCGGGAGCGTCATGCTCGAGATGAACGCAAGCGGCGGACCACGCGCATGTCTTGCACGCGCTTGGCTGCGTCGGCCCGCTGGCCCGCGCGAGGGCATCGAGCTTTCCCCTGGCCCCTGGCCTGGCCCGGGCCGGCCCGGGCCATATGGTCACGAGCGCCAAGGGCGCGAGATCGCTGGAGCGGGAGCGTGGCATGCGTGCTGCTGAGGCGAAACGGCCATGCAGCCCCACGTCCCTTTCTCGCCCAACGACCGTGCTCTCGCGCTCCGCATCGCCGCCTCCTTCCTGTGGGCGGACCTCGAGATCGCCGAGAGCGAACGCAACTTCCTCACCAATCTTGCGCGCGAGCTCGACGTCGAGGAGGACGTCGACGCGTTGCTCGCCTGTCCGCCCGAGCCCGAACGGATCGATCCGAACGAGATCGGCCCCCACACCGCCGGCCTCGTCCGCGACGTCGCCCTCCGCGCCATCGCCTCCGACGGCCACGTGCACGAAGAGGAGATGCTGATGTTCGACCTCTTGGACGATCTACTTTGTTCGTCAACGTCGGGGGCTTCGCCCCCGACACCCCCACCCCAGACACGGCCCTCGCGCTAACGCGCTCGGGGCGCTTCGCGCCCGCTTGCGCGGCCGCTTCTGGGGCCCCTTCTACTCAATGTCAGGGGCTTCGCCCCCGACACCCCTCCCCCAGACACGGCCCTCGCGCTGCGCGCTCGGGGCGCTTCGCGCCCGCTTGCGCGGCCGCTTCTGGGGCCCCTTCTACTCAATGTCAGGGGCTTCGCCCCCGACACCCCTACCCCAGACACGGCCCTCGCGCTGCGCGCTCGGGGCGCTTCGCGCCCGCTTGCGCGGCCGCTTCTGGGGCCCCTCCAGCCTGAGGCGAGGGCCGCCGCTGGCGCGATCCGGCGGGGGCAACCTGGGGCCCCGCGACCGCGGCCGCCACAGCGGTTGCGAAGCAACCCGAGCGCGCAGCGCGAGGGCCGTGGTCGCGGGGTGGGGGTGTCGGGGGCGAAGCCCCTGACGTTGAAAAAACTATGCGAGATTTATCTTCACCGCCTGGGCGTTCCAGATCTCCGTGGCGTACTCGCGGATGGTGCGGTCGCTCGAGAACCAGCCGCTCTTGGCGATGTTCTTCACCGCCTTCGAGTGCCAGCTCGTCTTGTCCAGGAAGGCGTCGCTGACGCGCTTCTGGCAGCCGACGTAGGCGTCGAAGTCGGCGAGCAGCAAGTACGCATCGTGGTCGAGCAGCGTGTCGGTCAGGGGGCGGAAGAGGGCCGGGTCCTCCGCGCTGAAGAAGCCGTTCGCGATGAGGTCGATCACCTCCTTGAGGCGCTCGTTCTTCTCGTAGATCGCGCGCGGGCTGTAGCCCGTGCGCTGGACGTTGTGGACCTCCTCCGTCGTGAGGCCGAAGAGGAAGAAGTTGTCCGCCCCCACCGCGTCGCGGATCTCGATGTTCGCGCCGTCGAGGGTGCCGATCGTGAGCGCGCCGTTCATCGCGAGCTTCATGTTGCCCGTGCCCGAGGCCTCCTTGCCCGCGGTCGAGATCTGCTCCGAGAGATCGGACGCCGGGATGATGCGCTCCGCGAGCGAGACGCGGTAGTTCGGGAGGAACGCGACCTTGAGGCGGCCGCCGAGATCGAGGTCGCTGTTCACGACGTCGGCGATGGAGTTGATCAGCTTGATGATGAGCTTCGCCGCGCGGTAGCCCGGCGCCGCCTTCGCGCCGAAGAGCACGGTGCGGGGGGCCTCGAGCGCGTTCGGATCGCGCTTCGCGTCGAGGTAGAGGCGGATGACGTGGAGCGCGTTGAGGAGCTGGCGCTTGTACTCGTGGAGGCGCTTGATCTGGACGTCGAACAGCGAGTCGGGATCGAAGCGGAGGCGGTAGTGCTTGAGGCAATACTGCGCGAAGTCGGCCTTGTTGGCGCGCTTCACCGCCGCGACCTTCTCGACGAAGGACGCGTCGGTCGCGAGCGGGGCGAGCTCCTCGAGGCGCTCGAGATCGGTGACCCAGCCCGGGCCGATCGCCTCCGTGATGACGGCGGAGAGGCGCGGGTTGCAGGAGTGGAGCCAGCGCCGCGGCGTGACGCCGTTCGTCTTGTTGGAGAACTTCGCCGGCGTCATCTCGGCGAAGTCGCGGAGCACGTCGCGCTTCAGGAGGTCGGTGTGGAGCGCCGCGACGCCGTTGACCGCGTGCGAGCCCGCGACGGCGAGGTGCGCCATGCACACCTTCTTCTCGGTGCCGGGCAGGTTGGCGGAGGGCTCCTCGATGATCGACATGCGCCGGATGCGCGCGTCGTCGCCGGGGAACTTGGCGACGAGCGCGCGGACGAAGCGGCGGTTCACCTCGTAGATGATCTGGAGGTGGCGCGGGAGCAGGCGCTCGAACATCGCCACCGGCCACTTCTCGAGCGCCTCCGCGAGGAGGGTGTGGTTCGTGTAGCCGCACGTCGCGACCGTGATCTCCCAGGCGCGGTCCCACGGGACGCCCTCCTGATCGACGAGGACGCGCATCAGCTCGGCGACCGCGATCGCGGGGTGCGTGTCGTTGAGCTGGATCGCGTTCTTCTGCGCGAAGCTCTCGAAGTCGCCGTGCGTCTTCTTGTAGCGCCGAACGATGTCGGCGACGGCGCAGGCGACGAAGAAGTACTCCTGCTTCAGGCGGAGGTCGCGGCCGGCCTGGTTGTGGTCGTTCGGGTAGAGGACCTTCGAGATGACCTCGCTCGCGTTCTTGTCCTCGACCGCGCGGACGTAGTCGCCGTCGTTGAAGACCTGGAGGTCGAACTCGTTGCCCGCGCGCGCCTGCCAGAGGCGGAGCGTGTTGACGGTGTCGTTGCGGTAGCCCGCGATCGGCGTGTCGAACGGGACGCCGAGGACGTGCTGCGCCGGGACCCACTTCATCACGCGGTCGCCGGCCTCGTTGGTGGTGTCCTCCACCCGCCCGCCGAAGCCGACCGAGACGGCGTACTCCGGCCGCATGAACTCCCACGGGTTGCCGAACTTGAGCCACTCGTCGGGCCGCTCCACCTGCCAGCCGCCCTTCAGCTCCTGCTCGAAGATGCCGAACTCGTAGCGGATGCCGTAGCCGTAGCCCGCGTAGCCGAGCGTCGCCATCGAGTCGAGGAAACAGGCCGCGAGGCGACCGAGGCCGCCGTTGCCGAGGCCCGGCTCGGGCTCGGACTCGAAGACGTCGGAGATGTCGAGACCGGCGTCGGCGAGGAGCTTCTTCGCGCGGTCGTAGAGGTCGAGCGCGTGGAGGTTGTTCGTGAGCGCGCGCCCGAGGAGGAACTCGGCCGAGAGGTAATAGACGCGCTTCACGTCCTGCTTCGAGTACGTCTCCTGCGTCTGCGCCCAGCGATAGACGAGGCGGTCGCGCACGGTGAGCGCGAGGGCGAAGAAGCGATCGAGCTTCGTCGAGTTGAAGGCGTTCTTGCCGATCGAATACGAGAGGTGGTCGAGGAAGGCGCGCTTCAGCGAGGCGTCGTCCATGCCGGTGCGGTCGTCTTCGATCAGCGGACGATGATCCGCCTCGATGCTGGGCGACGTCATCGGCGGCTCACTCTTCTGGCTCTTCGGCTGCATGCCCGACCAGCGTCGAGCATCCGAGCCCGCGCTTCAATGAGGTTTTTCGGAAGGTGGACTGGCAGGGAACACGAGGGTGTAGGACTTGTCGCCGACGAGGTAGAGCGTCGTCTTGGTCGTGTCCTTGCTCGCGGCGCGATCGGCCTCGAACGCCGGGTACCACGCGAGCCGCTCCCACGACGGGTTCTTCTTCACGTACTCGGGCACGATGATGTCGAGCTCGGTGTAGCGGCCGCCGGCGAAGCGTTCGAGCTCGGGACCGAAGCTGTAGTCCTTCATCTGCGCGCTCGGCATGAGGTCGTTGTGGAGCGCGCCGTTGTACGCGACGACCATCGTCTTGCCCGCCGCGGCGTCGGCGCGGTTCCGGTTCACGAGCTGGACGACCTTGTCCTGCGTGAGCTTCTTCACGTAGCCGAGCATCGTGATGACGGCGTCGGCGCCCGCGTCGGCGACGGTCGCGAGCTCGTCGCAGGTGGGGCGGAGCGGCCACGGCGTGACGCCGGCCGCCTTCGCCTTCACGCCGAGCGTCACGTACTCGTTCTGGTTCGTCTCCGCCTGCGCCTCGACGACGGGCTTCTGCGCGCTCGCGACCGCGCGGACCGTCTCCTTCTTGCACGTCGGATCGGGGATCCAGAGCTCGACGACGATGTCGCTCGCCTTCGGCGCGACGATCGGGAGGAGCGAGTCCATGAAGCGCTTCGTCGACGACGCGAGCTTCTCGGAGCCCTTCTGCGCGTGCGCCTCGCCGATCGCGAGGATGAGCGGATCGGTCGCGAGCACGTGCTTGAACGCGGCCTCGGGCGTGTCGAAGCGCCAGCACGTGAGCCCCGACGGCGTCGAACAATCGGTCGCGCCCGCGGGCGTCGGCGGCGGCGGCGCGTTACCGCTCGCGACGGGCGCAGGGTCCGCGTCGGGCTTCGCCGCGCCGGGCTCGCCGGCCGGGGCGGGCGTGCGCGAACAGGCGGCGACGGCGAGGAGCGCGAGGAGCGAGGAGGCGCGGTTCACGCGCGCCATCCTCGCACGACCTGGTCACCGCGGGCGGCCGAGTTCGAAATGCGCCTTGATCCGCTCCGGCGAGAGGACCACGTCGTAGATCGCCACCTCCGCGATCGCGCCCTTGAACGACGGCCCGCCCTCGGATCCGCCGCCGACGAGGAACGAGCCGCCTTCCGCGCCGCGCTCCGCATGGGGCGACCTCGTCAGCCGAGCGAGTGGCGCGAGTACGCCGGATATTCGCTCGTCGAGTCGAGGCAGGACACGAGGCGCGGGGCGACGGCGGCGCGGTCCTCGGCGGCGAGCTTCTGGCTGCCGGGGTGGGAGTCGGTGCCCATGATCGACTCGAAGACGCCCGACGCGCGGATGTTCGCGAGCGCGTCGCCGGGGAGGACGAGGTGGCTCGCGATCGCGTGGACCTTCGAGGCGCCCGCGGCGAGGTACGCCTTGCCCGCCTGCACGAGCGAGGAGCCGGTGCGGATCATGTCGTCGTAGACGACGACCTCCTTGCCCTTCACGTCCGCGTTGATGCCCGTCACCGCCATGCCGCCCGCGTCGTCGCGCCGCTTGTAGACGAACGCGGGCTCGACGTTCAGGTCGCGCGCGAGGCTCTGCACCCACTTCGCCCGCCCCGCGTCGCAGGCGCCGAGGACGAAGGGCCGCCCCATCATGCGGTCCGCGATCTTCGCCGTGATGATGGGTGCACCATACACGTGTCGCGTGAGGATGCGGTCGTCGAGGTAGAACTCGATCCCGTCGGTGTGGAGGTCGAAGAGGAAGAGGTGGGTGCCGCCCTCCGGCGCCGGGATCGCGGAGAGGAGACGCGCGCGCGCCTTCGCGACGACGACCTCGCCCGGCTTCACCGCCCGCTCCATCGTCGAGTAGCCGTAGTACGGCATGACGATCCAGAGCGACCGCGCGCCGCCGCGCGCGATGCCGCAGGCGAGGTCGAAGACGTCGAGCCAGTCCGCGTCGGTCGGCGTGCCGCCGAGGAGCACGACGTCGCGCTGGAAGAGGTCCGAGAGGATGCGGAGGTAGCGCTCGCCGTCGGGGAACGTCTTGCGCTCGAGGTCGCCGTGCTCGAAGTCGCCCGCGGCGAGGAACGACGGCTCGAGGTACGCGTACGACGGGATCGTGAAGAGGAGGCGGCGCATCGCACCTGACCTTTACCGTGCTAAAGCAGCGCGGTCATGTCCTACGCCGATCTCCGGAAGAAGTGGGAGGCCGAGACCCTCGCGCGCGTGGAGGCGAAGGAGAAACCCCGCGCCCGCGTCGCGAACCTCGCCGGTCACGCCGACGTCGCGCCGCTGTACGGTCCGGAGGACCTCGCGGGCTGGGACCCCGAGCGGGACCTCGGCGTCCCCGGCGCGCCGCCGTTCACCCGCGGCGTGCAGCCGAACATGTACCGCGGCCGCCTCTGGACGATGCGCCAGTACGCCGGCTTCGGCACCGCCGCGGAGTCGAACGAGCGCTACCACTACCTCCTGAAGCAAGGACAGACCGGGCTCTCGGTCGCGTTCGATCTCCCGACCCAGATGGGGCGCGACTCCGACGACGAGCGCAGCCTCGGCGAGGTCGGACGCGTCGGCGTCGCGATCGACTCGCTCGACGACATGCGGACGCTCTTGCGAGGGCTCCCGCTCGACAAGATCTCGACGTCGATGACGATCAACTCGACCGCGTCGATCCTCCTCTGCCTCTACATCGCGGTCGCGGAGGAGCAAGGCGTGTCGCGGACCGCGATCCGCGGCACGATCCAGAACGACGTGCTGAAGGAGTACATGGCGCGCGGGACGTACATCTATCCGCCGCGCCCTTCCCTCCGCCTCATCACCGACATCTTCGCGTTCTGCGGGAAGGAGGTCCCGCGCTGGAACACGATCTCGATCAGCGGCTACCACATCCGCGAGGCGGGCTGCGACGCGGCGCAGGAGATCGCGTTCACCCTCGCCGACGGCATGGCCTACGTCCAGGCGGCGAAGGACGCGGGCCTCGACGTCGACCAGTTCGGCGCGCAGCTCTCGTTCTTCTTCAACGTCCACAACAACGTGCTCGAGGAGGTCGCGAAGTTCCGCGCCGCCCGCCGGATGTGGAGCACGCTGATGAAGGAGCGCTTCGGCGCGAAGACGGACCGCGCGCGGGCGCTCCGCTTCCACGGCCAGACCGCGGGCATGACCCTCACCGCGCAGCAGCCGCTCGTGAACGTCGCGCGCGTCACGATGCAGACGATCGCGGCCGTGCTCGGCGGCTGCCAGTCGCTCCACACGAACAGCTACGACGAGGCGCTCGGCCTCCCCACGAGCGAGTCGGCGACGATCGCGCTCCGCACGCAGCAGATCGTCGCCTACGAGTCGGGGATCGCCGACTTCGTCGACGCGCTCGGCGGGGCGTGGGCGATCGAGGCGCTCACGAACCGCCTCGAGGCGGAGGCGAACAAATACGTCGCGCGCATCGACGAGCTCGGCGGCATGGTCGCCGCGATCGAGCAGGGCTACCCGCAGCGCGAGATCCAGAACAGCGCGTACGCCTACCAGCTCGAGATCGAGAAGAAGCAGCGCACGATCGTGGGGCTGAACGACTTCGTGCAAGACTCGCCCGCGGTCCCGATCATGAAGATCGACCCCGAGATCGAGCGCGCGCAGGTCGAGCGCCTCCGCGCCTTCCGGGGGAAGCGCGACGCGTCGAAGCACGCCGCGGCGCTGCGCACGATCGACGCCGCCGCGCGCGGGAGCGACAACCTCCTCCCCTTCATCCTCGACGCGGTGAAGGCGGGCGGCACGGTGGGCGAGATCGCGAACGTGCTCCGCGAGGTGTGGGGTGAGCACACCGAGACGCTCGTCCTTTGACGATCGATCTCCTCTACGTCGACGACCACGTCGCGATCGCGAACAAGCCGTCGGGGCTCCTCGTGCATCGCGGCTGGGATCGCGACGACGACGTCGCGCTCTTCCGCGTCCGCGACGCGCTCGGGGGCGCGCACGTGTTCCCGCTCCACCGCCTCGATCGCGGCACCAGCGGCGCGCTCGTGTTCGCGCGGACGCAGGAGGCCGCGCGCGCCCTCGCCGCCGCGTTCGAGGGGGGACGCGTCGAGAAGCGCTACCTCGCGCTCGTCCGCGGCGCGGTGAAGGCGGACGAAGGCGTCATCGACTACCCGATCCAGAGGTCCGAGGACGGACCGCGCGTGCCGGCGCTCACCCGCTACCGCGTCCTCGCGCGCTCCACCGTCGACCGCTGCTCGCTCGTGCTCGCGCGGCCGGAGACGGGCCGGCTCCACCAGATCCGCCGGCATTTGCGGCACATCGACCACCCGCTCGTCGGCGACGTGAAGCACGGCTCGGGGTCGATCAACCGCCACTACCGCGCGACGTACGACCTCCATCGCCTCGCGCTCCACGCCCACGCGATCGCCTTCGCGCACCCCGTCACCGGCGCCCGCGTCGAGGTCGAGGCGCCGCTGCCGGACGACCTCCGCGTCCCCTTCGAGAAGCTCGCGGTCGCCTTCCCCTTCGCCTTCGCATGAGCCGCCGCGCCAACTACGGCCACCGCTGCAAAGCATGCATGATGCACATGAGCCTGTGCATCTGCGCGCTCATCCCGCGCCTCGAGACGCGGACGCGCCTCGTCCTCGTCATGCACAAGGCCGAGCTCCGGAAGCCGACCAACACCGGTCACATCGCGACGCTCGCGCTCACGAACAGCGCGACGGTCGTGCGCGGGCGCGAAGGTGAGCCGGAGGACGAGGTCACGTGGCCGGAGGGCACCGAGCCGGTGCTGCTCTTCCCGCACGAAGGGGCGGAGCCGCTCACCGCGCGCGATCGACCCGTCACGCTCATCGTCCCCGACGGGAACTGGCGCCAGGCCTCGAAGGTGCGCGCGCGTGTCCCAGGTCTGAGGGACGTCCGCTGCGCTACGCTGCCGCTGGGGCCGCCGACGGAGTACCGGCTGCGCCTCGAGACGCACCCGGCGGGGCTCGCGACGATCGAGGCGATCGCGCGCGCGTTCGGGATCCTGGAAGGACCGGAGGTGCAGGCCGCGCTCGAGGGGATCTTCCGGACGATGGTCGAGCGCACGCTCTGGATCCGCGGCTCCATCCCGACCGACGCGGTGAAAGGGGGAATTCCAGAGGGGGTCGACAAGCACGATCCCCGGAGCGGACGGGAGAAGGTCAGGCCGTAATTTCCCAGCAAAGACCCGTGCATGGTACCTTCGTGGCCGGTGCAGAACCCCAGGAACGCCCGCGGCCGGCCCGTCACCAAGCTATGCCTCGCGCTCGAAGCCTTTCGCCGGACGGACGAAGGCCGGATCCGCGACGCCAAGGCGTTCCTTTCGCACTTCTTCCCGCAGGACAAGAGCGGCGCGAAGGACCGCGTCTTTCTCTACATGCCGAACGAGGTCCGCGCCGACCTCCTCTCGAACTGGGGCATCCGCGGGAAGAAGTCCGCGCTCCGCGACGACGACGACCGCGTCCGCATGACGGTGAACGACGCGCTGAACGCGGGCGACATCGACGCGCCGGTCATCGAGGAGGGCATCACGCCGGAGATCCTGATCGACTGGATCCCGCTCGAGGACTGGTGGGCGTTCTGGCGCGGCGCGAACCTCCCGCTCGGCTCGGTGCGCAAGGCGCTCGCCCTCGCGCGCGACCTCTCGCTCTTCGACGAGCGCTGGTTCTTCGAGCACCTCGCGCTGAAGACGCAGAAGCTCGAGGGCACCGACGTGGTGTGCGCCGCGCTCTCGAAGGAGCAGATCGTCGCGTGGCTCGCGTCGGTGCATCAGAGCGGGGACGCGTCGCCGACCGGGCTCGTCGCCGCGATCGGCTGGGAGACGATCCTCGCGAAGACCGCGCACGAGGGCCTCCTCTTCGCGCTCGACGCGCTCGCGCGCCAGATCGGCCTCGCGGAGACGGGCCCCGACGATCGCAAGTCGGACATGCCGCGCGCGCCCTCCGAGGCGCCGCCGCGCGCGGGCGCCGAGGTCCCGGAGGCCCCGCCCACGCCGCGCATGGACGTGCCGGCGCGCATCTCCGCGCGCCCGCCCGAGGCGGCGACGCCGCAGCCCGAGCCCGTGATCGCGAAGCCGGCGCCGCTGCCGACGCCGCCGGGCGCGCAGACGAAGGCCGAGTCGATGCCGCCGCCGCCGCCGCAGAAGTCGGCGTCGCTCCCGCCACCGCCGGCGAAGATCGAGGTGCCCGCGGCGAAGGCCGAGCCGCCGCCGGTGTCGAAGCCCGCCGCGTCCGCGCCCGCGAAGCCGCCGGTCCCGATCGCGAAGGCGCCCGAGTCCGCGCCCGCCGTCTCCAAGCCGCCGCCCGTCCCGACGTCGTCGAAGCAACCGCCGGCGGTCTCGAAGCCGCCGCCGGTCCCGTCGTCGAAGCAGCCGCCGGCGGTCACGAAGCCGTCGGCCGAGCCGCCGAAGCCGCCGCCCGCGAGCGGCAACGCGATCTCGAAGCCGCCCGCG
The DNA here is from genome assembly GCA_019637155.1 of Labilithrix sp. Taxonomy (NCBI): domain Bacteria; kingdom Pseudomonadati; phylum Myxococcota; order Polyangiales; family Labilitrichaceae; genus Labilithrix; species Labilithrix sp. The sequence continues at coordinate 228,856 of JAHBWE010000005.1, read as the reverse complement.
AAGCCCGCGGCGTCGGTCGCGCCCGCGGTGCAGGACCTGCCGAGCGTGATCATCGAGGACGATCCGTTCTTCCCTCCCCCGCCCGCGGCGGCGCCGACGCCGAGCTCCGTCCCCGCCTCCCCGCCGTCGAACCCGCCGAACGCGCGCGCGCTCTTCCTCGGCGCGGCGGCGGAGCCTCCGCCGATGCGCCCTCCCGCGGCGACGATCGTGGGCGTCGCGCCGCCGCCGATCTTCGGAGGCGGCACGGGCACGGACGACGTCGCGATGCCGAACTTCAGCATGCCGCCGGTCGATCCCGACTGGGCGCCGGCGAAAGCTGAGCCGGGCGACATGGGTTGGGACCTCGTGCACGGAGTGACTCGCCCGATGGGTACCCACGTCCAACCGAAGTACAACTTCGACGACGACGACGAACCGACGAGCGAGATCGACCTCCCGACCGACGTCGTAAGACGCGGTTGAGCTATCGGTGGTAGCCTCGTCTCGGTAAGGAGAAACCGACCATGCGACGCTCGACGCTGACGCTTACTTCGACGGCCTTTTTCTTCAGCACGACGGTCCTCGCGATCGCCATCTCTGCGTGCGGCGGCAGCGACCCGCCTCCTCCGACGCAGCCGAGCGCCCAGCCGTATCCGCAGGACCCGTATCAGCAGCAATACCCGCCGCAGGGTCAGCAGTACCCGCAGCAGTATCCGCCGCAGGGCCAGCAGTACCCGCAGCCCGCTCCGCAGCCGACCGCTCCGCAGCCGGGCGTCGATCCGAACGCGGGCCAGATGGCGACGCCGGGCCCGCTCGCGCTCCCGTGCTCGAACGACGGCGCGTGCGGCCTGCACCGCTGCAACGTCCCCGCCGGCAAGTGCGCCTTCCCCTGCCAGACCGCGGTCGACTGCGCCGCCGGCAACGCCTGCCAGGTCGGCGTCTGCCTCCCGAAGCCCCCGGGCTCGCCGTAATCCACGCACAGCCGGAGGACGCGCGCGAGGAAGACGCGCGCATCCTCGCGTGCGCACGGCATGGCGATCCGTCGTCGAGCCGCCCGCCTTTCGCAACGCCTCGCGGCACCACCGCGCCCAACCATCCCCGCCCCGCGCGCCCTGCCCGTGGCGACGAGCGCGAGCGGAGCGCGTGGCGAAGCGTGTTCGTTAAGCGAGAGATGCTCCGGGAACGGCTTCTGTTTCGCGAAATCGTCGGTGTGGGCAAAATCGTGCCAACCGATTGACGGGGCTCGCGACGTCGTTAGGTTCTCTCTCTGCCCGGTAGCGGAGTCGATCGCGATGCCATGAGGGCACCGTTCGACAGCGGCTTCGCTCGTCAGGAGAGAACAATGTCTCAGCTCCGTGACGGCGTTCCTACGCCGCCTTCGCCCATTGCCGTGCTGCCGCTTCGCTCCGGAGTGCTCGTGCCCGGAGCCACCCTCACCTTCGCGGTCGGGCGCGCGCGATCCGTCGCGCTCCTCCGCACCCTCTACCCCGGCGACATCGTCCTCACGCTCACGCAGAAGGATCCGCGGCCGGTCGAGCTCGACAAAGACGACGTCTACGCGTTCGGCGCCTACGCGCGCGTCAAGACGATCAGCCGGAAGAGCGAGCGCGAATACGAGCTCACGCTCGAAGGTCTCGGCCGCGCGCGCGTCGACGAATTCACCGCGCGCGATCCCTTCTTCAAGGCGAACGCGACCCACCTCGTCGATCAGAACGGCGACACGGTCGAGGCGAAGGAGCTCGCTCGTGCGCTCGCGCTCGAGGTCGAGGCCATCGTCGAAGGCGCCGGCGGCGCGCTCGGCGAAGCGGCCGAGTACGACGGCGTCGAGGACGCCGGCATGTTCGCGGACCGCATCATCGCGCTCCTCGATCTGCCCACCGAGCAGGAGGTCGAGCTCCTCGGCGAAGTGGACGTGCCCGCGCGCATCCGCCTCCTCGTGAAGCGCATCGGCGAGAGCAAGGCCAAGGCGGAGGTCCGCGCCAAGATCGAAGGCGAGGTCAAGAAGGAGCTCGGCAAGAACCAGCGCGAGCACGTCCTCCGCGAGCACATGCGCGCGATCAAGAAGGAGCTCGGCGACGATCCGGAGAACGACCTCGATCTCCTCAAGAGGCGCCTCGACGAGGCGAACCTCCCCGAGGACGCGCGCAAGGTCGCCGACCGCGAGCTCCGCCGCCTCGAGAGCATGGGCGGCAGCGGCGCCGAGGTGCACGTCATCCGCAACTACCTCGAGCTCATCGCCGACCTCCCGTGGGACAAGCGCGCCGACGCGGAGATCGACCTCGACAAGATCCAGGCGCAGCTCGAGGGCGATCACTACGGCCTCGCCGACATCAAGAAGCGCATCCTCGAGCACGTCGCGGTGCTCAAGCTCTCGGGGAACACGAAGGGCACCCTCCTCTGCTTCGTCGGACCGCCCGGCGTCGGCAAGACGTCGCTCGGCCAGTCGATCGCCGACGCGACCGGCCGCCCGTTCGTGCGCGTCGCGCTCGGCGGCGTGCGGGACGAGGCCGAGATCCGCGGCCACCGCCGCACCTACGTCGGCGCGCTCGCGGGCCGTATCGTCCACGCGCTCCGCAAGGCGAAGGTGAAGAACCCCGTCATCCTCCTCGACGAGGTCGACAAGATGGGCAACAGCTGGGCCGGCTCGCCCGAGGCAGCCCTCCTCGAGGTCCTCGATCCCGAGCAGAACAAGACGTTCACCGATCACTACCTCGAGCTGCCGTTCGATCTCTCGGAGGTCATGTTCGTGTGCACCGCAAACACGCTCGAGACGCTGTCGGCCCCGCTCCGCGATCGCCTCGAGATCGTCGAGCTCTCGGGCTACACCACCGACGAGAAGGTCCACATCGCGAAGAAGCACCTCGTCGACAAGCGGACGAAGGAGCACGGCATCGCGGAGGGCAAGCTCACGATCACCGACGACGCGCTCGCCGTCATCGTGCGCGACTACACGCGAGAGGCCGGCGTCCGCCAGCTCGATCGCGAGATCAAGAAGCTCTGCCGCGCCGCCGCGCTCGAGGTGGCGCGCGCGACGACGAAGGAGGACGCCGCCGTCACGATCGGCGAGACGGACCTCGCGAAGCACCTCGGCAAGCCGAAGTTCGACTCCGAGGCGGCCGAACGGACGTCGATCGCGGGCGTCGCGACCGGCATGGCGTGGACGCCGTTCGGCGGCTCGATCCTCTTCATCGAGACCTCGAAGATGCCCGGCAAGGGCCAGGTCGAGATCACCGGCCAGCTCGGTGACGTGATGAAGGAGTCGGCGCGCGCGGCGCTCACCTACGTCCGCAGCAACGCCGAGCGCCTCGGCATCGCGCCCGAGAGCGTGCAGAACCAGGACGTGCACATCCACGTCCCCGCCGGCGCGGTGCCGAAGGACGGGCCCTCCGCGGGCGTGACCATCTTCACCGCGCTCGTCTCGCTCTTCACCGGCCGCCGCGTCCGCCCCGACACCGCGATGACCGGCGAAGCGACGCTGCGCGGACGGGTCCTCCCCGTCGGCGGCATCAAGGCGAAGGTCCTCGCCGCCCACCGCGCGGGCCTGAAGCGGATCGTCCTCCCGACCAAGTGCGGTCGCGACCTCGACGAGGTACCGGAGGAGGTGAAGGCGGAGCTCGAGATCACGCTCGTCGACGACATGAGCCAGGTCATCGACGCCGCCCTCGAAAAGGAGGTGGCCCCCGCAGAGAGCACGGTCCTCCTCACGCCGAACGCAGCAAAGCCAGGCTCCTCCGCGGCCGGCGTGGCCTGAGCCCAGCTCCAACTGGCACCTGGCCTGGCCCGATCTGGCCCGGGCCAGGTGCGAGCGGAGGCAAAGGCGCGGAATCGCTGGGCGCGGGTGCGGGCATGTGGCGTGCTTGGTCGCTTGCGATGGCTACGACGCAAGCGATGGGAGGTACACTCGATGGCGATGGCACAAAGCAGCTCTCCGAGCTCCATGGATCCGGGCACGGACGGTCCGTGGCCCGCGCCGGACACTAGCCACCTCATCACCGAGGACGGCAAGCCGGTGGACAGCGTGTTCGCAGAGAAGCAGATGCGTCTGCTCACGGAGTCGCTCTACAGCGGCTGGAAGCCGGGGCGGCGGTTCTTCGCCGCCGCCAACGTCGGCGTCTTCGCGATCGCGCAGAACCCGGCGATCGTGCCCGACGCGTTCCTGAGCCTCGACGTCGAGCCGAAGCCGGTGACCGGCCCCGAACGGCGGCAGTCGTACTTCGTGTGGGAGTACGGCAAGCCGCCGGACGTCGTGATCGAGATCGTGTCCAACACCGACGGCGGCGAGCTCAGCGACAAGCTGCGCGACTACGAACGAATGCGGGTGACGCACTACGTGGTGTTCGACCCGCTCGGCAAGACCGGAGCCGGCGAGGTGATGTCGTTCACGCTCATGGGCGGCGTCTACGTCCACCAGCCGCAGCCGCGCTTCGCCTCGATCGGGCTGAGCCTCGTCGTTTGGGACGGCGTGTTCGAGGATCTCCGCGAGCGCTGGCTGCGCTGGGCCGACCTCGACGGAGTCTTGATTCCCACCGGCAACGAGCGCGCGGCGACGGCGGAGGAGCGCGCGGCGACCGCGGAGGCGCGGGCCGCGATGCTCGAGGCTCGGCTGCGAGAGCTCGGCGTCGAGCCCGGCGCCTGAGGGGCGCTCACGGCACGAAGGCCTGATCGAAGGCGAAGAAGATCCCCCACGGGCTCACCGGCGTCATGATGCCGGCGTCGGGGAACGGGCCCCGCTGGATCGGGAACGCGACGTCGAGGCGGAAGACGTTGCGGTTCACCTGCGGGAACAGCGCGCGGACGCCGAAGCCGACCGACTGCTTCGGGCGCAGGTTGTCGAGGCCGTAGGCGGCGTCGGCGGAGTCCATGAAGAGCACGCCGCCGAGCTGCGCCTTCAAGATCTCGATCGCGCGCGAGCGAAACTCCATGTTGAGGAAGACCGTGTCCTTGCCGGCGAAGATGCCGGTCGGATAGCCGCGGAGGCGGTCCTCGCCGCCGATGATCGCGCGCGAGTTCAGGTAGTTCCGGTAGCGGTTCGAGATCGACGTGTTCATCACGAAGCGGCCGATCACGAAGCGCGGGGTCGCGGCGCCGAAGGACGCGCTGACCGAGCCGTCGCTGATGATGCCCTCGTTCACCTCCGCGAACGTGGAGACGCTCGCGCCGAAGATGCCGTCCGCGAGCGCGATCGAATACCCCGCCCGGCCGGAGACGCCGTAGACGTCGCGCGAGGAGCCGAGCGCCTTGAAGACGGGGTAGAAGCCGAAGGAGACGTCGTGGCCGATGCGGTAGTCCTCCTGCAGGCCGAGCGTGTTGATGTCGAGCGTGCGGAGGAAGTCGGTGCGGAAGGTGCGCCAGCCGACGGAGGGATAGACGCGCGACTCGCTCGTCGGGAGGGCGCGCCGGCGGAAGTCGGCCGCCACGCGCGGGTCGTAGGCGGAGAGGTCGAACGTGTCGTAGCTCGCGGTCGAGGCGTTCAGCGCGATCGCGAAGTTGTTCTTGAGCGCCCAGCCGAACGAGCGCGTGAGCGACACCGAGCCCGCGAACGAGCGGCTCTTGTACTCCCACGGGACGTTGTCCCGCACCGCCGGCGTCAGCCGCGAGTCGTAGCGGAACACCTGCGCGTTCGAGTAGCGACGGGCGACGCCGATGGAGTAGCCCGCGTCCGCGTCCCAGGCCCACGGCGTCCGCGTCGAGTACAGGCCCTGCCCCGCGCTGAGCCCGAAGCTCGAGCCCTCGGGCTGCCCGCTGCGCCGGTTGAAGATGATGCCCGCGCTCGCGCCGGCGCCGATCCACGAATAGCCGAAGCGCGGGACCCGGTAGCCCACGCCGAAGGCGAGCGACTCCGGCTGCATGCGGAAGCTCGTCGACGCCGTGTGCTGGAGGCCGAGGAAGTTCGTCTCCTGCGGCACGAGCGTGAAGTCCTCGATCCCGTTCGCGGTGCCGACGATGTTGAACGAGAGGCGGAGGCTCCAGATGTCCTTCGCGATGACGAGGAGGTCGACCTTGTCCGGCTCCTCCGCCTTCACCGGCACGATGACGACGAGCGAGACCTGGAACGTCATGCGCCCGCGCATGTTGCGCGCCGTCTCGTCGATGAGGACCTGGACGTACTCGTCGCCCGGCTTGAGGAGCAGCTCGCGCCGAATGATGTAGTCGCGCGACTGGAAGTGGAGCCAGTTCAGGTGGTCCTTCTTCAGGTACTTCCCGACCGGCGCCAGGAGCGGGATCGGCTGGAGCAGCTCCGGCCCCGGATCGCGCGGCTCGAGCACCGCGAGCCGCACGGTCGTGATGTCGCCGATCGTCTTCCCCTCCGGCGCGGGATCGATCGTCTTACCGTGCTCCTTCAGCGCGATCGTGATCGCCTCCCGCTCGTACGGCGAATACTCCGTCGTGCGGGAGGTCGGCTTCTGGGACTGCGCGCGCGCCGAGGCCGGCGCGAGGGACCACCAGAGTGCAGCAGCGACGACGACGGCGTAGCGCATTCGCAGGGTCAGCGGCCCGCCGTGATCGTGGCGACGACGCCGTAGTGGTCGCTCGGGAACGTTCCCTCGTACGGGCGATCGAAGCACACCCGCGCCTCGGTCGGCTCGCCGCGCTGCGCGTCGTCGGGGCCGCGGACGAAGACGTAGTCGATGCGGCGCTCCGGCTCGCGGAGCGGCTCCGCGAACGGGTTCGTCTTCGAGAACGTCGCGCCTACCGAGCCGTCGCCGGCGAGCTCGAAGGAATCTGCAAAATACACGCACTCGCCGCCCAGCCCGGTGAGGCCCTTGAGGAAGCGGATCTCGTCCGCGTCCGGCCCCGCGTTGAGGTCGCCGACGAGGACGGGCGGGAACACGCCGTCGACCATCGGCGCGAGGCGCGCGATCTCCTGCGCGATCGCCTTCACCTGGAGCTGGCGGACGTGACCGTGATGGAGCTTCCAGTTGAGGTGGGTGCAGAAGAACGGGAGCTTCCCGAACGGCGCGTCGATGAGCGCGTAGAGGAGGCAGCGCCGCTCGTCGCTCCCCCCGTCCGGCAACGCGATGCGCTCGTGCGTGAGGATCGGCCACTTCGAGAGGATCGCGTTGCCGACCGGGAAGCCGTGGTTCTCCGAGGCCACCCCCCACGCGACGTCGTAGCCGAGGCCCTCCGAGACGGCCGCGGCTTGATCGAGGTCGCTCGTGCGCAGCACCTCCTGCATCCCGATGACGTCCGGGTCGACCGTCCTCAGGCCTTCGCGGATGGCGCGGAGGCGCTCGTCCCACGGGCCAAAGCGGTTCCAGATGTTGAGCGTGGCGGCGCGGAAGGTCCGCATGAGCCCACGTTATACGCTTTCGTGTTGGGGCTCCGCTTCATGATGGGGCTCTGCCCCAAACCCCGCCCCAACCCATCGACCGGCGCCCGCGGGCGCCGCTCTTCGGGCATTGGGGCCCCGGGGGGAAACGCCCCACGTCGAGGGAGGACGCGATGCGCGGCGCGCGCAATGCGATGGGTGGCGCGCGGGATGCAACGGCCAGGGGATGGCCATTCATGCGCCGCATGTTCGCACGAAACGTCCCCTCCACGGCCGCCGGGCCGCGCGGCCGGCGCTGCTCGCGCGCCCCGGCGGGTCCGCCGCCACGTATGCACGGAGCCTCCCGCTCCGCTTCGCGCGCCGCGGTCCGCGCCTGCCCTCCGTGACCGCGGGCGATCTCGCATTCCGCGTCGCCGCCGGCGGCGTGATGCTCGCGGCGATGCTCCTCGGCGTCATCCTCGGCGTCACGCACCCGACCTGGATGCTCGCCTTCGCGCTCCTCGGCACCGGCGCGCTCCTCGCGACGTTCGTCGTCGTCCGTAGCCGCGTCCACCTCGCGAGCTAGGTCGAGCTACGTCGGCTGGCGGCGGCGCGGGACGCGCGTCGAGTCGCCGGGGCATCGCTCCGAGCAGCGCAGCGTCGCGGGGCCGGGGTACGTCACGGCGGGGCGGTGCTCGCGGACCGTGTTGACGCAGGCGCCCTCGTTGCCGCGCTCGGCGTCGACGCCGAAGCCCGTGAGCTGGCCGCTGCTCTCGAAGCGCAGCGTGAGGGAGGGGCGCACGTTCGAGGAGCCGCAGCTGCGGAGCAGGGTCAGCTCGCTCGCGAGCTCGCCCGCGAGGCGCTGCTCGTCCGCCGGAGCGACGCGGCCCTTGTTCGCGACGTAGCACACGAGCGGACAGGTCGCGGGTTGCTCCGACGACGCCGTCGCCGTCACCTTCTCCGGCTCCTCCCCCCTCTCCGGTGGTTCCGCCGCCCCGCCTCCTCCGCCCTCGCCCTCGACCGACGCGGAGGCCGACGCCGACGTGTTCGTGTCGCCGTTCGTCGAGGCGTTCACCTTCATCTCGCCGTCCGCAGCGCAGGCGACGAGCACGAGAGCCAGGGCCGGGAGGGCGACGAGCTTCATGAGCCCATTGTACTACGCAATCAATCCGCGAGCGGCAGCTCGATCCGCGCCACCGCGCCCGCGGCGCCGGTCCGCGACTCCAGGGTGAGGCGGCCGCCGTGGGCCTCGACGATCTGGCGCGAGAGCGCGAGCCCGATCCCGGAGCCGCCCTTCTTCGTCGTGAAAAACGGCGTAAATAGGTTTTTTGTATCGGCGACGCCCGGGCCGTCGTCGACGACCTCGATCGCGACGACGCCGGGGTCGACCTTCCACGACACCTGCACGTCGGCCGTCTTCGCCTCGACCGCGTTCTTGAGCAGGTTGATGAGCACCTGCTCGAGCTGGTCCGCGTCCGCCGGCAGCGTGACCTCGGGGCCCGCCGTCACCGGCACGCTCGAGAGCGCGGCCGCCTTCGTGACGAGCGGCCCGATCGCGACCGGGACGAGCGTCGGCGGCGGCAGGCGCGCGAGCTTCGCGTAGGTGTCCATGAAGCGCCCGAGCGACTCCGCGCGCCGCGCCACGATCGCGAGCCCGTCCTTCAGGTCCGACTCCCAGTCCTCGCCGCGCTTCGCCGGATCGGCGAGCGCCGCCAGCGTGTCGGCGATCGAGCGGATCGGCGAGAGCGAGTTGTTGATCTCGTGCCCCATCACCCGGATGATCTTGCGCCACGCGTCACGCTCGCGCTCGCGGAGCGCGCGGCCCACGTCGGCGAGGACGATCAAGGTCTGCGGCTCCCCCGCGAGCCGGAACGTGCCGCGCCGGAGCTCCCAGCGCTCGTCGACCGTGCGCGGCGCGTCGCCGGTGACGAGCTCGCCGAAGCCGAGCGCGCCCGCGTCGGCGCCGATCTCGATCGGCCTCTTCGCGAAGCGCGCGGCCGCGTCGTTCGCGAGCCGCACCTTCCCCGCCCCGTCGACCGCGACGATGACGGCGTCGATCTCGGCCATCACCTTGCGGAGTACCCCCCACGCCTCGAGCTCGCCGAGGCGATGGCCGCGCAGGAGATCGCCGAGCCCGTTCAGCTCCACGAGCACCTCCGCGAGCGCGCCGTCGGCCGCGCTCGCGCGTGGGCGGATCGCGTAGTCGCCCGCGCGGTACGCCGCGAGGACCGACGTAACGGTGCGGAGCCGCTTCTCGCGCTGCGTGTCGACCGCGTAGCCGATCGCGCCCGACAGCGCGAGCGCGGGCACGACGACCCACCCCGGCGCGTGGACGTACGCGACCGCGACGCACGCGAGGGCCGGCGGGAGTGCGATCGCCGCAACCCGCCCGAAGATCACTCCTGCACCTTGATCCCGAGCGCCTGGAGCCGGCGGTAGAGCGCGCTCCGCGAGAGGCCGAGCTCCTGCGCCGCCGCGACGACGTTGCCGGACGCGCGATCGAGTGCCTTCCGGATCAGGTACGCCTCCGCGTCCGCGAGCGTCATCCGCTCGATCGCGCCGCCCGACGCGCCGCCGCCGCCGGCGGGACGCAGGTCGAGCTCGCCGAGCCCGATCGCCCCCGCGTCGGCGAGGACGACCGCGCGCTCCACCACGTGCTCGAGCTCGCGCACGTTGCCCGGCCAGCGATGCGCCGAGAGCGCCGCCGCGGCGTCGGGCGCGAAGCCCTCGATCGCCTTGCCGTAGCGCGCCGCCTTCACGCGGAGGAAGTGCTGCGCGAGCGCGATGACGTCCTCGTCGCGATCGCGGAGCGGCGGCAGCCGGATCTCGACCGTGTTCAGCCGATAGAGGAGGTCCTCGCGGAACGCGCCGCGCGCGACCTCCTTCGCGATGTCCGCGTTCGTCGCGGAGACCACGCGCACGTCGGCCTTCCGCACGCGCGACGATCCCACCGGCGAGAACTCGCCGGTCTGCAGGAGCCGCAGGAGCTTCGCCTGCTGGCCGGTCGGCATCGTCCCGATCTCGTCGAGGAACAACGTGCCGCCGTCGGCGAGCTCGAAGCAACCGATCCGGTCCGCCTTCGCGTCGGTGAACGCGCCCTTCACGTGGCCGAACAGCTCGCTCTCGAAGACGCCGTCCGCGAGCGCGCCCGCGTTGACGGGGACGAAGGCCCTCCGCGCGCGCGGTGACCGCGCGTGGATGAGGCGCGCGACGACGTCCTTGCCCGTGCCGTGCTCGCCGGTGACGAGCACGTTCGCGTCCGAGCTCGCGACGCGCTCGATGAGGCGCTTCACCGGCTCCATCGCCTTGCTCGTCGCGATCATCCCCGGCAGCGATCGCTCGAGCTCGCGCTCGCTCTGGCCCTGGAGCCGCGCCGACTCCTGCACCGCCGCGCGGAGCTCGATCTGCGTGCGCAGCGCCGCGACGAGCCGCTCGTTCTGCCACGGCTTCTCGACGTAGTCTCGCGCGCCGCGCTTCATCGCCTCGACCGCGCCCGCGACGCTGCCCCACGCGGTGAGGACGAGGATCGGGAGCGCGGGATCGATCGCGCGGAGCGACGTGATGAGGTCGAGCCCCTCCCCGCCCGACGTCGTGTCGCGCGTGTAGTTCATGTCGAGGAGCGCGGCGTCGAACGGCTCCGCCTGGAGCGCGGCGACCGCGCCCGCGGGCGAGGTGGCGGGGACGACGACGAAGCCCTCGCTCTTCAGGAGGAGGCGGAGAGCGTCGAGGACGTCGGTGTTGTCGTCGGCGACGAGGACGCGGGGACGTTTGGGGCTCACGCGCTCCTCCACGCTACTCGGTTTTCAGCGCCGCGGCGGGGCTCATTCGCGCCGCCCGCAGCGCCGGCACGAGCGTCGCGCCGAGGCCCGCGAGCGCGAGGGCGAAGAACACGACGATCGCGACGGCGGGATCGAGCGGACGCACGAGCGAGACCGCGACGCCGAGCGCGAGGCCCGGCGCGAGCAGCGCGGCGCCGTCGCGGAGGACGAGGCGCACGAGGTCGCCCGGCGTCGCGCCGAGCGCGAGGCGGATCCCGAGCTCGCGCGTGCGCTGGCTCATCGCGTACGACACGAGCCCGAAGAGACCGACCGTCGCGAGCACGAGCGCCGCCACCGCGAAGGCGCCGAGGAGCACCGCGGTGTACCGCGCAGGACCGATCGTGCCGGCGACGGCGTCGGCGAGCATGACCCGATCGTCGACGCCGATCGTGGGATCGATCTCCGCGACGATGGCGGGGAGCTCGGCAAGGAGCTCCGGCCCGCGCGTCGTGCGCGCGAGGATCGCGATCCAGCGCGTCGTGTGCTGCTCGGCGACGGCGTAGCTCTCCGGCGGCGCGTCCAGCTCGAGGCCGCGCCGGCGAACGTCGCCCGCGACGCCGACGATCTCGCGCCACTCGTGCACGTCGTCGTCGTGATCGCCCCAGTCGACGCGGAGCCCGATCGGGTCCTCGCCGGGGAAGAACTGCTCCGCGGCGCGCTGACTGATGACCATCACCGCGGGCGCGTCCCGCGTGTCGGCGGCGGTGAAGCCTCGGCCGCGCAGGATCGGGATCCGCATCGTCTCGAAGAAGCCCGCCGTCACGATCGCTCGCTCGAGGGCCGGACCGACCCGCTGCGGCGGCGGGCGTCCTTCGATCCGAAAGCCGCCGTTCCATTGCATGCCCGACATCGGCAGGCTGCTCGAGAGCGCGACCGACTCGACGCCTGGCCGCGCGCCGACGCGCGCGACGAGCTCACGCACGAACGTGCGCTGCATCGAAGGATCGGCGTAGCGTGGGACCGGGAGGACGAGATAGCCCGACGCGAGCTGGCTCGGATCGAAGCCCGGATCGCGCGCCGCGGTCCGCGCGAAGTCGCGGGTCACGCGCCCCGCCTCCACGAGCAGCGCGAACGCGAACGCGATCTGCACGACCACGAGCGCGCTCCGCAGCCAGCGCTGCGCGCCGCTCGGCGTGGCTCGCGTCGTCATGAGCACGCTCTGCGGCGCGACGCGCGCGGCCTCGAGCGCCGGGACGAGCCCGGCGAGCGTCCCCGCCGCGACGGCGATCGCGAGCGAGAAGGCGAGGGCGCGCACGTCGACCTCCACCGGGACGTTGGCCACCGCGGCGCTCCGAACGAGGTGGTCCACGAACCATCCCACGATCGCGCGCGCGAGGACCGCGCCGCCGCATCCCGCGACGAAGAAGACCACCACCGTCTCCGTGACGAGCTGCGTGACGAGCCGACCGCGCGTCGCTCCGAGCGCGACGCGGGTGACGATCTCGGTGCGCCGGTCCATCGCGCGCGCGAGGAAGAGACCGGCGACGTTGGCGCACACGACCGCGAAGACGAGCCCCACCGCCGCGAAGAGGAGGTAGATCTCGCGCCGCGAGCTGCCGAAGAGCACCTCCCGCAGATCCATGACCTGCACGCGCCAGCCTTCGTTCGTATCCGGGTGCTCCTCGGCGAGGCGCGCCATGTTCGCTTCGAGATCGACGCGCGCCTGCGCGAGCGCCACGCCCTCCTTCCGCCGCGCGACGACCTCGAAGGAGCGCGATCCCCGCTCGTTGGAGAAGGACGGGAAGTCCGCGCGCGCCGGCGCGAGCGGCGTCCAGAACGCGCAGGTGTCGTTGCTCGATCCGCAGAAGCCGAACCCCTCCGCCGCGACGCCGACCACGACGTACGTGTCGCCGTCGATCGAGAGCGAGCGGCCGATCACGGCGGGGTCCGAGCCGAGGCGCCGGCGCCAGAGCTCCGCGCTGAGGACGAGGACCTTCGATCCGCCGGCGCGATCGTCCTCCGGCTCGAGGAGCCGGCCGTGGAGCGGCGTCGTCTCCATGACGCGAAAGAAGTCGCCGGTGACGCACGCCGCCTGGACGACCTCCGGCGGGCCGGCGTCGAACCGCACGCTGAAGTCGATCGGCCACATCGCGGCCAGCGCCTCGAGGCTCGACGAGCGCGCGCGTAGATCGAGCGCGTCGGCGAGCGCCATCGGCCCCGGCGCCGTACGCGACGGCGGCAGCGAGCGGATCGTCATGAGCTCCTCCGCGTGCGAGAACGGGAGCGGGCGGAGGAAGAGCGCGGAGACGATGCTGAACATCGCGGTCGTCACGCCGATCCCGGCGGTGAGGATCGCGAAGACGACCGCGACGAAGCCGGGCGCGCGCCGCATCATCCGGAGCGCGGAGCGCAGATCGAAGACGAGCCGGCTCGTCATTTGAGCGCCACCACGGGATCGATCCGCGCGGCGCGCAGCGCGGGGACGAGCGCCGCGAGCGCGCCGGCGGCGAAGAGGATGAACGCGATCGCGGCGAGCGTCATCGCGTCGAGCGGGACCTTGACCGCGACCCGCTCCGCGACCAGCCGCGCGAGGACGAACGCGCCGCCGAGGCCGAACACGAGCCCGATCGCGACGAGGCGCAGCGCGTCGCGAAGGACGAGGAGCACGACGCGGGCCGGCGTCGCTCCGAGCGCCATCCGGACCGCGATCTCGCGCGTCCGCTGCGCGGTCGTGTACCCCACCACCGCGAGCACGCCGAGCGTCGCGAGCACGAGCGCGAGGACGCCGGCGGCGAGCACGAGCTTCAGGAACGAGCGCTCCGGGCCGATCGAACGAGACACGACGTCGCGCATCGATCGCCGGTTCGTGATCGCCAGCTCCGGATCGACCGCGCGGAACGCCGCGTCGATCGCCGCGAACGCCGCCCGCTCGTCGGAGCTCCGCGCGACGACCGACATCGTGTCGAGCGGCAGCACCGACGACGGGAAGTAGATCGCCTCGACGAGATCGCGGCCGAGGCCGATCTGGCGCACGTCCCCCACCACCCCGACGACCTCCCACCAGTGCTTCTGCGCCTGCCCCTCCGTGTCGAGGGTGATGCGATGACCGACCGCGTCGTCCTGCGGAAAGAAGCGCGTCGCGAACGCCTTGTTCACGACCACGACCGAGCGCCGAGCCGCGAAGTCGTCCTCGTCGAAGAGGCGGCCGCGGAGGAGCGGAATGCGGAGCACGGTGAAGAGCTGCGGCGTCGCCGACTGGCTGAACACGAGCGGCCCCTCGGTCGGCGGGAACGGCGGTCGTCCTTCGATGTCGAAGGTGGAGTTGCTCGCGTCGTCGTGGCACGGGACCGAGCTCGTCGCCGCCGCGGCCTCGATGCCGGGGGTCGCGGCGAGCTTCTCGACGACGGAGGTGTAGAACCGCTCGAAGGCCGGTCCGCGCGGGTAACGCGCGGCCGGGAGCGTCGTCTGCGCGGTCACGACGTGATCGCCGTCGAAGCCGGGCGACGTCGCGGCGAGCGCCCGATAGCTGCGGAGCGCGATGCCGGTCCCGGCGAGGAGCGCGAACGCGAGCGCGACCTGGGTGACGACGAAGCCGTTCCGCAGCGTTCGCTGCGCGCGGCCGAGCGGCGCGCGCGCCTCGCTCTCCTTCAGCGCGATCTGCGGAGCGACGCGCGAGACCGACAGCGCGGGGACGAGGCCGACGACGATGGCGGTCGCGGCCGCGAGCGCGATCGTGAACGCGAGGACGAGCCCGTCGACGCCGAACCGCAGGAAGCCGACCACGCCCTCGAGCGCGCGATCGACGACGCCGACGAGCGCGTACGCGAGGATCGTCCCGCCGAGCGCGCCGGCGGTGAAGACGACGGTCGTCTCGACGAGGACCTGGAGCACGAGCCGGCGGCGGCTCGCGCCGAGCGCGCTCCGCAGCGCCATCTCCGTGCGCCGCGTCGACGCGTGGGCGAGGAGGAGGTTCGCGATGTTCGCGCAGGCGATGAGGTACACGAAGGCGCAGGCGGCGAAGACGAGCCACACGCTCGCGCGCGTGCTGCCCGCGAGGGCCTCCTGCAGGTCTTCGAAGAAGACGCCGAGCTGCGCGTTCTGGGTGGGGTGCGCCTCCGCGAGCCGCCGCGCGACCTCGCTCATCTGCCGCTCGGCCTGCGCGATCGTCACGCCCGGCCGGCGGCGACCGATGACGTGGAGGTAGCGACCGCGCGACGACGACGAACGATCGCGCTCTTCGGCGTAGGTCGCGCGCCGCACCGCGAGCGGGAGCCAGAGATCGAAGCTGTTTCCGTCACGGCTGCCGCCGCGGAACAGCTCCGGCGCGACGCCGAGGATCGTCCATCGCTCGGCGTCGATCCGCATCGTGCGTCCCGCGACGTGCGGGTCCGCCCCGAACTTCTCGCGCCAGAGGTCGGCGCCGATGACGGCGACGCGCGCGCCGCCGACGCGCTCGTCGTCGCGCGCGAAGAGGCGTCCGGCGAGCGGCCTCACCTCGAGCGTCTCGAAGTACTCGCCGCTCACGACCGCGGCGAGCCTCGGCTCCGGCGCACCGTCGTCGGTGACGAGGCTGACGCGCTCTCCCGACATGGCCGATATAGATGTAAACGATGGTTTAGACTCTTCGCGCCAGTCCTCGAAGTCCGCGATCCCGAGCGGCCCGCGCCGCATGAACGGCTGCGTCTGCCACATCATCGTCAGCTCCGACGGGCGCGGGAACGGGAGCGGCCGCAGCACGAAGCCGGCGAGGAAGCTGAACGCCGCCGCGACGCCGCCGATGCCGACGACGAGCACGAACAAGACCGTCGCCGTGAGCGCGCGGCTCCGGCGGAACATGCGCGCCGCGAAGCGAGCATCGAGCAGGATCGCGCGGAGCATCATCGCCATCGGACGCCGGCCGCACCTTCCCACTGCGACGTGGCGGACACCACGATTTCGTCACCAGCCGCGAGGCCGCCGAGGACCTGGATCTCGCGCGCCGAGCCGCGGCCGAACAGGACGTCGACGAGGGCCGCGCCCTCCGGCGTCACGCGGTAGACGCGCGCCGGCGCGCCTTCGAGCACGCCGGCGGGACGCGCGACGGAGAGCGCGTCGTCGGTGCGCTCGATCTCGATCCACCCCGTCACGGTCTGGTCCGGGCGCGCGCCGGCGGAGGGCGGCGACGTGAAGCGCGCCTCGAGCCGCACCGCGCCGCCGAGCACGGCCGGCTCGACGCGGGTGAGGCGCGCGCGGGCCTCGGCGCCCGCGATCGGCGCGAACGTCACCTCGAGCCCGGACGTGACGTCGCGCGCCCATCCCTCCGCGACCTTCAGCTCGGCCTTCAGCGCGCCGGGCTCCGCGATCCGCGCGAGCACGGCGCCGACGGCCGCCCACTGCCCCGTCTCGAGCGGGAGCTCCTGCACGACGCCGCGCGTGGTCGCGCGCACGACGAGGCCCTCGACCTGCCGCCGCCGGAACGCCGCGATGTCGCGGAGGCGCGCGACGTCGGCGCGATGGGCCGCGAGCTCGCGCGCGCCGCCGGCGACGAGGATCGCGTGCCGCGCTTCCTCCGTCGCGACGCGCTCGCCGAGCGGCGCGACGCGCTCGGTGAGATCGCGCCGCTCGTTCTCGGCCGCGAGCCCCGCCGCCGCGAGGCGCGTCGCGTCGTCGGCGCGGCGCGCGGCGGCGCGGACCTCGGCGCGAAGGAGGGCGAGGTTCCCCGCGAGCTCGGTCGCGCCCGCGCGCGATCGGACCTCGAGCTCGATCAGGTGCGCCTCCGCGCTCGTCGCGGCGCGCTCCGCCTCGAGCGCGGCGAGCTCGACGTCGGCGTTCTCGAGGACGACGACGACGTCGCCGGCGTTCACCTCGCTGCCGGGGCGCGCCTCGATCCGCGCGACGCGCGCGGCGGTAGCGGCCGAGAGCCAGCGCACGTCCTCCGAGACGAGCCGCCCCTGCACCGGGACCTGCCGCACGAACGTCCCGCGCCGCACGCGCTCCGTCCAGACGGTGGCGCGATCGACGCCCAGCGACGGACGGCGGGCGCACGCCGCGGCGGCGACTCCGAGGCAGAGGACGAGCGCGATCACGAGGAGCGGCCAGCGGCGGGGCGGCGGAGGCGTCCGCGGGAGGTCCATGCCCGCGCGACAAGCGACGAGCGTGCCGAGCCCAAGCCTCGTGTTTTGCCTCTCGTGACCGCGGGCCCGTCCCGATTTCGGGACGCGCGGATCCCGGTCCTGGGACTACCGGTCCTCGACGACGCGACCGTCGAAGAGGTGGACCGCGCGCTTGGCCCGGGCCGCGTACTCGCGGCTGTGCGTGACGATGCAGATCGTCGTGCCGCTCGCGTGGAGCCCGTCGAGGAGGTCCATCACCGCGTCACCGTTCTTCGAGTCGAGGCTCCCGGTCGGCTCGTCGGCGAAGAGGATCGACGGCTGCCCCGCGACCGCGCGCGCGACCGCGACGCGCTGCTGCTGCCCGCCGGAGAGCTGGCTCGGGAGGTGGGACTTGCGGTGGCCCATCCCCACCCGCTCGAGCGCCTCGTCGACGCGCCGCGCGCGCTCCTTCGCCGGCATGTCGCGGTAGGTCAGCGGCAGCTCGACGTTCTCGCGGACGGTGAGATCGCCGATCAGGTTGAAGGTCTGGAAGACGAACCCGATCTCGCGGTTCCGGAGGTGCGCGCGCGCCCTCGCGTCGAGGTCGGTGACGGCCTTGCCCGCGAGCGTGTACGTGCCCTTCGAGGCGACGTCGAGGAGGCCGAGGATCGAGAGGAGCGTCGTCTTGCCGGAGCCGGACGGACCTTCGATCGCGAGGTACTCGCCGCGCGCGATCTCGAGGTGGACGTTGTCGAGCGCGTGCGTCTCGATCTCGTCGGTCAGGAAGACCTTGGCGACGCCGTCGAGGACAATGAGAGGATCGCTGTTCGTCATCGATCGCGCGCCGGAGCGAAAACGATGCCGCGCCCGTGCCCGGCCCGATTCCGGGACGACGCAATCCCATTTCCGGGACGAGCACGCAAGCGAGCCTCGAGAATCCGCGGAGTTAGCTCCGGCACGGCCTTCGCTCATGGGGTCGTCATCATGACGAACACGCTCTCCTTCGCCCGCACCAGCAGCTTCTTCCTCGTCAGCCTCGCCGCGACCGCCGGCCTCTACTTCTCGGTCTTCGCGCTCGCGTTCCCGCGGTGACAAGGCTTACCTGGCGGCGATGCGACCGCCGCCTTCCGACGACGAGCTCTTCTCGCAAACCCGCACGGGCAGGCTCCGCATCGAGCCGGCCTGGGCGCCCACCCTCCGCTCGCTCCGCGGCCGCGAGGGCCAGACGCTCCTCCACGAAGCGCGCTCGGGCGCGACGGTGCAGGCCCTCCTCGACCTCGGCCTCGATCCGAACGCGCGCGACGCCAAGGGCCGGACCCCGCTCATGTGGACGCACGACGCCGACGGCAACCGCCGCCTCCTCGCGGCCGGCGCCGACGTCCGCGCGGAAGACCCGAAGGGCGAGACCGCGCTCGCGCATCAATCCGGCGGGCTCGCCGCCGGCCTCGGCTACGGCTGCCCCAACCTCACCGCGCTCGAGGTGCTCCTCGAGGCCGGCGTCCGCCTCCCCTCCCCGCGCGAAGCGGACGCGTGGATCGATCGCGCGGAGAGCTGCGTGAGCCATCCGATGGAGCACTCGGAGTGGCGCCGCTTCCGCCAGTGGGTCCGCCGGCGCGTCGTCCCCGAGGACACGCGCATCGTCTACACGATCGAGGTGTCGCCCGATCCGGACGGAAGCGCGGAGCTCGTCATCGGGCCGGACCTCGCGTGCAAGGTCTGGTTCATGGCCAACGCGCGCGACTACACCGAGGTCGGGACCGTCGCCGAGGAGACGCTCGACGAGCTCCGCGCGCTCGCGCGAGCGGCGGGGATCGCCGACCTGACGCCGCCGCCGCGCGCGCCGGGAGAGCGCGCCCGGCGCATCGACGTCGCCGCCCCCGGCGCCGTCGCGCGCTTCGCGTGGATCGGCGACAGCGCGCTGCCGTCGCTCCCGGCCTACGCCAAGCTCGCCGCCGCCCTCGACGCGATCCTCGCGCGCGTCGGCGGCCCCTACCTCCCGACCTTCGCGCGCTCCGGATGAACGCTCGGGTCGACGCTCGCCAAAGAAATGACCATCGAAGCCGTGCGGCTCGCACGAATAGGCTCCTTTCCGACGTTGGTCGCGGACGTCGAAAGGAGCCACGAAGATGCAGCTCGAACGAACATGGTCGGTCCTTCTCCTCGCATCCGCCTGCGTCGTCGCGGCGTGCACGGGCGCCGACGGCGCCCCCGGGCCCGCCGGGCCGCCCGGCGCACCGGGCGAGAGCGGCGCGCCGGGGGCCAACGGGAAAGACGGTCAACCCGGCGCTGACGGCGAGAAGGGAGACGTCGGTCCGAAGGGGGCCGACGGAGACGCGGCCGCGGCGGGGATCACGGGGACCATCCTTTGCCGAGCGCAGTTCCTGAGCGGCATGGCGGAGGTGTCGTTCCAAGCGGTGCAGCTCGCGAGCGGCGACGCCTACGCCACGGCCATGATCCGCGGCACGGAGAGCCCCCTCTTCGGAGCGGGGACGAGGTTCTACCCCGCCTCCGATCCGAACGTCGCGACGGTCCCCGTGATCGTCGAGCTCGACGGCTACGGCGCCTCGAACAACGGGTTCTCCGTCGTGCGGCTCAACCCCGCGACGCGCGGGCTCACCCTCGTCGCGGTCGATCCGGATCTCGTCGGAGGAACCACGACGTTCGAGTTCCCCGCCACGGCCTGCCAATAAGAAGGCCGGCGCCTCTCGCGAGGGCCGGCCTTCGGTGAAGCGCTGGTCAGAGCGCCGTTCGGATCAGGCTTCCGCCTTCTTCGCGGGGGCCTCCGCGCTCTCGGCCGCGTTGATGCGCATGCCGTAGAAGCTGCGGTAGACGAACACGACCGACGCGCCGAAGAACGCGGCCGCGAGGATGGTCGGGAGCGTCTTGTCGCCGTGCTTCATCTGCTCCGCGAGCTCGACGGCGAGGAGGCCGAAGAGGGTCGTGAACTTGATGACCGGGTTGAGCGCGACGCTCGACGTGTCCTTGAATGGATCGCCGACCGTGTCGCCGACGACGGACGCGTCGTGGAGGGGCGTGCCCTTCATCTTCAGCTCGACCTCGACGATCTTCTTCGCGTTGTCCCAGGCGCCGCCGGCGTTCGCCATGAAGAGCGCCTGGAAGAGGCCGAAGAGCGCGATCGCGATCAGGTAGCCGATGAAGAAGAACGAGTCGTAGAACGCGAAGGCGAGCGTGCTGAAGAAGATGACGAGGAAGATGTTGAACATCCCCTTCTGCGCGTAAATCGTGCAGATCTCGACGACCTTCTTCGAGTCCTCGGCCGACGCCTTCTCGACGCCCTCGAGCTTGATGTTCGCCTTGATGAACTCGACCGCGCGGTACGCGCCGGTGGTGACCGCCTGCGTCGACGCGCCGGTGAACCAGTAGATGACCGCGCCGCCGGCGATGAGGCCGAGGAGGAACGGCGGATACAGGAGCGAGATCTTGTCCGTGTTCTCCGCGAAGCCGTTCGTGAGGGTGACGATGATGGCGAAGATCATCGTCGTCGCGCCGACGACGGCGGTGCCGATGAGCACCGGCTTCGCGGTCGCCTTGAATGTGTTGCCCGCGCCGTCGTTCTCCTCGAGCGCGTGCTTGGCCTTCTCGAACTGGACGTCGAAGCCGAAGTCCTTCTTGAGCACGTCCTTCACGTCCGGGACGTTCTCGATGAGCGAGAGCTCGTAGACCGACTGCGCGTTGTCCGTGACCGGACCGTACGAGTCGACCGCGATCGTGACCGGACCCATGCCGAGGAAGCCGAAGGCGACGAGGCCGAAGGCGAAGACGGCGGACGGGTCGAAGGTGCCGATCATCATGATCGAGCCGACGCCCTCCTTCGACACCATGTACGCGGTGCCCATGAGGAAGATGAGGACGATGCCCATCCAGTACGCCGAGAAGTTACCCGCGGTGAGACCGGAGAGGATGTTGAGCGAAGCGCCGCCCTCGCGCGAGGAGGTGACGACCTCCTTCACGTGGCCCGACTCGGTCGAGGTGAAGACCTTGATCAGCTCGGGGATGATCGCGCCGGCGGCGGTGCCGCAGGTGATGATGATCGAGAGCTTCCACCAGAGCGACTGGTCGACGATGCCGATCGCCTGACCGGCCTGACGCGCGGCGTTCACCTCCTCGGGCGACATGCCGGGGATGAGGTACTTCGAGACGACGAACGTGAGGATGACCGAGACGACCGACGTCAGGATGACGAGCGTCGTGAGCGGGGCCTCGAAGTTCATCTTGTCGGCGTCCGCGTACTTGCCCTTCGCCATGACGTCGTTGATGAAGTACGAGCCGACGCTCGCGATCACCATGACGATGCGCATGACGAAGATCCAGACGAGGAGCTGGACCTGGACGGTCGGGTTGTGGACCGCGAGGAGGATGAACGAGATGAGCGCGACGCCGGTGACGCCGTAGGTCTCGAAGCCGTCGGCGGACGGACCGACCGAGTCGCCGGCGTTGTCGCCGGTGCAGTCGGCGATGACGCCCGGGTTACGCGCGTCGTCTTCCTTGATCTTGAAGGCGATCTTCATGAGGTCCGAGCCGATGTCGGCGATCTTCGTGAAGATGCCGCCGGCGATGCGGAGGGCGGAGGCGCCGAGCGACTCGCCGATCGCGAACCCGATGAAGCAGGGGCCGGCGTACTGGCCGGGGATGAAGAGGAGGATGGCGAGCATCAGGACGAGCTCGACCGAGATGAGGAGCATGCCGATCGACATGCCGGCCTTCAGCGGGATCGCGTAGGCCGGGAACGGCTTGCCCTTCAGCGCGGCGAACGCCGTGCGCGAGTTCGCGAACGTGTTCACGCGGATGCCGAACCAGGCGACCGCGCAGGAGCCCGCGATGCCGACGAGGCTGAACGCGAGGATGATGATGACCTGCGCCGCCTTGCCTTCGGCGAAGTACTTCTGCGCGATGCCGAAGTAGTAGACGATGATCGCGCCGATGAACGCCTCGAGGATCAAGATGAACTTGATCTGGGTGACGAGGTACGTCTTGCACGTCTCGTAGATCAGCTCGCTGATCTCGAGCATCGACTTGTGGACCGGCAGGTTCTTCAGCTGCCCGTAGATGACGAGCGCGAACACCATGCCGAGGGCGGCGACCACGAGACCGCCCATGAGGAGGCTCGAGCCGGACATGTCGCCCATGAACCGCGCGACCTGGACGTCGCCGAGGTTCGGGACGACGAGGCTGGCCTCGCCGCCGTGGTGGACGGCCGGGGCTGCCGGTGCGTCGCCATGACCGCCACTTTCGACGGCCTGAGCGAGCGCGGGGAACGCATAAACGAGGGTGAACAGCAACGCACTGAGCTTCAGGAGCCAGTTCGTCACGACCTTACGAGACATCATTCGACCGAGTCCTCTCCGAGTGGGGTGGGCTTCGGGATCCTGTCTCTTGTCCCGATCGAGCCCAACGACTCGAGGGGTTGGCCGCCGACCGCTGTTTTCAGCGAGTGGCGCTTCAGCACGCCTCGCCTTCGACCACACTGCCGGTCGAAGGTGCGCGCCTCATAACATGGCGTGGCGCGGCGCGACAACGAACAATCGTGACGGTTGAGTGCCGTCGAATTCGCTCGTCTTCTTGTGGGCTTGCGGCGCTCGCGCTAACACAGGTCGATGCTGCGGCCGGTCCTCGTCCTCTCGCTCGCGTCGATCCTCGCCTGCAGCGAGGCGAAGACGCCCGCGATGAAGGGCGAGGCCACGCAGATGGTCTTCGACACGGTATCGCCGTCGGTCGTCGCGATCTTGAACGACGATCGCGCGCAACGAGAGGTGGAGGTGCGCCTGGCGATGCGCGACCTCGGCCAGCAGGAGCGCGTGCCGAAGACCGTCGTCGACGTCTCGCTCCGGAAGGAGCCGATGCCGCACGGCACCGGCTTCGTGGTCGACGGCGGCCTCGTGCTCACCGCCGCGCACGTCATCCGCTCCCCCGACGAGCTGATGCTCACCACGAAGGCGGGGCAGACGGTGCCGGCGGAGCTCGTGCACATCGACGAGGTCCGCGACGTCGCGCTGCTGCGTCCGAGGGTGCCGCTCACCGGCGTCCCTCCCCTCGCCCTCGCGACGACGAACCCCGCGCCGGGGCATCGCGTCTGGGCGCTCGGTCACACCGGCGCCGGGCTGTGGGCGCTCGCGTGGGGCGTGTCGGAGGGGATCACCTCCGGCGTCGTCGATCTCCTCGGCGCGAAGCTCCTCCTCTTCGACGCGCCGGTGTACCCCGGGTTCTCGGGCGGCCCTGTCGTCACGATCGACCGCGAGACGGGGCGCCCCGTCGTCGTCGGCGTGAACCACGCGATCCTCTACGCGGGCGGCCTCCAGTCGTCCACCATCTCGAGCGCGTCGTCGGCGTCGGACATCCGCGCCACGATCGCGCGCACGCCGCCGGCCCTCGCGGCGCGCCTCGCGGAGTACGCGCGCGCGAAGGACAAGGAGATCCGCGCCGGCCTCTTCATCACGAAGAACCTGACCGTGCACCGCGATCCGACCTCGCTCACGACCGCGGCGATCGAGGGCAACGAGCGCACGATCCACGTCGGCTCCGACGACGTCGCGCGCGTGCCCGCGGTCGCGATGCTCTTCGGCCTCCCCACCGGCGAGCACGAGGTGACGTTCGAGGTCGAGGGGCCCGACGAGGAGGCCGTCGACACCCAGGCGCGCCGCGTGAGGGTCGCGCCGCACGAGCGCGTCGTCTTCGCGACGGCGGACTTCCGCTTCGAGCCGAAGGTCAGCGGGCGCTACCATGTCCACGCGAAGCTCGGCGACAAGACGGTGGGCCACGCCGACGTGTGGATCGAAGATCCCGATCGCGACGACGAGGCGCTCGCGACGGAGGCGACGGAGGCGGAGGACCTCTCCGAGCCGCAGGTCGACGTCATCGTCGCGTCGGGCGGACGCGAGGATCCCTTCGCGCTCTCCGGCATCCGCTCGGGCTGGGTCGAGTGGCGCTACCCGCGGCGCGTCGAGTTCACGTGGTACGCGCGCGGCTCGCGCGGTTGGTCGGGGACGAACGCCGCGATCAGCTCGTTCGTGCTCGACGACAAGGGCACGGTCGTGGGCCGCGGCGTCGGCTGCTTCCGGCCCGAGCTCCGCCCCGCACAGCCGTGGCAGTGCGCGGGCGACGGGGGCGATCCGCTCATCCGCGCGCAGGGCCGCTACGACATCGTGTTCACGATCAACGAGCGACCGATCGCGATGTGGCCGATGGAAGCGATGGTCCGCTCCCCGAGCGGCAGAGGCAGCTCGATCGACAAGTGGCTCGAGGACCTGAAGAAGCAGAACACGCTCCAGAAGAAGAAGCCGCGATGAGGACGCGCGGGCTTCGCTCGCGAAGGCCTTCGGAGCTCGCCTCGTCCTGAACGCGCCGTGACGGCTCACGCGTGGAGGCGGAGGATCTCCAGGCCGTCGCGGAGGTCCTCCGCGCGTTCGTAGCGCGCGGCGAGATCGAGGAGGACGAACCGCTTCTCCGCGCGCGGCGCGCCGAAGAGGACGGGGCAGACCTGGTTGCCTCCCTCGTAGAAGAAGCCGTCCTCCGATTTGTCGTGGCCGTGCACGACGACGCGGAGATCGAGGCCCGACGCAGCCGAGACCTGCGCGAGCATCTTCGCGCACGTGGCGGCGGGCTGCCCGTAGCTGCCGAGCAGCGTGAAGACGACGCGCGCTTGCCGCTCCGTCATGCGCCGCACGTCGAGCGGGACGCCGTCGAGCTCGGCGAGGGAGACGAGCGCGTCGTCGGGCGCGCCGTGGGTGAGGAGGACGCCGTTCGGCGCTGCGACGGCGAGGAGCGCCGGCTCGAAGAGCGCGCGCAGCTCCGCGATCGCCTCCGGCGTGAGGGTCGCCTCGAGCGCCGCCGCCTCGTCGCGATGGAACTTCCTGGTCTTCGGCCCGCCGACGTGCGCGTGATCGTGGTTGCCGAGGACGAAGAGCACGTGCTCGGGGTCCTCCGCGCGGAGGTCGAGGAGCATCCGAACGATCGCGGCGGAGCCGTCGTCGTGGTCGTAGAGGTCCGGACGATCCACCCGCGCGGCGGCGTTCGGCGCGTGCACGACGTCACCGAGGACGACCCAATACGTCTCCGGCTCGGCGCGCCTGACGTCGCGGAACCGCGCATCGAGGGCGCGCATGTCCTCGAGGTTTCCATGGACGTCGGTGCTGACGAGGAGGCGGCCGCGACGCGGGAGGACGCGGTGACGGACCGTCATTCCGAAGAGCGTAGCGTCTCACCCAAACCGTCGCGACGTCGTGGGTCAGAGCGGAATGACCAAGACGGTCCGGCTCGCCGGTGCGCTCCTCCTCCTGTTCTCCGCCGCCTGCGGCGCCAACACGAACGCGGGCTCGACCCCCGCCGTCGCGCCGGGGCCGCGGCCCGTGCCCGCGCCGACGCCGGACGAGGAGGCCAAGCTCGCGGCGGCGGTCGAGAAGCTCGTCGCGCACGACCGCGCGAACGACTGGACGCCGGTGGTCTGCGCCGAGGTCGCGCGCGCCTTCGAGGCGATCGGGACGAACGCGCAGGCCCTCTACAACGCGGCCCTCGCCTACCAGCGCTGCGCCGACGAGCCGAGGGCGAAGGCGCGGCTCGAGAGCGCGCTCAAGATCGATCCGTCGCTCCATCACGCGCGCGCGCAGCTCGCGCTCTACCAGTACAAGGCCGACGGCGACGCCGATCGCGCGATCGCCGCGCTCTCGGACGCGGTCACCGCCGCGCGCTTCCAGAACGTGCCCGCGCTCGTCGACCTCGCCACCGTGCAGATGGCGCGCGGCGGCCCGCGGGGCGGCGAGGGCTGCAAGGACGACCTCGACTGCGCGAAGCTGAACCTGCAGCGCGCGCTCGCGATCGACGACGCCCACATGCCGGCGAAGAACCAGCTCGCGCTCTACTACCTGAAGCTCGCCGAGCGGCGCGCCGGCAAAGGCAAGAAGGCGAACGTGCAGGAGCTCGAGCTCGCCGCGCTCGTCTGCGCGCAGGCGATCGCGCGCGATCCGAGCTACGCCCCGATCCACAACACCGCCGGCCTCGTGCACATGGCGCTCGGTCAGGTGAACGGCGCGGTCGCGGAGTTCGGCGCCGCGCGGAAGCTCGACGCGCGCTTCTTCGAGGCGCACATGAACTACGCGGCGGTGAACCTCGGCTTCCGCGGCTTCGCGCAGGCGGAGGCGGCGTACCGCGCGGCGGTGGCGCTGCGCCCGAACGACTACGACGCGCACCTCGGCCTCGCGCTCGCGCTGCGCGGTCCGCTCACCGGCAACGAGCCGGACTACGCGCGGCGCCTCGACGCGGTGCAGGGGGAGCTCGACGCGGCGAAGAAGATCGATCCGAACCGGCCCGACGCCTACTTCAACGAGGGCATCCTCCGGCAGGAGTTCCTCACCAAGACCGGCGCGCCGAAGAGCGAGAGCATCGCGAGCCTCGAGCGCGCGCGCAAGAGCTTCGAGTCCTTCCTCGATCGCGCGAAGGGCAAGGCCGAGTACAAGGACGCGGTGACGCGCGGCGACGAGCGGATCAAGGAGATCGACGCCGCGATCGCGTTCTTGAAGTAACGCGCGCTCAGCGGCACTCGGGGTTCGTGACGAGCCGCTCGTTCGGGCCGCGGCGGTTTCCATCCCGGAGCGGCACGCGTTGCTGAGCTCGAGGCGACCGGCGGCGGCCGGGGTCGAGAGCGGGTGAGTCTTTCAGGTTGGCGAGGAGCCGCCGAGGTGATCGAATCATGCGTGCCGCCATGACGCCCGTCCTTCGCCGGATCGCCGTCCTCGCCGCGCTCGCCGCCGCCGCGTGCGCGCCGACGATGTCGAGCCCGGTCGAGTACCGGGAGCGTCCGATCTCGGCGCAGGCCGGCGAGGAGTACTTCCTCCGCGCCGGCGGCGGCGATCCGTACGCGGCCGGCATGGCGTACCCGGTCTTCCTCGCGTTGATGGAGGACTTCCCCGACCTCGGCGCGGACTGGACGGCGTTCGCGGAGCGGTTCGGGATGATCCCCGCCCCCGCGGCGAAGGGCGATCCGCGCGCTCCGCCGATCGGCTTTCATCTCACGACCGATCCGAACACGAGCGTGCAATGGGTCGTCGGCAACTGCACGATGTGCCACGCGGAGCGGATCCGCCTCGCGTCGGGCGACCTCGTCGTGACGGGCCTCGGCAGCAAGTCGGTGCGCCCGCACGCGTACCTGAGCGCGCTCATGCGCATCGGCACGAGCCCGCGCCTCTCGGAGGAGCGCATCCTCGAGATCGCGACGAAGCGCGCGCGCGAGTGGCGCGTGCCGTGGCCCGAGAACATGCGAAAGCCGATCGTCGACGCGACCGTCTCCGCGTTCCGGTCCGGCGCGAAGAAGCGCGCGTCGAGCGTGCGGCGCTTCGAGCAGGCCCTCCCCGGCCGGATGGCGACGATCGAGAGCTTCGCGCTCGGCCTCGAGCCGTGGGTCAAGCGGCCGATCGCGATGCCGGAGACGATCGGCTGGGCGAAGGTCCCCGACGTGCGGAGCTTCCCGTACCGCGAGACGCTCTCGTACGACGGCTCGGGCTTCGGCTCACCGCAGACGCTCGTGCTCGAGGCGGACTTCCTCTTCGGCGTGCGGCCCGAGTGGTACGTCTCGCATCCGCACATCTCGACGAGCGTGTACCTCTACCTCCGCGGCTACACGCGCAAGCTCCCCTTCCCCGGCGCGATCGACCGCGCGCGCGCCGAGCGCGGCAAGGCGGTGTTCGACGACACGTGCGCGCACTGCCACGGCTACTACGTCGATCACGGCGACGAGATGCGCGTCAGCTACCGCGAGCGCGTGGTCCCGATCGACGTCATCGGCACCGATCGCGCGCGCCTCGACGCGGTCACGCCGTCGTTCGTCCAGGCCGCGAACGACTTCGCGCCGACGAAGGGCTACACCGCGGTGCGGAACACGGGCGGCTACGTCCCACCGATCCTGCTCGACGTCTGGGCGCGCGGCGTCTTCGGCCACGCCGGCCAGTGGCCGAGCCTCGAGGTGCTCGCGACGCCGCCGGCGGAGCGACCCCGCAGGGTCATCGTCGACACGAAGGGCCTCTACGACCTCGACCGCATCGGCGTCCGCTACGAGGTCGACGACGGCCCGCCGCGCGAGCTCCGCCCCAGCGAATACGCCATCGACGCCTCGACGCCCGGCTTCTCTACCGCCGGCCACGTCTACCTCTCGTCCCTCGACCGCGACGATCGCCACGCAGTCCTCGAATACTTGAAGACGCTGTGACGGTCAGGGGCTTCGCCCCCGACACCCCCGCGCGCGCACGGTGCTCGCCTTGCGTTGCGCGGTTTGGGGGCGTGTTCAGCCGAACTGGACGGCGGAGACGAAGACGCCCATCACGTCGTCACGGAAGATGCGCTTGCCTGGGTCGCCGGCGCCGGCGCCGGCGGCGACCATGAGCGGGAGGAGGTGCTCTTCGCGCGGGTGGCTCTCGCGTGCCGCGGGGGCCGCGGCCCATCCGACGAGCGCGGCCTCGCGCTCCACGGGCGCGCGCTCCACCGCGTCGGCGAGCCAAGCGTCGAACTTCTCCGACGCCGCGCGCCCGCCGCCGCTCATGAAGCCGCGCATGTTGTGATAGCTCATGCCGCTCCCGACGATGAGCACGCCTTCGTCGCGCAGCGGCGCGAGCGCGCGCCCGATCGCGAGGTGCTGCGCCGGGTCGAGCGTCGACTGGAGCGAGAGCTGCACGGTGGGGATCGCCGCGTCGGGGAACGCGACCTTGAGCGGCACGAAGACGCCATGGTCGAACCCGCGCGCCTCGTCGCTCTTCGACGAGATACCTGCACCCTGCAACAACCCGCGCACGCGCTCCGCGAGCGCGGGGGAGCCCGGCGCCGGCCACGTGAGCTCGTACGTGTGCTTGGGGAAACCGTAGTAGTCGAAGTAGAGCGGCGGCGCGGCCGAGGTCATCACCGTCGGCACGTCGCTCTCCCAGTGCCCGGAGACGACGAGGATCGCCTTCGGCTCCTCCGGCAACGACGCCGCGAGCCCTTCGAGCCAGCCCCGCATGCGCTCCCACGTATCCGCAGGCCCCATCGTCCAGTCCATGAAGAAGCACGGCCCACCCCCGTGCGGAATGAAGAGCGTCGGCATCCGTGCCATGCCCCTCAAGGTGCAACGCGCTCCACGCCGGAACAAGCAGCGCGCCCGACACAGATTGTTCCACCAGCGGAACAGTTCTCCACGACCCGCGCCGAGGAAGTTGGGCTGTGGACAGCTCCGGGTCTCGGCGATGTGACGGTTTCGGACCGCAGTCTGGTGAGCGCCAAGCTCGCGTCGGCGGTGAGGCGGTGCGTGAAACGATCGCGTGACGGAGCGGTGCCGCTGCGCGCTGCGAAATGGCGGCCGCGCGCTTGCCCGGCCGGAGAAATCAAACATCCTATTCAATTCAACAAACAAACGAGTTTATCGGCATCATGCCTCGCATCAAACATCATTGTTTTCCACAAGCCGGGAGCGGGGCCGAGGTGCCACGCGCAAGATCAGCCGTAATTTACGAGACCACGACGGTACGGCGTGACCGGGCTCCGTGTTGGGGTGTGGATAACCTTGTGGATAAAAAAGTGATTGAGCGGCGAATTTTTGTCTTGCGAGTCTCGGCGCCGTGGGGCATAAACCGCTCATGAAGTTCGCGGCACATCGGGCCACGAACTCTCGGTCGTAGAAGCCGTCTAGGCGCTGCGTCCGGCATCGGTGCGAGCGGGGCAATCAGCTCCCGTCGACGGCCGAGTCGGTCGAGCTTCCCGGCGTGCTTGGGTCGTCAGTCCCAGGCACGGTCTCGGGGAGTGAAAAAGGTGTCTGTACTCTCGAACCACCTGCGGGTGGACCGTCACGGATCGCGGGTGACCGTACCGTGACACTCGCAATGCCCTTCCAAGCACTCTCCCCAGCCTGGGGAAAAAGTGTGGGCGGCGTGAGCGGGAGAGCCGGCGCGAAGGCCGGAGGGAGCAATCTCTCCGCGATGAATTTCCTTCGCGTGTCGTGACGGTAGAAGGCATCCCGGTTTTCCGGAAGGCGGCGCTCTTCGCGGGGCGTCGTCGGAACGAAGGCCTAGGTCGGCTCGTATCGGTGGCAGCGGCTTCCTCCGCGGTCAACGAGCGCGCCGGTGACAGCGGATGTCCGGAGGTCGCCGAGGAGGGGAACGCCGTCGGCCTACGCCACTTCAAGCGTAGGCACCGGACGCAGGCACGGGACACCGTCGCATGCGTTACGGGACGCGTCCTTCGCTCGGTCCTTCGACCCGTACGCGTCGATCCTCGCTATGCATCGTTCGGGCAACCGGGCGGTGGCGGGGCGCTCTCGGAGGCATCGCGGCTGGGCAAACCTGCGCAAGCGGGAGGAACCAGCACCGGGGTCGTCGAAGCGGACGTCGTGCGGCTCGCCGCTCATCACCGCTCTCGCAAGGGAGAGGCGTGGTGGGTCAGAAAAGGAAGGTGGTCGAGGCCATCGTCCCTGCGAGGACATGAGAGTCGAGGTTTGGTTGCCCGCACGTCGTTGTGCAGTTGCAGAAGTCGTCAGGCGGCGTCTGGTCTCGAATAAGCTCGGCATTCGCGCAGCAAAAACTGCGGCAGGGTCGAGTGAACGGGGACCTAGCTCGAAGTGAACGGCGGTGGGTGAAACCATCGGCGGGTACGGCGGGCGAAGCGACGTCGGGGTTCCGGCCAGGCTCCCGAGTGAACGGGAGGGGTCCGGACGAAGACCCAGGTGGCGCGAGAGCGTCATCGGCGGTCGGCCCATCGCCCGAAAGGCGGTGTGTCGGTCGCGGGACCGGGGCTGTAATGGCCACCGGATCCTACGAAGGGTCCCTGTCGATGGAAGGCATCCCGGATCACAACGGGGCGTCGGCTTTCACGAGCAGGCGTCAGCGGTGGTCTCCGGCGGTCTCCACATCCTCCGATCCGTCCTAACCCGTAAAAACGCGGGCGGGCGGCCAAGACAAAGAAGCAGGCAACGTCGGGGAAGCTCGACGAAGCGCTGAGGATGTAACTGAGAGATCGCGACAGGGGTGTCAGAGGCTCGGTCGCCTGAGTGTCGTGGGAAGAAAACGCCCACGCTCGTGTCTCCAGCCCGCGAGGGATTAGAGCTCGAGGTCAGCACGCAGTGACGATCCGCCGAAGCGGTCTCGGGTGTCGTGAAACACTCGGTCCCCCGATCGTGTCGTACGGAGCCTTAGTCTCCGTGGGACGTCCGCGCTGGGTAACCAGCGAAGCGAGTCGGGAACGCGCGAGGTGCGGGTGCACGTAGTTCGTTTGGGTGGCAGAAGTCGGTTCGACGCATCGCGCGTCTTCTTCACCGGTCGATCGCAAGGTCGGACGGTGGGCAAAGAGGGCGCTAGCCGGAAGGAAATCCGTAGCACCGCCTGACGTACGGGCGCGGATGGGTAAAGGGCGAAACGGTGCGGGAGTGCCTAGAGGATCTGAACAGGGTTCCCGCGGCATTCCGTTCATGGGTCTCGGCTCGTGAAGTCGCAATACGACGGAAGGCGTTCTCGGGCTTTTGCCCGTCTTGCTCTCAACCAGCAGGGCGGCGCGGGGTCCTCTGACCAGCAGGTCAACTCCTCCTCAGCCTCCGGCGGCATTCGGGAAACCGGGTGTCACCGCGCTGACGATAGGCCAGCACATCGGGCGGAAAGGAATCCGACTCGGGTGTGCCTGCGGGTGACGACGAGAACGTCAGAGATCGACACGGTTCGGTGAAGGCTCCACAAGGTCCGAGAAGGTCCACGGGGAGTTCGCATCCTCGGCGCTGAAAAGGCGTCGGTCTCAGAGGTGCGCCGCGCGGTGATTCGGTCGAAGCTGGCGGCAGCGAATAGCTCCGTCGACCCTCCTGTCCTCTGGTCTCGCGAAGGGCCGGGGTTCTAGGCGAAGGCACCCACTACGAATACGAGCGATGGCGGCGGTGACGACGGTCACCGGACGCAGCGTCCAACGGGATCGGTCATGGAACCGATAGCGGAGCGCTAAGACGCTCCCCCACGGAAAGCGAACGACGACGAGGGCGACCGGGTGACCGGTTCGTCCTCGTCGCCTTTTTGTCGCAATTCGACTAGGTTCCGCGCCCAACCATGCCCGACCAGCCCTCACGTCAGGACAGCTCGCGCGATCTCCTCGAAGAGCTCGAGGACGGCTGGGCGAAGCCGTCGAGCAAGAAGGTCGCCGCCGCGACCGAAGCGGCCGCCGACGCCGACGGCGACGAGAGCGCCGAGGGCGACACCGATACGGAGACCGAGGAGCGCGCGTCGACGCCGAACGTCGACGAGCTCGACGAAGGGTGGCTCGATCAGCTCTTCCCCGAGGACGAAGAGGAAGACGAGGAAGAGGAGCCCGAGCCGGAGCTGCCGGACGAGAAGCTCGACCCCGAGGCGTTCGCGGCGGCGAAGAAGGCACGCGAGGAGCGCGCGACCGCGCGGAAGGAGCGGAAGAAGCAGAAGCTCGAGGCGAAGCGCGCCCGCCAGCGCGCGAAGGCCGCCGCGATGCGGCAGAAGCAGAAGGGCAAGGCGAAGAAGAAGGCCGCATCCGTCACGCCGACGTCGACACGCGGCGCGACCTCCTCGACGCGCGGCGCGGCTACGACGCGCGGCGCGGTCACCTCGACGCGCGGCAAGGACAAGAAAGAGGCACGCAAGAAGGCGCGCGACGCGGAGATCGAGGAGCAGGAGGCCGCAGAGACGGCGGACCGCGACGACGACGAGGCGAAGCCCGTCCGCCGCGCGTCATCGAACGCGAAGACGCCGACGAAGGCAGGACCGTCGACGATGCAGTCGATCAAGCTCCTCGCGATCGTCCTCGCGGTGCTCCTCGCCATCGCCGCCGCCGTCGCCGCGATCGCGAAGTAGTCATCATCACGCGCGGCACTGACAACGGCGTCGCTGGATCGGCAGAGGCCCAGGATGCCCAATCGACGGGGCAAAACCGCGCTGGGGACGGTGTAGGAGATTGGCACCAGTCGTGCAGCCCACCGTTTCGAGAGAGAATGTCGGGGATGCGTCGGTTCATCGGTCTCGCGGCGGCGGCCGCTGCGCTCTTCGCGGCGGTGCCCGCGGGCGCGTTCTGCCGGTCGACGTCGTGCCGCGCGACGCCGGCGAAGGAGTGCCCGACCGACGAGGACCAGTGCCCGACGACGGGGGCGAAGCTGTTCTGGCCGACCTCGTGCCTCAGCTACGCGACGAACCGCCTCGGCACGCAGGACCTCGATCCCGCCGACACGCGCGCCATCATCCGCCTCGCGTTCCAGGCCTGGACCGACGTGAAGTGCCCCGACGGCCGGATCGCGAAGATGGCCTTCGAGGAGCGCGACCCGATCCCGTGCAAGCGGAGCGAGTACAACAAGACCGGGCCGAACGTGAACGTCGTCCTCTTCCAGGACAACGACTGGAAGTACCGCGGGATCGACGGGACCCTCGCGAAGACGAGCGTCACGTACAACGACGACACGGGCGAGATCTACGACGCCGACATCGAGGTCAACGCGGCGAACAACACCGTGACGATCGACGACGAGGAGATCGAATACGACCTCCAGGCGATCATGACGCACGAGGTCGGGCACTTCATCGGCATCGCGCACTCGTCGCTGTCGACCGCGGTCATGTACGCGTCGTATTCGCCCGGCTCGATCGCGCAGCGGAAGCTCTCCGACGACGACGTCGAGGCGGTCTGCGCGGTGTACCCGCCGGACTCGAAGGCGGCGTGCAACCCGGAGCCGAGGAACGGCTACAGCGAGCGCTGCGACGAGCTCCCCACCTCGACGGGGATCTGCTCGACGCAGCCGGCGGCGGGAGGCGTATCCTACGGGGTGGCGTTTCTCTTCATGGGCTCGGGGCTCTTGGCGGCGCGCGCGCGGCGGCGCCGGCACTTTCGGATGGGACTTGGAGGACGACGATGAGAGGTGGCCTTTGGCTTTCGGCGGCGGTCGTACTTGGGGTTCTCGCGGTCGCCTGCACGACCGTGACGCCGAGCTCCACGAGCGACGACATGATCTGCACGCCCGGCGCTTACGTCTTCTGCCGCTGCGCCGACCGCACGAAGGGCACGAAGCTCTGTCAGGACGGCAGGAGCTTCGGCCAGTGCGCGGTGAACAAAGAGGGTGACTGCGGCGAGGTCGCCGACCCCAACACCGGGAAGGACGTCGACGGCAACGGCGACATCATCCCGGGTCAGGGCGACGACGACGATGACGACGACAACGAGCCGAGCGAGCTCGACACGTGCCCCGGCAAGACCGTCTCCGTCCCTCCCGGTCAGACGATCAAGCTCGAAGGCGACACGAGCCGCGCGGTGAACGATCGCCGCGGCAAGCCCGGCGGCGCCTGCGCGGCGGCGGTCGACGCGCGCGACTTCGTCTATCACCTCATCCCCTCCGGCAGCGGCAAGCTCGAGGTGCAGGTCACCGGCAAGGGCGCGCTCGACCCGATCACGTACCTTCGCAGGACCTGCGACGACGAGAACGACCAAGCGACGTGCGGTCCGCAGAGCGGGACCAAGGTCGCGACGATGTCGACGAACGTCGTCACGGGGCGCGACTACTTCCTCTTCATCGACGGCGCCTCCGGCGGCAGCGGCGAGTTCAGCGCGACGGTGAAGCTCACGACCGGCTCGTTCTGCGGCGACGGCAAGGTCGACCAGGGCGAGGCCTGCGACGACGGCAACAACGTCAACGGCGACGGCTGCAACGCGAACTGCCGCGCCGTCGACGGCAACCCCGCGAGCGGCGGCAGCTGCAACGCCGGCCACCCGCTCGAGATCTGGAAGGGCCAGACCGTGACGGGCACGGGCTCCACCGCAGACTACGGCAACAGCCTCGCGACGCCGTCGCAGGCGTGCGAGCTCACCGGGACCAACACCTACAACGATCACATCTACAAGGTCACGCCGCGCGCGAGCGGCACGCTCACGGTCACGCTGACGGCACCGCCCGCCCCCGCACAGCTCAAGAACCTCATGCTCTCGGCGCACGATACCTGCTCCGCGAACGCGCCAGCGACGAAGTGCGCGAACGACAGGTCCGCGGGGGGAGACGAGACGATGACGCTCGCGGTGACGAGCGGGAAGACCGTCTTCATCGCGGTCGACGGCGGCGGGATCTCCGACAACAAGGGCGACTACACGATCACCTTCAAGCTGCCGTAGCTCGATGCGCTTCGCTTCCCTGCTCCTCGCGCTCACCGGCATCGTCGTCGCTTGCTCGTCGTCGAACGGCGCGAAGCCGAAGACGCTGTGCACGCCGAACAAGGCGTCGTACTGCCGCTGCCAGGATCGCGAGCAAGGCGAGAAGGTCTGCGCTGCCGACGGCAACAGCTACGGGCCGTGCATCCCCTGCGAGACGTTCGACAACCCGGAGATCCCGTACGACCCGAGCGATCCGGACTATCCCCCGTTCGGCGACGACGACGACTTCGACGGCGGGTTCGAGCAGCCGGACGACGACGGCGGCGGCGGCGCCGCGCGCTGCGGCGACGGCAAGGTGCAGAGCGGCGAGGACTGCGACGACGGCAACGACGTCGACGACGACGGCTGCAACGGCGACTGCAAGCTCGCCGGCGCGACGGCGCAAGCAACCGCTTCATGCCCGGGCCTCGCCGTGCACGTCTGGGGCGGCGCTCACCGGCCGACCTTGACGAGCACGACCAACGGCGGCGGCAACCACACCTCGAAGACGGAGTGCAGCGCGGCGGGGAGCACCGCGACGCGCGGCGGCGCGACGAACGACCGGACGTTCAAGATCACCGCGCACAAGAAGGGCACGTTGCGCGTGGCCGTCACCGCGACCAACTACGACGCCTACGTCTACGCCGGCGACACGTGCGCCGACGACGTCGTGCAGAAGGCGTGCGCCAACGCGAAGACCGGCGCCGGCGACGAGACGTTGCAGTTCGCGGTCGAGGACGGGACGAGCCACACCGTCATCGTCGACGGCAAGACGGGGTCCGCCGGCAACTTCAAGGTCACCTTCAGCATCGAGTAGCCGCTAGGCCGGCAGCGGGCCCGAGCGATCGCGCTCGGTCTCGGCGAGGGCGCGGTACTCGTGCGGATCGTGCGCAGAGAACACGCGGACCTTCCGCCCGTGCTCGCGATGGAGCTCCCGCACGCGCTTCGCGTTCGCGATGCGCTTCGTGTCGTCGATCGCGACCGTCTCCTGGAAGCGGCGGAGCACGGGCGGACAGCAGTCGGGGTCCTCCTTCTCGAGGTGGAAGAAATACGCGTCGCCGCAGTGGAGCAGCCAGTCGGGGCCCACCGGATCGTCGGCGCGCACCGCCACCGCCGAGTGGCCGCGGCTGTGGCCCGGGAGCGGGACGAGCAACACGTCCTCCGCGACGACGCGGACGCTCTCGAGCCCGAACCACTTGTCGCCGCCGGCCTCGTGCGTCTCCCACTTCGGCCCGTGCGCCCACTGAACCTGCTTGTAGCGCTCGCGCTCGAAGAAGGTCTTCGGCGAGAGCGCGGCGTCCTTCTCGCGCGCGTGCACGTGCACCTTCGCGTCGGGGAAGTCGGGGAGGCCGCCGGCGTGATCGACGTCGAGGTGCGTGCACACGATGTGACGGACGTCGCTCCGCTTGAAGCCGAGCCGCTCGACTTGCCGCGCGGCGGTGTGCTCTTCGCGGAGCTGCGGCCGCGCGAGCTGCACGAAGCCGAGGCCGAGCCGGCGGATCGGCCTTCGCACGTCGTCGAGGCCCATGCCGGTGTCGACGAGGACGAGCCCGTCGTTCGGCGTCTCGACGAGGAGGGAGTGGATGATGAGCTCTCCGTGGGAGAGCATGCCGCCCTGCCCGCCGGAGACGAAGCGCCCGCCGAAGGGACACATCGTGCAGAGGTTCAGATGATGGATCTTCATCGCCGGTCTTCGTCGTTCCGTAGTATCTCGATCGCGTGAAGTTCGTCGACTCTTGCGAAGTAGACGTCATTGCGGGCAAGGGCGGCAACGGCGCGATCGCGTTCCGGCGCGAGAAGTTCGTCCCCTTCGGGGGGCCCTCCGGCGGCGACGGCGGGCGCGGCGCCGACGTCGTCTTCGTCGCGGACGAGGGGCTCTCGACGCTGCTCGATCTCACCTACGCGCGCGCGATCCGGGCGCCGAACGGCGAGCAAGGTCACGGCAAGGACATGTACGGCCGCGGCGGCGAGGACTACGTCGTGCGCGTCCCGCTCGGCACGCAGGTCTACGATCGCGAGACCGGGGCGCTCCTCTTCGACATCCACGAGCCGAACGCGCGCGTCGTCGTCGCGAAGGGCGGTCGCGGCGGCCGCGGGAACATCCACTTCGCGACGCCGTACGATCGCGCCCCCCGCCGCGCGGAGCCGGGCGAAGCGGGCGAGGAGCGGAAGCTCCGCCTCGAGCTGAAGGTCATGGCCGACGTGGGCCTCCTCGGCTTCCCGAACGTCGGCAAGAGCACGTTCATCCGCGCGGTGTCGCGCGCGCAGCCCAAGGTCGCGGACTACCCGTTCACGACGCTCACGCCGCACCTCGGCGTCGTCCGCATCGGCGACGAGGCCTCGATGGTCGTCGCCGACATCCCCGGCCTCATCCCCGGCGCGGCCGAGGGCGCGGGCCTCGGGCATCGGTTCCTCAAGCACGTCGAGCGGACGCGCGCGCTGCTTCACCTCGTGACGCTCGACTTCGGCGAGGGGCGCGACCCGCTCGCCGACTACGACGCCCTGATGAAGGAGCTCGCCCGCTTCGATCCGGAGCTCGCGAAGCGGCCGCAGGTCGTCGCGCTCTCGAAGGCGGACCTCCCGGAGGTGCGCGAGGCGTACGACCTCGTCAAGAAGCGCTTCGCGAAGCGAAAGATCGATCTCCGCCTCGTCTCCGCCGCCACCGGCGAGGGCGTCCGCGAGCTCTCGATCGCGCTCTACCGCCTCGTCACCGGCCACGGCGTCGAAGACTGGGACACCCCTTCCCCGCGTCCGTCCTCCGCACCACGTCCGAAGGCGGCGGCCGCAAAGAAGAAGACGAAGGCCTCTGCAACGAAGAAGACCGCCTCGTCGAAGAAGGTCGTTGCGTCGAAGAAGGTCGCTAAAGAGCGCGCAACCTCTCGGCGCCCGGGTCGATAATGGGCGTGCGTGAGCGACAAGACCGAAGAGCCGACGCCTAAGCGGATCCGGAAGGCGCAGGAGGAGGGCAACAGCCCGCTCAGCACCTTCGCGAGCCAGTCGGTCGCGTTCCTCTGCGCGATCGCGATCGCTCCTGCCGCCGCGGCGGCGCTGGCGGCGCGATCCGGCGACGATCTCCGCGCCGCGATCGGACAGGCGGCGGCCCTGACGCCGAGCGCGCACCTCGACACGATGAGCCTCGCCGGCGGCGTGCTCATGATGTCGGCGCCCATCCTCGGCGTCGCGGCGGTGACCGGCGCGGTGACGTCGCTCGTCCAGACCGGCGGCGTGATCGCGACGAAGAAGCTCGCGCCCGACCTCGGCAAGCTGAACCCGGTCGAAGGGTTCAAGCAGCTCTTCTCGTCGCAGCGCCTCGTCAACGTCGCGCGCGCCGCGCTCCTCGCGCTCGCGGTGGGCTACTTCGCGTACACCGCGCTCCGCGCGCACGCCGCCTCGATCGCGCACACGGTAGGCCGCGTCGACAGCGCGATCGTCGTCGCGCGCGAGATCGCGATGGACGTCGCGAAGCGCGCCGCGGTGGCCGGTCTGTTCCTCGCCGTCCTCGACGTCGTCGTCACGCGCCGCGCCTGGCGCAAGCGCCTCATGATGTCGAAGGACGAGGTGAAGCGGGAGCACAAGGAGAGCGAGGGCGACCCCGAGCAGAAGGCCGCCCGCGAGCGCGCGCATCACGAGATGCTCGCGTCGGCCACCGTCGGAAACGTGAAGAATGCAAGTGTCGTCGTCGTGAACCCCACCCACCTCGCCTGCGCCTTGAAGTACGACGGAAACGAGGACGACGCGCCGGTCGTCGTCGCGACCGGCCACGGCGATCTCGCGCGCCGCATCGTCGAGGCCGCGCATCACTACGGCGTCCCCGTCCTCCGCGACGTCCCGCTCGCGCGCGCGCTCGTCGAGCTCCAGCCCGGCGACGAGATCCCGGAGGCGCTCTACGAGGCGGTCGCCGAGATCCTCCGTGAGGCGTGGGACGAGCGGCCGCCGACTTAGAGCGAGCGCTGGCGGAGACGCTCGCCGTCGGCGTCGCGTCCGGTCGACGAGTAGAGCTTCGCGAGGAACGCGAGGCACGCCTTCGCGCCGCGCTCGTCGCCGATCTGGCGCGCGCGCGCGAGCGCGTCGAGGCTCTCTAGCAGCGCTTCGTCGGGGCGGTGCGCGACGCTCAGCGCGACGCCGAGCGCGAGCGAGGTCTGGCAGCGGCGCCGATGGTCGTTCGGATCGAGCTCCTGGCGCGTGCGGCGGAGCACGCGGAGCGCGTCCCCGATGTCGCCGCGGCCGAGCCGCGCCATCGCCCCGAGGCGCTCCGCGAACGCGGGGCTCTCCCCCGACGCCCGGAGGCCGTCGACCCAGCGCTCGAGCGCCGCGTTGTCGGCGGCGAGGAGCGCCTCCTTCGCGAGCTCGCCGATGCGCGCGGCGACCTGGGACCCGCTCGACTGCGACGACGGGGGCACGGAGCCCGTCGCGTTCGGCGGGATCCCCGACGCCGTGCGCGGCTCGTCGCTCATCGTCGGCGGCTCCGTCTCCGCGACCTTGGGCTTCGGCGCGACGATGCGAGCGTGCTCGATCAGCGAGTCGGGCTCGTCCTCGGCGGGAGCGCCCTCGGGCGGCGCCGGCGCGAGCTCCGACAGCAGATCGAGCGGCGCGCGCGAGGTCGGCGGGATGCTGACCGGCCGCGGCGAAGCCGTCCCGCGAGTGTGCGGCATCGGCGGCACCGACGCGATCGCGGCGATGCGCGCGGCGGTGGGCGGTTGCTGCGAAGGCGCCGGCTGCATCGACGCCGACCTCGGCACGGGGATCGAGGCGTGCTCGGTCGACGGGAACGGCGCGCTGAAGAACGGCGGCGCGTCGGACTGCGGAACGGTCGGCGGCGGCGCCGACACCACGACCGGCGGCGGCGGCGCCGATGCGCGCTCCACCGCGCGCGAGAGGATCTCCACCGCCTGCGGCTCGCACGCGGGATCGACGCGGCGCGCGAACGCGATCAGCTGGGTGGTGCTCGCCTCGAAGTGAGCGTCCGACGTCGCGGCCGCCCCTTCGACGAGCATCTGCGCCGCGCGTGTCGTCTCTCCGCCCTGCGCAGCGTGCCACGCCGCCTCCACGCGCCCGAACGCGCCTTGCTCTTCCTCGATGACGCGCGCGATCGCGAGGTGGAGCTTCTTGCGCGCGTCGTCCTCGAGCGTGTTGAAGAGCGCCTTGTGATGCGTGCGCGCCGGGAACGAGACCCACGTCTCCGCGCGCATCTCGCCGCGCTCGTTCGGGATGCGTGTCTCGCGGATCGCGATCCAGCGGCTCTTCTCGAGCGCCTGGAGCGTCGCCGCGACGTCGATGCGGATGTTCGCGCGCTCGAGGATCTTCACGAGCATCGTCGCCTTGGCGTCGCCGCCGAGCACCGCGATGACGGAAAGGAGCGCTCGCGCCGGAGTGCTCTCCGCGTTCGCGCGGCGGCGGATCCACTTCGCGGCGCTGAGCACCTTCCCGCGTCCGGCCGCGCGCGATCGCGGCGTCGCGCGCTCTCCTTGCCAGGTGAGGTCGCCGCTCGCGATGCCGAGGGTGATGCCCTCCACGATCGCGAGCGCGTTCCCGCCGCCGAGGCGCGCCCAGCGTCCGCGCGCGAGCGGATCGAGCGCGCCGCCGGACGCCCCGACGGCGATGTCCTCCGCGCCCTCGCGCGAGAGCGCGGGGATCTCGTGCTCCGAGGCCTTCGGCAGCGCGGCGAGGACCGACGGGAGGCCGCTCGTCGCGTCGAGGCGCGCGATGATCCCGAAGGTGGGCACCGTCTTCACGGCGCGGACGCACGCCTCGAGCGTCGCCGGGTCCACCGCCTTCGCGTCGTCGATGATGAGCGCGCTGCTGGTCCCGGACTGCTTCGGCCACAGGAACGCGGCGAGGAGCTTCGCCGCGAGGACGGCCGACGTCCCCCTCCCCTTGAGCAGATCGTCGAGCGGCTGGGCGAGCTCGAGGAGGAGCGGGTGAATCGTCCCGCCGATCGAGCGCACGAACGCGCGCCGCAGCGCGCCGAGCGGCTCGAACCCCGATCCGGTCGGCGAGATGACGAGCGCGCGCGGCGCCTTCACCGCGAGCTCGTAGAGCAGTCGCGTCCCGCCCGCCCCCGGGTCCGCGCGCAGCACCGAGACCTGCCCCGGCACGAGCGGCACGTTCGGCAAGTGCGCGCCGACGAGCCGCGGCTCCCGCATCCGCGCGAGGTTCTCGGCCGCCGATCGCCTCCACGGCTGCCGGCGGTCGACGCGCCTCCCGCGCACGCGCAGCGTCCCTTCGCGCGCGATGCGGAGGCCCGACGTGACGAGCTCGCCGCTGCGGAGGGCCGGGATCGTCTGCGCGACGAGGATCTCGCCCGGGCGCGCGAGCTGCGAGAGCGCCGAAGCGGCGACGATGGGCGGCCCCCACCAGAGGACGCCGCTCGACATGAGGTCGGAGCCCTGGTCCTTCACCGGACGGATGTCGCCCTGCGCCATTCCGACCGCCCAGAGCGGCTCTTCGCCTTGGTTCTCTTCTCCGCCCGCGATCGAGGCCTCGAGGATCGAGGCGAAGTTCGCGGCGTCGAACGCGAACGTGATCTTCATGACGTCGAAGCCGACGTGAACGCCGCCGAGCTCCGAGTAACGCGCGATGAGCGAGCGCGCTCGTTCGAGGAAGGGCCTCCCGGGACCTCCCACCGCGCGAAAGCTGACGATGAGGCGGCCGTCCACGTCGCTCTCGTCCGTTCGTCAGACGCGGATTCGCTTCTTCAGCGCGGCGAGCTCGTCCTCGATCGCGTCGTCCTTCTTCGAAGATCCGCCGCCGGAGAGACCGCGCTCGAGGTCGCGGAACTTGTCTTCGAGGTCACGCTTGTCGTTCGTGCCGAGGGCGTCTTCGACCTCGCGCATCGCGAGCCCTTCCTGCTCGCGCCCCTCGATCTTTTCTTCCATCTTCCGGAAGTTGTCGAACGCGCTCGACTGGCTCCCGCGCGCCCCGAGCTCGGTCGACCCGGACCGCGCCTGGCTCGCGCGAGCGGCGATGGTCCCTTTGCGCATCTTGAGCTCATCGAGCTTCTGCTCCATGCGCTCGAGCTCTTCTTTCATCTTCAGGGCCGTGTCGCGCTGCTCGATGCGGGCCTTCTCGACCGTCTCGACCTCACCCTCGGCGCGCTTCTTTTGCCGGAGCGCCTCACGCGCGAGCGTCTCGTCCTCGCTCTTGAGCGCGAGCTCGGCGCGCTTCTCCCATTTTTCGACCTCGGCCTTCAGGTCGTCGGACTTCTTGCGCAGCTGCTTCTCGGCGGCGACGGCGGCGATGACGTCCTGCCGTCCAGCCTTGAGCTGTTCGGCCATTTCTTCGAGGTTGAGCTCGAGGAGCTTCTTGTCGTCCTCGGCCTTGTCGAGCATCGAGTTGAGATTGCTCGAAATGACCTTCCCCATCCGATCGAAGATGCCCATGGCTCCCCATGATAAGGATGGATCATGCCGACGTGCAAAGGGTGCGACGAAGAGGCCGACAAGCTCGTGTCCGTCAAGGTCGACGGCAAGTCGAAGAAGCTCTGCGAAGACTGCGCGGACCGCGCGCGCGAAAGCGCCGAGATCGCGGAGGAGAGCGAAGCGGTCGTTCAGAACATGATGGGCTTCAAGGGCCGCCGCTAGCCGCTAACCCCCCGCTCGCGGCGAGGCGTTGCAGGTCGTAGACGAACCGCCCGTCGTCGACGGCGATGCACCACGCGAGATCCTTGTCGCGCAGCTGCCGCTGTCGCCCGTACTCGATCGCCTGCTCGATGTTGAGCCACTTGGGCGACTCGTCGAACGTGTACGCGTTCTGCTCGTCGTACCCGCAGAAGGTGGACGTATCGCCGAAGTAGCGGGCCATGGCATTCACCGTCTCCCAGACCTTCTCGACGGCTTCCTTGAATGGAAGGAGCGGCGCGAGCTGACGAACGAGCGCGTCGATCGGTCGCTTGAGGAGCTGCTGGCGAAACAGGAGCTTGCAGGCCTTCCATAGCCGCTCGAGCCCGAGGGCGGTGAGCTGAACGAGCTTCATGCGACGGTCCTCGTAGTCGGGCCCGCGCTCGACCCACCCGAGCTCCTCGAGCCGATGGAGCGCCTCGGAGACGGTCGCCTTGTGGAGCCCCAGCTCCTGCGCGAGCTTGCGCTGCTCCATGAAGCAGAAATTCAGCCCCCGCTCCCCGCGCTTGAGCGCCGCATGACGAACCACGAGAAGAATATCGAACCGCGCCGGCGTCATATCGGGCACGACTCGAATCAAGAACCGACAAGCCCGCACCGAAGCCCGGTGCGCACGCTTCAACTGAAACACGAGCGCGTTCATCCCCCCCGCGAAAGCACGCCGCATGCCGCCAGCAGCCCTCCGCGCGGGGAGCGGTAATCGTCTGGATCCATACGATACCCTCCCGCCGCCCGGGGGCGGCGGGGGTGGCACGGGCCAGAAATTGGCCGGCACGGGCCAGGGGAAGGGGTGGCACCCTGCCCCAGAAGTGTCTGGTGGCCTTGGGTCAGGTGTTGCGGTTGAGGATGTGGATGGCGTGGCCTAGGCCGTTCATGGCGGCTTCCATCATGCCCTCGCCTAGGGTTGGGTGCGGGTGGATGGTGAGGCCGATGTCCTCGAGGAAGGCGTGCATTTCGAGGGCGAGGGCGCCCTCGCTGATCAGGTCGCTCGCTTCGGCGCCGACGATGTGGATGCCGAGCACCTCGTTCGTCTTCTTGTTGGCGACGACCTTGAAGAAGCCGTCGGTCTCCATCACCGCCATCGCGCGGCCCAGGGCCGCGAACGGGAACTTGCCGACGCGGACCTCGATGCCCTTCTCCTTCGCCTGCGCCTCCGAGAGGCCCGCGATCGCGATCTCGGGGTCGGTGAAGATCGCCGCCGGGATCGCGACCCAGTCCTTCGCCGCCTTGTGGCCTGCGATGACCTCCGCCACGACCTCGCCTTCCTTCGTCGCCTTGTGCGCGAGCATCGGGTGGCCGCTGACGTCGCCGATCGCGTAGACGCCCGGTACGTTCGTCTGGCCGAGATGGTCCGTCGGGACGAAGCCGCGCTCCACCTTCACTCCGATCTCCTCGAGGCCCAGGCCGCCGCCGTTGGGGCGCATGCCGACCGCGACGAGGACCACGTCCGCGACCAGCGTGTCGAACTTGCCGCCGCCTAGGTCGACCTTCACGTGCAAGGAGCCGTCCGCTGCCTTCTCGTAGCCCGCGGCCTTCGCGTTCTTGAGGATCTTCGCGCCGTGCTTGACGAGCTTCTTCTCGACGACGGCCGTGCACTCGGGATCGACGCCCGGC
Source organism: Labilithrix sp. (assembly GCA_019637155.1). Lineage (NCBI taxonomy): Bacteria > Pseudomonadati > Myxococcota > Polyangiales > Labilitrichaceae > Labilithrix > Labilithrix sp. The sequence goes on along the minus strand of JAHBWE010000005.1, from coordinate 184,437 downwards.
AGAAGGCCCGCGGTCGCCTCGACCACCGTGAGCTCGCTCCCGAACTTCTGGTAGACCGAGCCGAGCTCGAGGCCGATGACGCCGCCGCCGATGACGAGCAGGCGCTTCGGGACCTCCTTCAACGAGACGGCCTCCTTCGCGCCGATGACCTGCTTGCCGTCGAACTTGAAGGTGGGGATCTCGATCGTGGAGGAGCCCGTCGCGATGACGACGGCCTTCGTCGCCTCGATCGTCTCCGTCGCGCCCTCCGCCGTCTTGACCTCCACCGTGCGGGGGCCCGTCACGCGCGCTGTGCCCATCACGAGCTCGACGCCGTTGCCCTTGAAGAGGCCACGCACGCCGCCGGTCAGCTTCTTGACGATGCCGCCCTTCCACTCCTGCATCTTCACGACGTCGACGTTCACGTTCTGCGTCGTGATGCCCATCTGCGGGCCGTGGTCCTTCACCTTCTCGTAGGTGTGCGCCGCGGAGATGAGGGCCTTCGACGGGACGCAGCCCCAGTTGAGGCAGACGCCTCCGACCTCCTCCTTCTCGACGCAGATGACCTTCTGCTTCAGCTGGCCGAGGCGGATCGCACACGGATAACCGCCGGGGCCGCCGCCAATCACAACCACATCGCAGGTACGGTTCGCCATAACGGGCCTCTTACTAATGAGTGGGGGCGGGCGGAAGCTTCATCAATAGATCGCGCTGCTCCCGCAGGTTCCAGGTGGGTTCGGCGTAGACGTCGTCGAACAGCGACGCGCGCGGCGGCGGCGGCAGGTTCTCGACCCGCGTGATGCACGCCGCGATTTCGGCGGTGAGCTCCTCGTCGAGGGCCCTCTCCGAGGCGTCGTCGATGGCGCCGAGCGCGCGCAGATGCTTCGCGAGACGATCGACCGGGTCCTTGCGCTTCCAGCTCTCGACCTCGGCGTCGGTGCGGTAGCGCGTCGGATCGTCGCTCGTGGAGTGCGCGCCGATGCGGTACGTGAGGGCTTCGATGAGGGTCGGGCCGCCGCCGGTGCGCGCGCGCTCCGCCGCCTCGCGGACCACGGCGTAGACCGCGAGCAGGTCGTTGCCGTCCACGCGCACGCCCGGCATGCCGTACGCGCGCGCCTTCACCGCGATCGTCTTCGACGCCGTCTGCTTCTCGGTCGGGACGCTGATCGACCAGTGGTTGTTCTGCACGACGATGACCGAGGGCGTCCGTAGCTTCGCCGCGAACGTCAGCGCGGCGTGGAAATCGGGCTGGCTCGTCGCGCCGTCGCCGCTGAAGCCGAAGGCCACGCCGCGCTTCTTCGCTTGCTTCATCGCCCACGCCGCGCCGACGGACTGCGGGATCTGCGGGCCGATGCAGGACGACCAGCTCACCTGATGCACCTGCTTGCCGGACGGATGGCTCGGCATCTGACGGCCCTTCAGCACGTCGCCGCTGTTGCCGAAGACCTGCGCGACGAACTGATCGAGCGGGAATCCGCGCACGAGCATCACGCTCTGCTCGCGGAGCGCCGGGAACACCCAGTCGTCCTCGGTGCAGACGAGGCCCGTCGCGATCGGGACCGCCTCCTGGCCGGTGCAAGCGCCGTAGAAGCCGACGCGTCCCTGGCGCTGCATGAGGATCATGCGCGCGTCGAGCAGGCGCAGGCGACGCATGTGGCGATAGCCGTCGAGGAGGACGCTCGTCGGGATCTTCGGGTCGCGCGCGGGATCGGCGGTGCCGTCTTCGCGGAGGACCGTGAAGAGCGCCACGTCCGGATCGGACGCGTCGATGCCTGCGTGCGGCTCCGCGATGTCCACCATCGGCGCGGACGCTACTCGATCGACGGCGCGGGCGCGACGGCGTCCAGCACGCCGCCGTCGAGGCGGAACCACGGACGCCGCCGGAGGGCCAGGCCGTCGCCCGAGTCCGGCCCGACGTCGTCGCGACGGAAGTACCGCGCGCGACCGCCGTCCTCACCGGCGCGCGCGCGCGCGCGATCGTCCGCGTTGCGATCGTTCGCGCAGCTGCCGCAGGCGGAGAGCAGCGTCAGCGCCGCGACGGCGACGAGGCGCTCAGGGCGGTGCCGGATCGTCCGGGCCTGAGTCCCACGCTTTCGGTCCGCGCCCTTCGGCATAGTCGATGATCTTGGGTTCGGAGAGACCGCCGTCCTTCAGCCTGCGACGTGCGACGATCGGTGGCTCGGGAGGCGCCGCCGGTGGCTCGTTCTTCTGCTCGCCGCACGAGCTGCAGCCGTCGGCGAACAGAAGAGCAGCGACGAGCGTGAACGATCTCAGGGCTCTCGGCCCGCGTCTTCGCCTGCGTCTTCGCCCGCGTCCTTCGGAGCTCCTGCGTCGGGCGGGTTCTTCGGGCCGTTGATGCAGAGCACCTTGATCGGGCCCTCGAACGTGTACGTCGTCCCCTTGCACGAGGACTCGTACGACGTGATGCTCGCGCCGCACGCGGTCTTGACCGCCTCCGCCGCGTCCGCGCACGCGGTCGTGAGCACCTTCTGATCGCCGCGGCAGGCGGTGAAGTCCGCCTGGGTCTTGCAGTCCTTGAGGCAGGCCTGAAGGAGGCAGGTCTGGTACTGCTGGTAGGAGCGACCGCACTCCTCCTTGCCGCTGACGACCTCGATGCAGCCGCCCCGGTTGATGTCCGAGACCGCGTCGTCCGTGATGAGGATCGGGCCCCACTCCTCCGCCGGCTGCTCCTCACTCGTCGTCGTGAAGATGCACTCCGCGCACGACTCGCTGACGGAGCTCGCCCACGTCGTCGCGGTGAAGTCGTCGTCCTGGACGTGCGCCTTGTAGTAGGCGCCGAGGTCCGTGAGCTCCTTCGCCGTGCACGTGCCCTTCGCGGCCGCCTGCTTCGACTTGACGTAGGGGAACCCCGTCTGGTCGATCGGCTCCTCGTTGAGGCACGTCTTCGTCTGCTCGTCGTCATCGTCGTCGCCGATCGGCGTGACGCTGCCCGGGTTCTTCTTGCCCCCGTCTCCCGTCGGGCCCGCGCCGCCTTCAGCGGCGATCGTGACGACCTCGGTCGAAGAGCAGCCGGCCGCGCCGGCCGTGGCGACGGCGCCCGTGAGGGCGGTGATACTCGCGAGAGCGAACAACTTCCTGGTCATCTTCGTCGCCTCCAAAACCAATCGCAGAGCGGTCGCGCATGCTACATGTGGGCGCCAAAATCGTCAACGAGTTTGCGCCCGTTAGCTTCCTAACGCGGATCTCTCGTTGCGGCGCGCAGGTGCAATGCGTGTGCCGAGACGTGGTCGGACGTCGTCAGAGGACCATGCGCACGCCGTGAGCGGCGTCGAGCGTCCCGATCTCGAGCGCCGCGGCGCGGGACGTCGCCGTGAGCGCCTCGCCGTCGGGGAAACGAACGTCGAGGCGAGCGCGCGCGAGCTTCGTGTTGAGGCAGTAGGTCATCGAGCCGTTCGGGTTCGCGTAGTGAAGGCCGACCACGTCGTCGGTCTCGGCCGCGACGTCGCAGGCGAGCTCGAGCTCCTCCGTCGTCGTGAGCTCCCAGCGGCGGAGCGAGATCGTCCCGCGGTTCTTCGAGAGCGCGCGCGGAGAAGAGAGGTCCCAGCTCTTGCCGCGCCAGCGCAGGAACGCCGCCGTCGCCATCGGCGAGAGGAGCGGACCGACGCGCACGCGCGCGCTGAACGCCTCGAGGACGAGGCCGGGCGCCGGCTGTTTGTCGATCTCCCACGCGTTGCAGTGCGTCCACGCGTAGAGCTCGGCGTTCCCGCGACCCCAGTTGTGACCGACCATCACCGGCCACTCGTCGACCGCCCAGACGTCACGATCGCCGCCGCCGCGATCGACCACGACCTCGCCGCGAGCGCGCGCGTCGGCGACCGGCGTGACGAGCTTCGAGAACGGCGGGACCGCGTCGCGATACATCCATAGCGCGGGGAGGTGGACGATGGGGTCCACGAGCGCGGGACCGAACGCGAGGTCCCAGGTGAGCGCGCCGCGGCCGCTCGCGAGGGCGCCGCGCGTACCCGCGGCGCGGACGGTGCAGCCGTCGACCTCCGCGTCGACCGCGTCCGTCGCGAAGCGCGCGGACTCGAAGGGGACGGTGGATTTGACCGCGACGTGGCCGCGATGACGATCGAACGCGATCGCCCACGCCTCCGCGACGGGCGGGAGGTCCTTCCGCGCGAACACCGTGCAGCGCGTCCAGAGCGCGCGCGTGCCGTCGGGCGCGTTCGCCTTCGAGAACCAGCTCTCGACCGCGCCGCCGCGAAGGCCGAGGAGCTCGGGCGGGAGCGCGATCACGCGAGCTTCTCGAGCGCTTCGCGCACGAGCTCCGGGTCGGCGATCGCCGCGGTGAGACGCTCGATCTTCGACTTCGCGGCCGCGAGGCGCGCGCGGCCGGCGGAGACGACCGCGCCCTCGACGACCTCGCGCTTCGACGAGTCGAGATCGGCGAGGATCTCCTTCGTCGCGCGGTCGTGCCCCATCCGCGCGAGCGCGATGCGCGCGTGGAAGGGGCACGTGTCGCGGACGAAGCGGAGCGCGCCCCAGGTGCGGCGTTCGAGGTGGCCGACGAGGTCCTCCATGCCGAGCTCGCCGGCGAGCTCCACCGCGGCGCGCTCGTCCTCCTTCTCCGCCGCGCGCCCGCCGATCTTGTCGCCGCGCACCGCGCGCGCGACGAGGGCGTGACCGCGCTCGTCGCCCGCCTTCGCGAGGAGGATCGCGGCGACGAGGGCCACTTGCGGCGACGACTCCGCCGCGTCGGCGAGGCCGCGCGCGCGCGTGAGGAGGCGGTCCTCCGGACGGTTGCCCGCGTCGAGGCGCTCCTCCGCGACGCGGAGCGCGATGTGCGCGATCGCGACGTCGGTGTCGCCGCTCGCCTCGAAGATCGCGTCGTCGACCTCGGACTTCGCGCCCGACTCGTCGCCCACCCGCGCGAACGCGATGACCGACTGATAACGGACCTCCGGTCGCGCGTCCTTGAGCGCGCGGCGAAGACGCGGGAGCGCGCGGGCGTCGGCGATCTCGCCGAGCGCGTTGATCGCCATCTGCCGGACGTGGGGCGAGTCGTCCTCCATGACGAGGAGGAGCGACGTCACCGACTCGGTCGCGTCGAGATCGCCGAGCGCGACGGCGGCGGCGGCGCGGACCATGGGTTGCTCGTCCTCGAGGCGCTTCGAGACGAGCGGCACGGCGCGGGCGCGCACGCTCTCGTCGCCGCGCGCGTGACGGACGAGGTCCTCGATCGCCGCGGCGCGCGTCTCGGGCTTCTTCGAGTCGAGGTCGCGCACGCTCGCCTCGAGATTCCGGGGGAGGAGCGGCGGACCGAGCATCGCCCTTCCTTAGTGCTGCCGGCGCGCCACCGCAAAGGCCGGATCGAAGACGCGCCCCGCCGCCATCAGGCTCACGCTCGTGACGAAGACCGCCGCCGCGCCGACGAGGAGGACGTGCGGGGCGCGGAGCATGGCCGAGACGCCTTGATCGAGGACGACGCCGAGCGAGACGCCGTCGCGCGCACCGAAGCCGACGAACGACAGCGCCGCCTCGCTCACCACGACCGCGGCCGCGGTCCCGCCGAGCTGGACCGCGACGACGCCGAGCAGGTTCGGGACGAGGTGGCGCGCGATGACCCGCGCCGGCGTGACGCCCAGCGCGCGCGCCGCCTCGACGAAGGCCTGCTCGCGAAGCACCCGCGTCTGCGCGAGCGCGAGGCGCGTGAACGGCGCCCACGCCGTGAGGACGAAGACGGCGCCGAGATGGACGCGCGACGGCGCCCGCACCGCGGAGAGGACGACGAGGGCGAGGAGGAAGGTCGGGAACGCCTGGACGAGGTCGCACGCGCGCGTGACGGCGCGCTCGAGGCGGCCGCGCGCGACGGCGGCGGACGCGCCGAGCGGGCACCCGACGAGGAAACCGGCGAGCGCGACCGCCACCGCGAGGACGACCGCGCGCAGGCTCGCGTGCGCGACGAGCGCGAGGAGGTCCACCCCGCCCTCGCCCGATCCGAGCGGCCGCTCCCACGACGGCGCCGCCCACGAGAGCTCCGGCTCGAGGTGGACCGGCGAGCGCGCGCCGAGCACGACGACGGCGGCGACGGCGAGGACGCCGAAGAGCGGGGCCGCGCGGAGGGCGCGGCTCATGCGCGCGCTCGCGGATCGACGAGGGCGTGGGCGGCGGCGGCGAGCTGCTGCGCCGCGATGAAGAGCGCGCCGGAGAGGATGACCGCCGCCTCCAGCACCGGGAGATCGCGCGACGCGTACGCCTCGAGGATGAGGGTGCCGAGGCCGCGCCGCTCGAAGAGCCGCTCGAGGACGACCGCGCCGCCGAGGAGCGCGCCGAGCTGCGTGCCGAGCACGGTGACGATCGGACCGATCGCCGCCGGCAGCGCGTGGAGCCAGAGCATGCGCGCCCAGCTCGCGCCCTTCCCTCGTGCGGCGACGAGGAACTGCGCGCGGCCGAGGTCGTCGAGCGAGGCGCGCGAGACGCGGGCGACGTGGGCCGCGAGCGGCAACGCGAGGAGCGCGCTCGCGAAGAAGAGGCCCGCGACGCCGGCGTCGGGATCGCCCGGCAGCGGCACGACGCGGAGGCGAGCGGCGAGCGCGAACGTGAGGACCGGCGCGAACGCGAGGAGCGGCGTCGCCGCGAGCGCGGTGGCGGCGCGATCGATCCAGCGGCGGCGGAGCCCGAGCCAGGGGCCCGCGCCGAGGACCGCGGCGGAGATCCCGAGCACCGCGCCGAGCAGCACCGCGAGCCCGGCGAGAGAGGCCGTAGGGCCCGCCGCGTCGAGCACGCGGAGGGCCGCGCTCGAGCCCGGACGGCGGATCGACTCGCCGAGATCGAGGGTGAGGAGACCGCGCAAGAAGCGTGCATATTGCATCCACATCGGCTCGTCGAGGTGGAGCTTCGCGCGGAGCGCGGCGCGCTCGGCCGCGCTCGACTCGTCGCCGAGGACGAGCGCGGCCGGATCGCCCGGGAGGAGGCGCAGCGCGAGGAAGACGAGCGTCGCGAGGACGACGATGACCGCGAGCGCCTCGGCGGCGCGACCGAGGGCGACCCTGACGAGCCGCGCCGGCATCGGCTCAGCCGCCGTCAGCCGGGTCGAAGAGCGGCGGCAACGTGATGCTCCCCGCCTCGACGATCGCCGGCGCGGACGCCTCGATCGGCGCGGCCGCGTCGGCGGGAGCCGGACCGCAGACCTCCGGGAGACTGGCGGGCTCGACGCTCCGGCCGCCGTCGAGGTCCTCGCGCGGGACCGGGAGGCAGCCGCGACGGTCCTGGTTGCCGTCGAGGATGATCGCGTTCCAGGGATACGTCCGCGGGTCGGCGCAGAGGTACCCGCCGCGGCAGTCCGCGTCCGACTCGCAGGTCTTCATGCAGAAGGAGCGCGCGACGCGTGAGCCGTACTGCCCGGCGCGATCGTCGTACGAGCAGCCCGCGACCGCGCTGCCGAAGAGCACACACGCGGCCTCGTTGAAGCAGTCGTTGCCGCGACAGTTGAGCTGCGTGCAGTAACCGCCGGGCTGGGACGTGTCGCAGAGGCGATCGCCCTGCACCGAGCAGTCGGTGGAGACGATGCACTTGTCGCCGATCTCGGGCGTACACGCGCCCCCGGCCGCGACGAGGGCCCCGACGCACGCGAAGACCGCGAGCCAAATGCGCCTAAAAACAAGCAAGCGGCGGAATCTTTAGACCTGTTTGCCGTTTGACTTCAAGCGGCTCGAACCCTAAAGAAGCACGCTCATGGCGACCCATATCACCGCAGACTGCATCAACTGCGGCGCTTGCGAGCCCGAGTGCCCGAACGAGGCCATCAGCGAGGGCGACGAGATTTACGTCATCGACCCGGAGCTCTGCACCGAGTGTGTGGGTTTCTACGATCACGAGGCGTGTCAGGCGGTGTGCCCGGTCGAGTGTTGCCTCCCGGATCCGAACCACGCCGAAGACGAGCCGGCGCTCATCGCGCGCGCGCTGGAGCTCCACCCGGACGACACCGAGCTCAAGGGGCGCGCCGACAGCAACAACTACCCCTCGCGGTTCCGCAAGTAACCCGCGCGGCCGCGACCGCATGCGGCTTCGCCTCTTCGCGCTCTCGCTCGCGTGCCTCTCCGCCGGTTGCGGCGGAGGCTCGCCGCTCCTCCATCCCGCGCGGACGCTGAGCACGGGCGACGTGCGCGCCGCCGGCGGGCTCTCCGCGAACATCGTCCCCGGCTCGCTCGCGAACGACCTCGCGCAGGCCCGCGCGATCGCGGCGGCCGATCCGAGCACGCCGGGCGCGCCGGGCTCGAACCCCGACTACGCGAAGGGCGCGCTCGTCGCCGCGGCGATCGCGCCGGGCCTCGCGCCGTACGCCGGAGCGCGCGTCGGGATCGGCGCCCGCTACGAGGCGGGCCTCGCGTACACGGGGCGCGCGGTCCGCGTCGACGTCCGTCGCGCCTTCGGCGACGGACCGTGGACCTTCTCCGCCGGCGCGGGCGGATCGGCCGCGCTGTATGGGCGGCAGCAAGGGACCGAGCTGCCGAACGTCGCGATCGGCGCGATGCGCGGCTACGGCTTCGACGTGCCGCTCCTCGCGGGATGGGAGAGCGCAGGCGGGATCTACAAAGCGTGGTTCGGCGCGCGCGGCGGCTTCGAGCGCATCGCGATCGAAGAGCTCACGAGCGAGCCGAAGAGCGTGACGATCGGGACGCCGCCGATCGATCTGCGAGCGAGCCGCTTCTACGGCGGCGGCGTCGTCGGCATCGCGACCGGCTTCCATCACGTGCACGTCGCGCTCGAGGCGAGCGTCGCGTACCAGGTCGTGAACGGCAGCTACAACGCGACGTCGGCGACGGTGCACGGAATCACGATCGCGCCGGCGACCGCGCTGTGGTGGTCGTTCTGACGCGAGTCAGACGCCGAGCGCGGCGAGCGCCTTGAACGCGACCTCCGCCGCCTTGGCGGAGGCCTCCACGTGGTTCGCCTTCCACTCGTCGCGCCCCCTCGCGCCGACGAAGTTCGCGATCCCGAGGACGATCGTGGACGGGACCCCGAGCACGTGACACGCCCGCGCGACGGCGTACGCCTCGAGGTGCTCGACCGGCGCGATGACCGCGAGCTTCGCCGCGAGCGCCTCGTCGGTCGTGACGCCGAGCGTGTTCGCGATCGCGCACGGACGCGCGCCGGCGGAGAACACGGCGTCGACCATGTCCGAGTCGAAGGCCGCCTCCGTCGCGTACGGCAGCGCCGCCCTCCCCTCCACCACCGCGGGCTCGACCAGGCGCACCGACTGACCGACGACGACGTCGCCGATCGCGAGCCCCGACCTCGCCGACGCCCCTGCCGTCCCGAGCGCCAGCACGTGCGTCGGCCGCCGCGCCATAATGCATCGCGTCAATCCAACACCCGCGTCGGTGAGCCCGATGCCCATCGGCTCGAGCACGACATCCTGCCGCGGCTCCGCCCCGAGAAGCCCGAGAAGCTCGCGAAACCGCTCGAGCTCGGGAGCCCAAGCCGCCGTTACGAGGAGATGCACGACATCGAGGGTTGCCGAGAGTTGCCCGTGCGTCTACTCTAGAGGTGTTTATGCGCCTGCATCTCGCCCTCGTCGGTGCCCTCGCGGCGCCGAGCCTCGTCGGTTGCGCCGTGAGCGCGCCGCCGGACCCGGGACCGGAGACGACGAGCCCGTCGAGCACGCCCGCGACCGCCGTCGTCGAGGTCGACCGGACCACCGGGCCGGGCGAATCGGCGCGGACGGACGCCGTCGTCGCGCGCGTCGTGCGGGTCAAGCAGGGCGCGGTCGACGAGTCCGCGCTCCGCATCGCCGGCATCCCGGACGAGCTGCCGGCGGGAGGGTGCATCGTCCCGTCCGAGGCGAGCGCGCTCAATCCGGGGCAGTCCGTCGAGCTCCTCAACGTCGGGCCCGTCAGCATGGCGAGCGACGGCGCGAGGAACACACTCCTGATGCCGCGGACGATGCCGGACCCCGCCGGCGTGGTCTCCGGGTTCTTCTACTCCGCTCGCTCGGCCGACGCGTTCGCCGCCGGCTCGAGGGTCACCTTCAAGACGTCGGGCGGCACCGACCTCCCCGACGGCTTCACGATCAGCGCGAACGCGCCGAAGGACCTCACCGCCGTGCGCGCCGTGTTCGGCGACGACGGCGCGCTCGACGTCGCGTGGGACGCGACCGAGGCGGACCCGCACGACGTGGTCTACGCCGACGTCCTCTCCCCCGCCCCGCACGTCGTGCTCCGCTGCGTCGCCTCCGACACCGGGCACCTCGTCGTCCCCGCGAGCCACCTGAACAGCGTCGACGAAGGCCAGCTCGCCGTGCATCGCCTGCACCGCGAGAGCTTCCGCGCGAAGGGCATCGATCCGGGCGAGGTCCGGTTCGACGTCGCGAAGGTCATCACCTTCCGTCGCTGATGCGCCGGCACGCGTGGGTCCTCGCGTGCGCGTTCGTCGCGCTGCTCGCTCCCGCCGCTCGCGGCGGCGGACCTACGCCGGCGAAGAAGCCCGCGCCCACGAAGAAGCCCGCGCCGGCGAAGAAGCCCGCCCCCGTGCCCGCGTCGCGCGCGTGGCACACGCCGCCGCCGGGGAGGACCGCGCCGGTCGACGAGAGCGGCCGCCCGCAGCTCGTGCTGCAAGCGCTGAACACGACCGATCGCGTGACGTTGACCGCCCACTCCGAGCGCGGGGGCTTTTCGGCGGAGGACCTCGATCGCGCCGCGCACGTCCTCCGCGATACACGGAGCGGCAACGAGCATCCGATCGATCCGCACGTGCTCGATCTCGTGTACCGCATCGCGACGCACTTCCAGACGGCGGAGGTGCGCGTCATCTCCGCGTACCGCACGCCGCGCGGCGCGAGCCGCTCGAACCACGGGAGCGGGCGCGCGATCGACTGCGTGTTCCCGGGCACGACCGACGAAGAGGTCGCGAAGCTCGCGCGCGAAGAGGGCTTCACCGGCGTCGGGACGTACCCCGTCAGCGGCTTCGTCCACCTCGACGTCCGCGATCGCTCCTACTTCTGGGTCGACAGCAGCGGACCCGGCAAGCGAAACCGTACGCGCGGGATCCTCGGCGACCTCGCGGCGAAGAGCGACCAGCGCGCGCTCGCGCGGGGCGAGCACGGCGTCAGCCCGTTCGGGATCGGCACCGACGTCGACGGCGCGCTCGCGTCCGCGGCGCACGGCAACGTGACGACCACGCCGCAAGAAGAAGACGACGACGAAGAAACGGCGCCGTGATGGATGCCGACGTCGATCGCCTCGTCCGCGAGCAGCGCCTCCGCGAGGCGGCCGAGCTCGCGGCGAGCCGCGGCGACGTGCGCACCGCGTCGACGTTGTTCGAGCGCGCGTGCGATTTCCGCCGCGCGGCCGCGCTCGCGGTCGAGGCGGGAGACTGGCCGCGTGCGCTCCCGCTCGCGCTCGAAGGCAAGGCCGAGGATCTCGCCGAGATCGCCTTCCCGCACCTCGCCGGCGACGACGCCAACGTCGAGCGCGTCGCGTTCCATCTCGAGCGGCGCGGCGATCACGGGTGGGCGGGCCGGCTCCTCGAGAGCATCGGCAAGGACGCGGAGGCCGCGCGCGCGTTCGAGCGGGCCGGGCGCGCGATCGACGCCGCGCGTCTGCTCGAGGCGGCGGGCGACGTCGTCGGCGCGTCGAAGGTGCTCGAGGCGCAGGTGCGGCGCGACCCCGGGAAAGGCGCGTTCCTCGTCGCGCTCGGGAGCTTGCTCCATCGCTACGGCAAGACCGACGCCGCCGTGCGGCAGCTGCAGAAGGTGCGCGCCGACGCGCCCGAACGTCGCGCCGCCCTCACGATCATGCTCGAGGCGCTCGAACGTCTCGGCCTCGCGCAGGCGCGCGTGGAAGCAGAGGAGGAGCTCACGCGGCTCGGCGGTCCGCTCGAGGGCGCGCTCGTCGAGACACGCGGCGCGGCGGTGCGCGCGCGGCTCTTCGGCCGCTACGAGATCGCGCGCGAGGTCGCGTCGTCGCCGCACGCACGCGTGATCGAGTGCGTCGACGGCGTGCGCGGCGCGAAGGTCGCGGTGAAGGTGTTCGCCGGCTACGACGCGCGCGGCGCGGGGCGCGATGCGCTCGCCCGCTTCGAGCGCGAGGTGCGCGTCCTCGGCGCGCTCGATCACCCCAACATCGTGCCGCTCCACGACTACGTGCCGGAAGGACCCGCCCTCGTCCTCGAGTGGATGAGCCGCGGCACTCTCGAGGACATGCTCGCGCGCGAGCCGCTCGCCCCCGCGCGCGCGGTCGAGATCGCACAAGCGGTGCTGTCCGCGCTCGGCGAGGCCCATCGGCTCGGCATCATCCATCGCGACATCAAGCCGGCGAACGTGCTCTTCGACGAAGCGGGCGTGACGCGCCTCGGCGACTTCGGCGTCGCGCACCTCTCCGACCTCTCCGCGACCGCGACCGCGGGCGTGATCGGCACGCTCGGCTACATGAGCCCCGAGCAGCGCGAAGGCCGCCCCGCCACCGTGCGCAGCGACCTCTTCGGCGTCGGCGCGATCCTCTGGGAGATGCTCACCGGGCAGAAGCCGGAGGCCGAGCTCGCGGGCGGGGCCTCGACGTTCTCGACGTTCACCGGCGGCGAGGAGGCGCCGCCCTCGTCGCGGCTCGCCGGGCGCGTGCGGCCGAGCGGGATCCATCGCGACCTCGACGCGCGGCACGACGAGGTGGTCTTCGCGCTCGTCGACGACGATCCGGCGCGGCGCCCGGAGGACGCGTTCGCGGCGCGGCGCGCGCTCGGGGCGCTCCGCTGGCCGACGACGATCGAGCGCATCGCGGTGCCGCAGCGCGCGATGAAACGTCCGAGCGAGCGGCCCTCCGGCGTGCGCTTGATGCCCGACGAGCACGGCACCGAGGTCGACCAGTGGCTCGGCCGCAAGGTCGTCTCCGTCGATCTCGACGCGCCCACCCTCGCGCGCGCCTCCGCCTTCGCGCGCGCCGATCACGCCGCGCTGCAGGCGGTGCTCCGCGTCGATCGCGCGGGCGGCGCGATCTGGCTCGCCGCCCCGCGCGGCGCGCCGCTCGCGCAGAAGCTCGACCCGGAGCAGGTCGCGACCTTGCGCGAGGCCCTCGATCGCCTCCACGAGACGGGCGAGGTCCACGGCGCGGTCGACCCCGCGCACGTGCTCGTCGACGAGGCCGGCGCGGTCACGCTCACGTTCACCCCCGCACCGGGCCCCACCGCGACCCCCGACCTCGACCGCCTCGCCCTCGCCCGCCTCTAGCGCGCAGAACTTGCTCGCGCGGCGCCGGCTGTGGAGGATGAGGCATGGCCTCGATCGCCCGCCTTTTTGCCTGCGCCGCCATGCTCCTCGTCGCCGCGTGCGAGTCGAACCCCGAGCCGAAGATGCCGCGGCTCGACGGCATCGATCCGGCGCCGGAGTTCCCGGGCCAGACGGGCGCGCGCGTGAAGACGCCGATCACGTCGGTGAAGCGCGCGGACGTGAAGTGGACGCTCGACAACGGGCCCGGCTACTTCCTCCAGAACGTCGTGCTCGAGGAGTGGCCGGTGATGCGCGACGGGAAGTTCCACGGCTTCAAGATCCAGTCGATCAACGACACGTGGATCATCGACCTGAAGGCGGGCGACGTCGTCACGCGCGTCAACGGCATGGTCGTCGAGAAGCCGGACGACGCGATCTCGTGCCTCCGCGCGCTCGAGAAGGCGCCGGCGCTCAAGGTCGACTACGAGCGCAACGGCATGCCGCGCGTGCTCGAGCTGCCGATCGTCGACTGAGCTACGTGAGTATGCTCGTCACCGCCGCGTGGACGCGGGCGTGCACCTCTTCGATGGTGCCGCGGCCGTCGACGATCGCGACCTTGTCCTCGGGCATGTGCTTGTCGAGCGTGTGATAGAAGTCGACGAGCGCGCGCTGCACCTCGTTCTGCTCGTAGAGCTGCGCGGCCTCGCCGCGGACCTCGCGCCGCGCGGCGGCGAGATCGGCCGGGAGGTCGATCACGACGGTGAGGTCGGGGCGGAGCGCGTGTTTGTTGAGCTCGCGGATCCACGCGACCGCTTGCTCGCCGCCCTTCCCGCTCGTCACGCTCTGGTACGCGAGGCTCGACGCGTCGTAGCGATCGGACACGATGATGCCGCCGCTCGCGAGGAGCGGCTCGATCTCGGACTCGACGTGGTCCATGCGGTCCGCGGCGAAGAGGAGCGCCATCGTCGTCCACCCCGGCGACCGGCCGCCGGGGATGACGGTGCGCCCGGTGAGGACCTGCCGCACGAGCGAGCCGACCGGCCCGTCGCTCGGCTCCCGCGTGCCCTTGGCCGGCTTGCCCTCCGCGCGGAGGCGGTCGACCAGGCGCGCCGTCTGCGTCGTCGTCCCCGCCCCGTCGATGCCTTCGAGAACGATGAAACGTCCCGTTCGGTTCGCCATGGCGCGAATGGATATCAGGTTCCGGGGACGGGATCTTCCCCCAGCACCACGTTGTCGATCAGGCGCGTCGCGCCGACGCGGCAAGCGACGGCGAGCAAGGCGCGCTCCGGCACCGCCGCGTCGTCGGCGAACGGCGCGATCGCGTCCGCGTCCGCGATCGTCACGTAGTCGATCGACGTCGCGACCGCCTCCACCTCCGCGTGCGCGAGGCGGCGGAGGACGCCCGCGCTGCGCTCGCCGCCCGCGAACGCGCGCGCCGCCGCGGCGAGACCGCGCGAGAGCCCCAGCGCGCGCGTGCGCTCCTCCCCGGAGAGGTACGCGTTGCGCGAGCTCAGCGCGAGCCCGTCCGCCTCGCGCACGATCGAATGGCCGCGGACCTCGACCGGGAAGAACAGGTCCGTCGCCATCCGGCGCAGCACCGCGAGCTGCTGGTAGTCCTTCTTCCCGAAGACCGCGACGCACGGCCCGACGATCGAGAAGAGCTTCGACACGATCGTCGTCACGCCCTCGAAGTGACCGGGGCGATGGGGACCGCAGAGGTGCTCCGTGAGCCCGTCGACGCGGACGCGCGTGCGCTCGCCGGCGGGGTACATCGCCGGCGCGGCGGGCGCGAAGACGAGGTCGACGCCCTCGAGCTTCTCCACGTCGCCGGCGAGATCGCGCGGGTACTTCGCGAAGTCCTCGTTCGGACCGAACTGGGTCGGGTTCACGAAGATGGAGCACACGACGTACTGCGCGTGCCGCCGCGCCTCGCGGACGAGCGCGAGGTGCCCTTCGTGGAGCGCGCCCATCGTCGGGACGAGCCCCACCCGCCGCCCTCGCCCCCGCGCGTCGTCGCAGGCTTTCCTCACGAGATCGGGCTCTTCGAGGACGATCGCATCCGCCATCGCCCGCCATGCTACAGAGGACTCTCGATGCGTCGAGCCGTCTTGTCCATCCTCGCCGTCGCCGGCGCCGTCGCCGCGGGTTGCGGCAGCCGCGGACCGCTCGACGACGACGCGCTCGGCGCGACGACCGACGACGCCGGCGTCACCCCCGACGCCGCGACGACGACACCTCGCCCCGTCCTCGACGCCGGCCGCCCCGAGCGCGAAGCCGGCGCCGTGAGCTGCGGGATCTGCGTCCTCGAGAGCTGCACCCCCGCGATCACGAGCTGCCTCTCGAACCCGCAATGCACCGGCATCTTCCAGTGCGTCGCGACGACGTGCCTCGCCCCCTCGCTCGACGGCGGCGGAGGAGGCAGCAACGGCCTCGACACCCGCTGTCTCCTCGGCTGCCTCGGCGGCAACCCCGCCGGCGCCGTCGCCGTCCTCGGCATCTTCAGCTGCCTGACCAACACGTGCGGCCCCGACTGCGGCCCCGTCCTCGGTGGCCTCGGCAACCTGGGCGGCCTCGGCGGCCTGGGAGGCGGCGGCTTCGGCGGCATCGACCGCATCGACCCCGACGCGTTCGAACAAACCTTCGCCCCGCTCCTCCAAGAGCGCTGAGCGCTGAGAATCCCGAGTCCTATTTGAAGCTCGAGGAGCTCTCGAGCTGCGCCTTCTGCAGCGCCTCGAGGGCCTTCCGCGTCTCTTCGTCCGTGTCCTTCGGCGCCTTCTTGCCGGGCTTCGGCTTCGGCTCGTCGTCGTCGTCCGGGTCGGGCCTCGACTTCGGGACGAAGGGACGCGTCGTGCGCTGCGGAGGCGCCGCGCGACCGACGGGCTTCGCCGACGGAACGGCGACCGGCTGCTGGAAGACGACGCCGTTCTGCGGCTGGCCGGCCGCGGGCGCCGCGTTGGGATCGCCCACGGGCGGAGCGAGCGCGCTCGGGTTGTTCGGATCGGCCACGGGCGGCTGCCCGACCTGCCCGACCTGATCGGGTCCCGGCATCGGCTGACCCGACGGATCTGCCGGCTGCACGGGGCTCGCGCCGAGGAGGCCGACGGGGAGCGCGTTCGCGTTGGGAGCGGCCGTCGTCGCGGCGGGCGCGATCGGAGCGGCCGGCTGCGCGGCGGCCTGGAGCGCCGCGTCGAACGCGGGCGGCTCGGTCCGCTGCGTGATCGCGACCGCGACGACGCCGACGAAGACGCCCGCCGCCGCGAGCGCCATCGCCCACGAGATCGCGGGGCGGCCCGACGGCCGGAAGTTGCTCGCCGTGAGCGCCGGCGGATCCCGCTGCGGCGGGAGCCCCACGCCGGTCTGCGCGAGCCGGAAGTGCGCGGGCATCGAGGCCGGCGCCGGCGGGACGGACTGCTGCGAGGGGAACGCCGGCGGCGGACCGCTCGCGTGGCTCATCATGTGAGCCGGCATGCCGTGCCCCGGCATGTCGTGCATCGGCATGTCGTGCATCGGCATGTCGTGCGGGCTCGAGTGCATCGCGGGCGGAGGGCCCGACATGCCACGCGCGGAGACCGGCGGCGAGCTCATCGCCGCGGTGTGGTTCATGCCCATCGGCGCGCTCGACGAGGACGGCGGCGGGCGATCGTAGCGGTCGTAGCGATCGCTCTCGCCCGTGACGTCCATCGTCTGCTGGTACGGAGCCTGGCTCGCGTGGGTCGCCATGCGCGCGGCCGGATGCGAAGACGGCGGCGGCGCGTAGCTCCGCGGCGGCGCGGCGGAGATCTCGTCGTCGTACGAGTCATGGGCGCGGCGCGGCGGCGGACGGTGGCTCGGCGGTCCTTCGTACGAAGCAGGCGGGTAGTTGCTGCGCGGCGAGGACTGCGGCGCACGCACGGAGCGCGCGGGCGGGACCTGCGTGTACTCGTCGCTGTCGTTCTCGCCGAGGAGATCGGGCGGCGGCGGCGCGAGGACGCCGGGCCGCTGCGATGCGCGGAGCGAGTCCTGCGTCTTGCGGATGACCGCGGCGGGCGCGACCGACGTCGGGTTCGACGACGGCGCGGGTGTCATCGACGGGTGCGCCTTGCGGCGAACGACCCTCTGCGCGGACGTGGCGTCCTTGACGACGGTGCGACCGCCGTCGTCGTCCTCTGCGTCGTCGTCGATGCCGTCGTACGAGATCGAGGGCGTCGGCGGCGGGCGCAGGCTGCCCGGGCCGAGACCGCCGCGGCCCGACGAGGGCGGCGGACGCATGCTGGCGGGAGCGCCGGGACGGATGCTCGACGGAGAGCCCGGACGGCGCGACGGCGGCGGCATCGTCACGGGGCGACCCGCGGCCGGGATCGGCGCGGGGACCTGCGAGAACGACTTCGAGCTCAGGATGCCGGTGCGATCGTCGTCGACGTCCGGCGCGGACTCGCGGAGGCGCGTCTCTTCGTCCTTCCGATTCGACGGGCGCGACGACGAGGCGGGCGCGATCGCTTCCTTCGCGACGACGTCGCTGCTCTCTTCGCCTCGGCCGGGTCGCTTGGTGAAGGGAAGCATGAATCTCCGGGGAGCCTCTCACGGTCCATGCGAGGCCTGGACCAGGTCACGTCACTCTGCCTTCAACGTACCACGCGCATCGGCGATCCTTCGGCGACCAAAATGGGCGGAATTGTCATCTCGTAAGAGCCGCTCGCACATGACCGCCACGTCAGTGCGGGCCGGAGCCTGGTGGTCCATCGATCCAGAGACTCGGGGGCATCGCCCGCTCGCTCGCTCGCCCGCTTTGCTCAGCGGACGAACGCGATGACGAGACCGCCGCCGAGCAGGAGCGCGACGATGCCGACGACGACAGGGATCAACCACGGCGAGCGATCGCCGAGGCCGGCGACGCGCATGTCGTCACCGCCCGCGGGGCGCGGTTGCGCTTGAGGATGCATCGGCTGAGACATCGGGTACTGCTGCGACGGCGCTTGTTGCGAGACCGGCGCGGGGACGTGCGACGCCGGCAGCGAAGGCGCGCCGTGCATCGCGATCGTCGCCGCCATCGGACGCATCGCGAAGGGATCGGCGGCGGCCTCGATCGCGACCGGCGCGACGTTCGGGCTCGGCGGCAGACGCGCGAGCCCTTCCGCGATCTGCTTCGCGAGCTCCGCTTGCGGGAGTTGCGCCCACGCTTTGTGATCGCCGGTGAGGCCGTACGCGTGGCCGACCGCGGTCGCGAGCGCGCCGACGCTCGGCTGGCGGTGGTTCGGGTTCTTCGCGAGCGCGAGCTCCATCACCTCGTCCATCGTGTGAGGGACGGGGAACTTCGCCGCTTGCGCCTTCTTGCTCGGCGGATCGGGATCCTTCGTGAGGATCGCGAGGAGGATCGACGGGCCGTTGTTGCCGGTGAACGGGACCGTGCCCGTCATGCACTCGTAGCTGATCGCGGCGAGCGCGAAGACGTCGGCGCGCGCGTCGAGGTTCTCGAGGCCCTGCGCCTGCTCCGGCGCCATGTAATACGGCGAGCCGATCGTCGTGCCGAGGACGGTGAGCTTCTTCGCTTCCTTGTTGTTGTCGCGCACCGATCCGAAGTCGAGGATCTTGACGTCGTCGCCCTCGCGCGTGCCGCAGAGGAACAGGTTGTCCGGCTTGAGGTCGCGATGCACGACGTTGCGCGCGTGCGCCTCGTCGAGGCCGACCGCGACCTGCGCGAGCATGCGCACGATGCGCTCGGGCGGGATGAGCTTCTCGCGCTTGAGGATGAAGCGCAGCTCCTCGCCGTCGAGGAACTCCATCACGAGGAGCCAGACGCCCGACGCTTCGTCGCGCTGGAAGTCGAGGACCTTGACGATGTGATCGTGCGGGAGCTGGCTCGAGATCTCGTACTCACGCTTGAACCGCTCGAGCGCGATCTCGTCGCGCGCGACGTCGTTGTGGAGCACCTTCACCGCGACGCGCGTCTGCGTCTGCTTGTCGATGCCCTCGTAGACGCGGCCCATGCCGCCGTCGGCGACGACGCGACGGAGCTCGTAGCGACCGCAGAGGCGTGTGCCGAGCCGCGGATCGTCGCCGGCCGGGATCGGGACGAGGCTCGCGAACTGCAGCGCGCTTCCGTCCGCGGGGCAGAAGCCTGCCTCGTCCGGGAAGACACGCAAACATTTCGGGCAGCTCTTCAGGGCGTGGGGCTTTCGGCTAGTCGACCTTCGTGGCTTGAACGGGTGCAGCGAAGTAGATGAGCCGATTGCACGACGGACACTGCTCGATGAGCGGCTCGCGGCGCAGGCGGTGATAGAGCTGCGGGGGCAGCGCCATGTTGCACTTGTTGCAGGTGCCGTCGCTCGTCTGCGCGAGCGCGCTGCCGCGCCGCTGGCGGATCATCTCGTAGCGGCGAAAGAGCGCCGGCGGCAGCCGCTTCACGATCACGTCGCGTCCCCCGCCCTTCGCGACGCGATCGGACTCGAGCTGCGCGACCTTCGCTTGGATGTCGCCTTCCTTCGCCGCAAGCTCGTCGGAGAGCTGCT
Source organism: Labilithrix sp. (assembly GCA_019637155.1). Classification (NCBI taxonomy): domain Bacteria; kingdom Pseudomonadati; phylum Myxococcota; order Polyangiales; family Labilitrichaceae; genus Labilithrix; species Labilithrix sp. The sequence goes on along the minus strand of JAHBWE010000005.1, from coordinate 164,811 downwards.
TGTGCTCCCCCTCGGTCGTCTCGAGCTGGGCGCGCACCGCGGCGGTGTCGGTGTCGATGCGCTGGATGTCGTCCTCGCGATCGCGGATCAGCTTCCGCAGCTCCTCGAGCTCACGCTGCGCGGCCTGGCTCTCGCGCTCGGTGCGCGAGCGGTTCAGCTTCTCGCGTGAGTGCTCGATTTGCTGCGTCATCCCGCGTATGTCGAGGTGCAGCTCGTTGCGCTGCTTGTCCGCGCTGCCCACCGTCGCGCGGTCGGCGGCGAGCTTGTCCTCGAGCTTCTTCAGGCTGTCCTTCATTCCACCGAGGGCGCCGCGCTCCTCCGCGAGCTTCTCTTCGAGCGCCTTCACCTCGGCGTCCATTGCCGCCAGCTCCTCCAGCGCGCGGATCTGATCCGGGTTGCTCAACCGAGTGCTCCTGTTTTCAAGAAAGCGAAGCCGCGGGCTTCGGGGACGAGAAGAAGTGGGCCCACCTGGGTTCGAACCAGGACTAGCCCGGTTATGAGCCGGGGGCTCTGACCGATTGAGCTATGGGCCCCGAGGGCTCGTGGCATCGTCACGCGAAAAAGCTAGTCGAACCGAGGCCTGGGGGAAAGTGTTGAGAAGGCGTCATCTGCAAACGAAGCGGAGGAGCTCGGGTTGGGGGCGGGTGGGTTTGTCGGTGGCGGCGAGGGCGAAGAGGGTGTCGTCGGAGGAGGCGAGGATGCGGGTGTTGTCGAGGGTGGGCTCCGAGGACGCGCGGCCCTGCGCGACGAGGCCGGGGCCGAGGAGCGTGAGGCGGGCGTGCTCGCTCGTGTCGCTCCAGGCGAGCCAGCGCGCGGGCTCGCCGGACGCGGTCGGGACGAGGTCCGCGAGCGCGTGGCCGACGCCGTCCTTCACGACGTCCGCCGCCTCGGGCTTGCCGTTCTCGCCGAGCTTGTAGCGCACGATGCGGGCGCCGCCGCCCTCCGACGCCGCGATCTCGTCCTGCAGCATGATGACGAGATCGGAGCCGCTCCGCGCGAGCTCGAAGGCGACGGCGCGCCCCTTCTCCGAGGACACGCGCATCGGCTTCCCCTGCGGCTCGCCGGAGCCCGAGAGCGCGAGCACCTCGATCCACCGGAACGCGCGCGGCTCGCCGGGGCCCTCGATGCCGGAGGGCTCCTCCTCCGCGCGGCGCGCCATCCACGCGAGCCAGAAGCCGCCGCCGGGCTTCGCGACGAGGCGCGGCGACTCCGCGTCCGACGTGTCGGGCGACGCCGTGCGCGGCGCGGCGTCGGCGGTGAGCGCTTGCACCTTCACGACGCCGCGCGTGGTCGCCTCCTTCTTCGCCGGGACGCCCGCTTCGAGGACGACCGGCGCGTCCTCGTCCCACGCGACGAGGCCGGCGCCGTTCTCCGCCCACGCGAGATCGAACGCGGTCGACTCGTCCGCCTGCTGGAAGATCGAGAGCGGCTTCTTCTCGGTCCCCGCCCCTTCGGGCACGACCTCCTTCACGACGAGCTCGCGGAGCTTCGTCCCGCCGTCGGCCGAGCGCCCGGCGATGTACGCGACCCACGGCTTGCTCCCGTTCCAGCGCGGCGACGGCGGAGGATCGTCTCCGAGCGGGACGCCGAGGTCGGTCATCGTCGCCTCCGCGAGCGTGAGCGGCGCGCGCAGCATCGACGCGACGCGCTTGCCGCCGTTCACGCGCACGACGCCGGCGAGGAGGCCGGCGGGGCCGATCGCGACGTCGCCGACCGTCGCCTCGTCGCCCGGGATCGCGAGGCGCTCGGCGCCGCGGCGGCAGCGCGGCAGCGGCTCCGCGACGACGGTGCCCGACGTCACCGGCGCGGGCTGGCCGCCGTCGGCGGACGCGCCGGGGTCGTCCTTGCTGCACGAGCCGCAGGCCGCGAGACTCATGCAGAATACAGCGATCGCGGCGGGCCTAGTGCAGCGCATCCGGCCTTGGCGCGGCGTCGAGGAAGCCGTCGACGACCTCGAGCGCGAGCTCGTAGCGCTCGAGCGGCGGCATGATGTACGCGCCGGAGACGCGCGAGCGGACCGACGCGAGCATCTCGCGCGCGATCGCGACGCCCTCGCGCCGCGCGTGCGGGCCGGAGCCGGCCTTGCGCATGCGCTCGCGCACGGCCTCGGGGACCTGCATGCCGGGCACCTCGTTGTGGAGGAACTCGGCGTTGCGGAAGCTCGCGAGCGGGAGGAGGCCGACGAGGACGGGTAGCCCGAGCGGCGCGATGTCCTCGAGGAAGCGCTCGAGCACGGCGGGATCGTAGACCGGCTGCGTCATCACGATCTCGGCGCCCGCCTTCTTCTTCTGTTCGAGCCGCGCGAGCTCGCGCTCGTAGTTGAGCGCCGCCGGCTCCGCGCCGGTCGCGAGGACGAACCGCGTCGCGCCGCCGAGCGGCTTGCCCGACGGATCGACGCCGTGGTTGAGGCGCGACGCGAGCTTGAGGATGCCGATCGAGTCGAGGTCGTAGACCGCGGAGGCGTCGGGGAAGTCGCCCATCTTCGGCGGATCGCCGGTGATGATGACGAGGTTCCGCACGCCGAGCTCGCTCGCGGCCATGAGGTGCGCGAGCGTGCCGAGCAGGTTCCGGTCGCGGCCGCAGACGTGGAGGATGGTCTCCATCTCCGCCTGCTCTTGCACGCGCATCGCCATCGCGACGTTGCCCATCCGCGCCTGCGCGCGCGCGCCGTCGGCGATGTTGATCACGTCGACGCCGCCGGCCTTCAGCATCTTCGCGGCGTTGATCGCCTTCGTGAGGTCGAGCCCCACCGGCGGGTTCACCTCGACCGAGACGACGAATTGGCCGCGCGCGATCTTCGCCGCGAGCTCGCTCCGCTCGGAGAACGGGGCGCAATGGGTCTCCCCGGCGTGGAGGGGGTCGACGATCTCGACCACCTCGCTCGCGCGGACGAGGGCGCCTTCGTCCTTCGTCGACGACGGCTGCGTCCCCGCCGCGCGGTCGGCCTGGCCGACCATGCGCGCGGCGGCGGAGATGCGCCGGACGTGCTCGGGCGTCGTCCCGCAGCAGCCGCCGACGAGCTTCACCCCGAGCTTGAACATGCGGCGCGCGTAGACGCCGAAGTACTCCGAGGTCGAGATGTAGACGAGGCGCTCGTCGACGCGGCGCGGGAGGCCGGCGTTCGGCACCGCCCAGACCGGCAGGCCCGTCTCGAGCATCGGCGTCACCGCCTCGAGCACGTTCATCGGGCCGTCGCTGCAGTTGACGCCGACGACGCTCGCGCCCCACTCTTTCATCAGGCGCGCGACCTCGGCCGAGCTCGTCCCGTCCGCCATGCGGCCGCGCTCGTCGACCGACGCCGACGCGATGACCGGCACGGTGCCGCCCGCCGCCGTGACCGCGGACTCGATCGCGATGCGGAGCTCGTTCGTCTGCCGGAACGTCTCGACCAGGATCGCGTCGATGCCCGCGCCGGCGAGCACGCGCGCCTGCTCGAGCAGCGCGCTCCGCACCTTCGTGAGGTCGTCGCGGCTCGCCTCGCCGAGGAAGTAGCCCGACGGGCCGATCGCGCCGGCGATGAACGCGCGGCCGTTCGCGGCCTCGCGCGCGCAGCGCACCGCCGCCTCGTTGAGCTCCTTCACCTTCCCCGCGAGCCCGTGCTTCTCGAGGCGCATCGCGTTCGCGCCGAACGTGTTGGTCTCGAGCACCTGCGCGCCGGCGCGCACGTAGTCGTCGTGGACCTTCTTCACGATCTCGGGCTTCGAGACGTTGAGCTCCTCGAGGCAGGTGCTCGGGAGGATGCCGCGCTCGAAAAGCTCGGAGCCCATCGCGCCGTCGACGACGAGCGGGCCGAGCTCGAGCGCCTGGAGGAATCCGTGACCCGGCGGCGGCACGGAGTTCGGCGAAGCCATGGCCCTCGGAGTAGCGCGCCGGCCCGCGGAAAAGCAAGCAATGATAGAGTCGAGCCCGATGGCGATCGAAGAGCTCGCGCGCGCGCTCCCCGGCCTCCGCACGAGCGCCGACGCGGCCGATCGCGTGGCGTACGCCCGTGACCTGTGGCCGCGCCATCACCTCGCCGTGCGCGCCGGCAACGTCGCGGAGCACCGGCCGGCCGGGATCGTGTGGCCGGCGACCACGGACGAGGTCTCCCGCGTCGTGCGGTGGGCGCACGACACCGAGACGCCGATCGTCCCATTCGGCGCCGGCAGCGGCGTGTGCGCGAGCGTGCTCCCGCACGAGCGCATGATCGTCGTCGACCTCAAGAAGATGGACCGCTGGCGCGCTCTCGACGCCGAGCGCCGCACGCTCGACGTCGAGGCGGGCCACATGGGCCTCCCGCTCGAGGAAGAGCTCGCCCGCCGCGGCTTCACGCTCGGGCACTTCCCATCGTCGATCCTGTGCAGCACGGTCGGCGGCTGGGTCGCGGCGCGGAGCGCGGGGCAGTGTTCCGGCAAATACGGCAAAATCGAAGATATGGTCCTCGCGCTCGAGTGCGTGACCGGCACCGGCGAGGTCGTGACGCTGCGCCATCGCACGAGCGGGCCGAACCTGATCCCGCTCGTCGTGGGGAGCGAGGGCACGCTCGCGATCGTGACGAGCGCGACCTTGCGCCTCCATCCGAAGCCGTCCGTGCGCGCGTTCGGCGCGTTCTCGTTCCCCTCGACCGAGGCGGGCTGGGAGGCGATGCGGGTGATGTTCCAGGCCGGCCTCCGGCCCGCGGTGTCGCGGCTCTACGATCCGTTCGACGCGATGCTCGCGCGGCGCGGCGCGGTGAAGAAGGACGGCGCCGACTCCGGCGGCACGCCCGGCGTCGGGGCGGCCGCGCTGCGGAGCCTCCTCCGCCGCCCCGGCGCGATCAACGAGCTCATGGAAGGCTCGTTCGGGAACGCGCTCTTCGGCGACGCGCTCCTCATCGTCATCTTCGAGGGCGAGGGCGACGAGCCGGAGAAGGACCTCGAGGAGACCAAGCGCCTCTTCGAGCGCCGGAGAGCGACGTGGGAGGGCGAAGGCCCCGCGCAGAAGTGGCTCCTCCATCGCTACTCGGTGAGCTACCGCCAGGCGCCGGTCTTCGCGGCCGGCCTCTTCTCCGACACGATGGAGGTGGCGGCCCCGTGGTCGAAGCTCGGCGCGCTCTACGACGGCGTACGGAAGGCGCTCGGCGAGCACGTCTTCGTGATGGCGCACCTGAGCCACGCCTACCCCGACGGCTGCTGCATCTACTTCTCGTTCGCGGGCACCGCCGGCGCGCCTCATCCCGCGACCGCGGAGAGCTGGGACACGCGCTCGCAAGCGACGTACGACCGCGCGTGGCGCGCCGCGCTCGCGGCGGCGGTGGAGGCCGGCGGCACCCTCGCGCACCACCACGGCGCGGGCCGCTCGAAGGCCCCGCGGCTCGGGAGCGAGCTCGGCGACGCGGGCATCGCGACGGTGAAGGCGCTCATGCGCGCGTTCGATCCGAAGGGCATCCTCAACCCGGGCAACCTCGCGCCGGACGCGCCTTCCCCCTACGTCGCCGACACGCGCGCGAAGGAGGTGCCCGCGTGAGCCTCGTCGTCGACGCGCAGAGCTTGCTCGTGCACGTGCCGGGAGCGGTGACGATCGCGCAGCTCGAAGGCGCGCTCGAGAAGGACGACCTCACGCTCGGCGTGAGCGTGCAGGACACGAGCATCTCGATCGCGGAGTGGCTCGCGCAGGGGGCGCCGGGTGCAGCGTCCAGCTTCGCCGATCCGGCGGACCACCTCGTCGCCGGGCTCGAGGCGACCCTCGTGAACGGCCGCCGCCTCGAGGTCCGCCCCGGCCCCCGCCGCGCCGTAGGCCCCGACCTCATCGCGCTCATCCTCGGCGCCAACGAGCGCTTCGCGACCATCACCCGCGCCTGGCTCCGCGTCCACCGCCGCAGCACGCCACGCCGCCTCACCAACATCCCCAAGCTAGACCTCGATCCCCCCGTAACCCCCGAAGAATCCTCACTTCTCGAAGCCATCACCCGCGAGCTCCACCGCGAGTAACGCCCGACGACCAGAGGCCAGCGAGCTCGGGAGCCGCAGCAAGCCCCGGGTCTGGGCTGTCGGGCCAACCCCCCGAAGCCTCGGGCTGGGGGCCAGCTCGAGAACGGGGCCCCAGACGCGGCCGCCACAGCGGGCGCGTAGCGCCCCGAGCGCTCCGCGCGAGGGCCGTGTCTGGGGTGGGGGTGTCGGGGGCGAAGCCCCCGACGTTGAAAGACCGCGAAGCGGTGCTAGAGCGCGGGGCGATGCGTGCATTCGGATGCCTGCTGCTCGGGACGATTCTCCTCGCCGCATGCGGGGGCGGCGAGCCGGAGGCGGGCACCGATCTCGGCGCGGTCGCCGGGGACGCGACCGCGACGCTGAGCAACCCGGTCGGGACGCTCGCGGCGGCGGGGCCGTCGTACAGCTTCCAGTCTCGTCCCGTCGTCGCCGGCGGGCGCGGCACCTTCCTCGCCGTGTGGCTCGATCGCGACGCCGGCGGCAGGTCTGCGCGCGTGCGCGCCGCGCGCGTCGACGGTCAGGGCAACGTCCTCGGCGAGCGGAGCATCGAGATGCCGAGCATCGGGGCGGGCGAAGACGTCGACCCCGCCGTCGCGTTCGACGGCACGAGCTTCCTCGTCGCCTGGTCGCACGCGACCGCGACCGACGCCGTCGTCGCCGCCGCGCGCGTCGCGACCGACGGCACCGTCCTCGACGCGCAGCCGATCCAGCTCGGCAAGAACGCCGGCAAGCGCGCGTCGCTCCCGAGCGTCGCGTGGAACGGGAGCGAGTACCTCGTCGCGTGGTCGGACGATCGCGACTCGAACCCCGAGGTCTACGCCGCGCGCATCAGCCCCGGCGGCGCGCCGGTGGAGTCGCCGCTCGGCTTCCGCGTCTCGCAGACCGGCGAGGACGCGGGCGGCGGCGGCAAGACGCCCTCGGTCGCGGCCGCGGGCCGGACGTTCCTCGTCGCGTGGGACGAGATGGGGTCCGCGATGCGCATCCGCGGTACGCGCATCCGCGACGGCAGGAGCCTCGACACGATCGCGACGACGATCGCGACCGGGAGCCGCCACGCGTACACGCCGTCGGTCGCGAGTGACGGCACCAACTTCCTCGTCGCCTGGTACGACTACTCCGCCTCCGGCGACAGCAGCGTGCGCGCCGCGCGCGTGACCGCGGCGGGCGAGAGGCTCCTCGGCGACGTGACGATCGCGACCAACGAGCCGAGCCGCCCCGCCGTGATCTGGGACGGCGACGCCTACGCCGTCGCGTGGGCCGGCGGCGCGAAGCGCCTCTCGCGCGAAGGCGTCGCGCTCCTCGGCACGACGCTCCAAGGCACCTCCGGCGAAGGTGAGCTCCGCCCCGCGATCGCGTGGAACGGGAGCTCGTACCTCGTCCTCCGCTCGCACTCGTCGTCGAACGTGCTTCCCGGGCAACCGCGCAGCATCGTGAGCGGCTCGCTCTACGCGCGGAGCGGCACCTCCCCTACCCGCTCCGCCATCACCGTCGCCCGCGCCGACGCCCCGCAGCGGCAGGTCGTGAGCGCGTCGGACGGCGCGGGCCACCTCGTCGTCTGGCAGGAGTACCGGAGCGACTGGAACAGCCCCGAGCTCTGGGGCGCGTTCGCGAAGCCCGACGGCACCCTCGCCGACGCGAAGGGCTTCCTCCTCCGCGCCGCGACGACGAAGCCGACGAAGCCGGCGGTCGTGTTCGACGGCGCGCAGTACGTCGTCGCGTGGGAGGAGCGCGGCGACAACGGCGCCCTGAAGGTCGCGACGCTCCACGTCCCGAAGACCGGCCCCGGCGCGGACGCGCCCGCGATCGTCGGCGGCTCGAGCCCGAGCCTCGCCGCCGCGGGGAACGGCAAGGTCCTCCTCCTCGCGAACGACCGCGCGTACTGGGTCCCCGCCTCCGGCGCGATCGACGAGACGCGACCCGCGTTCGAGCGCAGCGAAGCGAGCACGTGGACGATCGGCACGCGCGCGCCGGTCGTGTTCGACGGCACGAATTTCGTCCTCGCGTGGACGGCGGTCGCGGGCGGCGCGAGCACGGCGGAGGTCCACGCGCAGCGCTTCTCCGCGACGGGGCAGACGCTCGACGCGACGCCGCGCGTCGTCGGCACCGTGAACCTGACGATGTCGATCCCCGCGATCGCCGCCGCGAGCGACGGTCACGGCCTCACGCTCGTCGCGTGGGAAGACCGCAGCGACGGCGCGGGAGCGATCGTCGGCGCGCGCTTCGAGTCGAGCGGCGCCGTCCTCGGCGGACCGGTCCGCCTCGACGCCGCGACCGCGCCGGCGAAGGCGTACGCGCCGAGCGTCGTGTTCGACGGCCACAACTGGGTCGTCGCCTACGAGACGCGCGAGGACTTCGTCCGCACCGAGAGCGGCTCCGGCATCGCGCTCGCGCGCTTCCGCTTCCTCCCCGCCGGCTTCGATCGCGTCGGCGACGCGATCGTCGCGAGCCCCGGCGGCGGATGGGCGCCGATGCTCGCGCCCGGCGCGACCGGCAAGGCGCTCCTCACGTACGAGGCGCTCGGCCGCGCGTTCGGCAGCCCCGGCCGCGCCGCGATCCGGCTCTTCGACGACGTTCCCGCCTCCAGCGTGAGCCCGCCCGGGCCCGGTCCGAGCAGCAGCGGCGCCGCGCCGCCCGCGACGGGCGACGACGACGACGGCGACACGGACGCGCCGGCGACCTCGTCGTCCGGCTCGAGACCGAAGACCCCCACCACCCGGCCGAGCCCGACGAAGGGCGCGAGCGTCAACCCGGCGGAGGGGACCGGCGCGGCCGCGGACGACGGCGGCTGCTCCACCGCGCCGGGGCGCGCGACGAGCGGCGGCGGGCTCGTCTTCGTCGCGCTCGCGGCGCTCGCGGCGTCAGTGCGCCGCCGCCGCCTTCCCTGACGCAGGCCGCGCGTTCCACACCCGCGTCGCGAGCGCGAGCCCCACGATCGCGGCCGGCACCATCACCGCCGGCCACGTCCACCAGTTCGCGGGATCGTGCGCGGCCTCCTCCTTCGGGAGGACCTTGCCGAGGACGCGCGCTTCGAGCGCGGTGCCGAGGTACACGCAGCCGTCGATGACGCCGACGACGACGCCGACGTTGCGCTTGCCGCCGAAGTCCATGCTCGCGGTGCCGGAGAGCATCCCGTGCACGCCGAGGATCGCGAGCGTCATCGCGACGACGACCCAGCCGATCGCGAACGTGCTCATCGCCGGGAACATGGCGAGCGCGCCGACGAGCATCACGCCGTAGAGGACCGCCGCGACGGGACCGCGGCGCGAGCCGAACACGCGATCCGAGATGAGCCCCGCGATGACGGCGCCGGTGATGCCGGCCATGCAGTTCAGCATGCCCCAGTGGTCGTGGACGATCTCGGTCGGCAGGTTCGCGACCGCCTCCGGCCCGAGCGCGACCGCCGCCTTCTTCGCGACCGGCGACGCCGCGCGCCCGGTCTCCTCCGCGAACGTCTTGTAGTACTGGAGGATCGCGTTGCGGAGGAAGCCGCTGCAGAACTCGACCGCCGCGATGATGAGGATCGCGGGCTGGCGCAGCATCTTCTTCACGACCTCGAGGAGCGGCAGCTTCACCCCGCCGTCGCCCGACGAGGCGTCGCCGAGGTCGAAGTCTTCGTGCCCGGCCTCGCCCGGCGTGTCGCGCACGAGCACGACGTCGAGGACGGCGAAGACCGCGAGGATGACGGCGGGGACGAAGAACGCGTACGGCGCGCTCGTCGCCTCGACGATGAGCTTGCACCAGTCGAACGCGAAGTACAGGCCGAGCGAGATGAGGATCCCGAAGATGCCGCCGAAGGTGCCGCGCTCGCGGATGTGGAACCACGCGGCGTTGACCTTCACGATCGCCACCGCGCCGAAGCTCTGGAAGTACATGTTGAGCGCGTAGAGCCCGCTCAGGATCGGCACGAGCCCCGCGCGCGCCTCCTTCGGCACGCTGCTGCCCTCCATCGCGCGGAGGACGAAGATGCCCATGAGGAGGTTCGCGACGAGGGACCCCGTCGCGGCGAGCACGATCGTCTTCCGCCCGCCGATCTTGTCGGCGAGCGGTCCGTTCAGAAGGAACGAGAACCCGTACGTGAGCGTGCCCCACGCGTAGATGTTCGAGAACTGCGCCTTGTCGAAGACGATGTTGGTGCAAACGCTCAGGTTGTAGCGCCCCATGTAGAGGAACGCGTACGTGAGCCCGACCGGGAACCAGTTCGCGAAGCGCCGCCGCCGAAAGGCCTGCGTGTGCCCGAGATCGACCCGCGGCAGCCGTCCGACGACGACCGCCACGAGCGCGAGGAGAACGACGATCGGAAGGAGCTCGGAAAGCCAACCCGGCATTATGGCCGGCCCATCATAGGCGGCGCGCGAGCTTACTGCTCGAGGTACTTGATCGCGGCGTCGCGGGCGTCGTCGGGGAGGTAGCGCATGTTGGTCGGGGGCATGTGGAGGCGGTTCGCGCTCCCGAGCTTCATGCGCTGGATGGCGAGGTTCTTCTCGTCACGCGTCATCGAGTCCATCCTCGTCACGTCGAACTTCGCGCGCGAGATCGACTGATCGAGCTTCGGGTGGTGGCACTGCGCGCAGGTCTGGATGAGGACCTCCTTGCCGCTCGCGCCGCTCTTCGGCTCGATCGTCATCGCCTCGAGCGCCTCGTTCAGGAACACGCGGCGCGTGTCGAGCATGTCGGTCGCCTGTCCGGACATGAACGCCTTGTACGAGTCGGTCGCGATCTGGAGCTTGTCCGGATCGGTGACCTTCACGTCGTGGTACGGCGGCGGGATGAACCGCCCCTCGAAGGCGGCGTTGTAGTTCCGCTGCCAGGTCGGACTGTTTCCGACCGGGATGTTGATCTCGGGCTGGAGCTCGGACGACTCCTTGATCTCCTGCTCGATCGCCTTCGTGTCGAACAGGTTCGGCTGCTTGTCCTTGCCGAAGCCCTGACCGACGACGAGGTCCTCGAGCGCGAGGCCGTCCGACTTCGGGATGAGGACGCCGGGGATGCCCATGTACTCCTCGTCGGTGCCGTGCGCCCGGAAGTAGTCCTTCATGAGCGTGAGGCCGCCGGGGCGGTCGCTGCGGAACCAGTGCGTCCACGGGTCCTCGAGCTCCTGCATGCGGAGCATCACCGGCGTCCCCGGCCCCTCGGGCTGGTGGCAGTGGCGACAGTCGAGCAGGTTGTTCTTGAGGTCCTCGTCGTCGTAGATCGACACCTCGGTCCAGCCCTTCTCGACCTCGGGGGAGAGGAGCTCGGCGTTGGTGCAGCTCTTCCCGCAGGTCTTCTCGAACTTGAGGAGGTAGAAGGTCAGCTTGTTGCCGGCCTTCGGCGACTCGGCCGCGATCTCGACGAACTCCTCGCCGCGCACGAACGTCATGACGACGAAGCCGGGGATGCGGACGGGCTGGCCGGGCGGCGGAGAGAAGAGGAAGGCGCGCGGGTTGATCGAGGACACGCCGCGCGCGACGAGCGAGCTCGAATGCGAGAGGAAGGAGAAGCCCGGGTTGCCGTTCGAGGCGTTCGTGCCGTTCGCGTTCCGGTTCTGGAACGCGAGGCCGAGGGCCGCCTGGAGCTCACGCATGTTCGTGACGGTCTTCTTGTCCTTGCAGAACGCGTTCGTCACCGCGTTGAAGTTCGGGTTCGTCTCGTCCATCACGCCCGCGCGCGCGCAGAGCGCGTCGTTCTGGGCGGTTCCGTGCGCCATGCGCTCGAGGGGGTCGGGGAAGCCCTCCTTCTCCTTCGTGCGCGGATCGTTGTAGTCCGGCAGCACCTCGCCGGTCTCCGGGTCGGTCTGGACGCGCGCCGGCTTGCCCGTACGGGGGCGGCGTGTCGCGCCGTCCTCGGAGCAAGCGGCGGTGACGACGGTGACGGAGAGGAGCGCGGAGAAAAGCAGGGCGGGCCGAGTCATGGCTTCTCCCATTGGAGCAATGAACGCGCCCGTTTTGCCAGCGGATCTAGGGAGCTCGGCAGAAGTCTGGGCGGGAAAACACCCACAGAGTCGCTTTCACGGTGTCACCGTCCTTATTGCATGTCGGCGGTCGGCGCGGGCCCTCGCGGGCGCAGGTGTGCTCCTCATTGGTGAGAGCCCCGCCGGCGAACGGATGATCCAGCAAGAGCGGGCTGGCCGCGGCCTGATCGACTCGATCGTACGCGCACTTACCTACGTTATCGCACCCGGCCTTTGCCGCGCGTTTTGCGCATCTCAGTCGATCCAGGACTTTTCCAGTCGGATGGACCCGAAGATGCAACAGCTCGGTTCACACGGGAGCAGCATCCTTCCCCGCCCGGAGGCCCGAATCTCATGAACGCTCGTCTTCGCACCTCGCACATCGTCCTCGCTGGTCTCGGCACTGCGCTCGCGACGATCACCGCGTGTAGCTCGCCCGACTCGGAGACGACGAAGGATCCGCAGACGACGGCGGCCGCGTCGGCCGTCACGGTCGAGATGCGCGGCGCCAACGGCGACTCGCTCGGGTTCTGCTCGGGCACGCTGCTCGGACCGAAGATGGTCCTCACGGCGGGTCACTGCATCGCGGGTGTGGAGCGCTGGGAGATCACGTCGACGGCGGGCAAGTCGACGGCCTCCACGGCGTCGACTCCCTGGAAGGCGTTCGGCTCGGACCTCTCGCACCCGGAGCACTCGGACGTCGGCCTCATCCTCCTGAAGGACGCGATCAAGCTCCCGAGCTACCCCGCGGTCGCCAACAAGATCGCGAAGGACGGCACGAAGGGCCTCCGCTTCCACCGTGACGCGAAGACCATCGTTTCTTCGTCGGCGATCCTCAAGGCGGGCGCCAAGAAGGGCTTCAAGCTCAACTACACCATCGAGCTCCCGAAGGCCGAGCAGAGCAAGACCCCGGACACGGGCGGCGCGGTCATCGACAACAACGGCAAGATCGTCGGCGTCGTCTCGGGCACCGGCAAGACGTCGGGCCTCCTCCACGTCGCGCGCGTCGACGGCTTCTCGAGCTGGGCGAAGTCCGCGATCGCGTGCTCCAACAGCGCGACGACGGCGACCTGGGGCTCGGGCAACAAGGACAACGGCGGCGGCGGCTACGGCGGCACCCCCGAGCCGAAGACCAGCAGCGGCGGCGCCTGGGGCGGCGGCGGTGGTGGCTGGGGCGGCGGCGGCTGGGGCGGCGGTGGCGGCGGCTGGGGCGCGAGCTCGGGCGGCTACGGCGGCGGCGGCGGCAAGAACACGAGCGGCGGCTCGACGACGAACCCGGGCGACACGGTCCCCGGCTCCTCGGGCGGCAACAAGGGCGACGGCACCGGGCCGGGCAACGGCACGGGGAACGGCAACGGCAACGGCAACAACCCGGGCACGAACCCGGACGGCACGACCGGCCAGAACGGCGACGACGATGATGATTCGACGGGCACGCCGGGCAACCCGGGCGACTCGTCGAGCACGAACACGGTCACGAACACGTGCCCGGGCGTCCCCGCCTGCATCGGTGACGGCTGCGGCGCCGGCTCGAACGGCCTGAACTCCGGCACCGGCGCGAGCTCGAGCTCGAGCGGCTCCAGCGGTACGAGCGGCACGAACGGCAACGGCGGCGACGACGACGACGATTCGACCGGCGGCGACGACGACGACGACGACAGCACCAGCTCCTCGTCCTCGTCGGGCAGCACGAGCACCTCCTCGTCCTCCGGCAGCACGAGCACCTCCTCGTCCTCCGGCAGCACGAGCACCTCCTCGTCCTCCGGCAGCACGAGCACCTCCTCCTCGGGCGGCATCGACGAGGAAGCCTGCGAGGGCTCGGACGACAACAACGAGACCTGCCCGCCCGCGCCGGACAGCGCGTTCTGCAGCGGCCCGCGCTGCGGTGGTTGCAGCGGCGTCGCGAGCTGCGAAGACGACAACATCAACTTCGGCGCCTGCCCGAGCTGCTCGACCAGCAACGGGGGTGACGCCGACGTCGTGAAGTGATCGGCTGACCAGCACGTTCGTAACCCCGGCGGCGTCGACTTCGGTCGGCGCCGCTTCGGCTTTGTGGTCTCCTAGCCCTCATGCTCCATTCCGAGCTGCTCGCGCAGATCCCTCTGTTCGACACCCTCGCCCCCGAGGACCTCGAGGCGCTGGGCAACCGGATGACGGAGCGCTCCTACAAAGCCGGCGAGCCTGTCTTCGCGATGGGCGACAAAGGCTCGAGCATGTACGTGGTCCTCTCCGGCGCGGTGCAGATCTACCTGCCGTCGAAGGAGGAGGGCGAGCCGCGCGTCGTCCTCAAGGACGCCCGCACCGGCGAGTACTTCGGCGAGCTCTCGCTCTTCGACGACAAGCCGCGCTCGGCGAGCGTCGAGGCCGTCGTCGACACGACGCTCCTCGAGCTCACGCGCGAGGAGTTCGGCGATCACCTGTCGAAGTCGAAGAACGCGGCGATGGCGATCCTCGCCGAGATGGCCGAGCGCCTCCGCGAGACGAACGCGATGCTCTCGCAGCGCGCCGCGCGCGACGTCGTGAAGGAGATCGAGGAGAACCTCACCTGGGGCCAGCGCCTCGCGGACAAGGTCGCCGAGCTCAACGGGAGCTGGTCGTTCATCCTCTTCCTGCTCGCCCTCACCCTCGTCTGGGCGGCGGCGAACAAGTTCCTCGGCACCCCGTTCGACGAGTACCCCTACCAGTTCTACAACCTCGCGCTCGCCATCCTCGTCGCGCTGCAGGGACCGCTCATCGTCATGAGCCAGAACCGGCAGTCGATGAAGGACCGCGCCACCGCGGAGACCGACTTCCGCGTGAACCTGAAGAACGAGGTCGGCATCGAATCCTTGCTCCGCGAGGTCGGCGCCCTCCGCGCGGAGACGAACAAGCGCATGGAAGTGCTCGAGCGCATGCTCCGCAGCGAGCGCGTGCGCCACGAGATCCCGATCAAGAAGCCTGGAGGTCCGCTGGGTCCGTCATGACGAACGACGTCCTCGTGCTCTTCGAGCACCCCGAATGGCAGAAGCCGCTCTTCGCCGCGCTCGAGAAGCGCGGCGTCCGCTACGCCACCCTCGACCTCAAGGCCGGCGCGTTCGTCGCCGGCGACGCGCCCGACGCGCGCGTCGTCTTCAACCAGGCGAGCCCGAGCGCGTACGTGCGCGGCAACACGCGCGCGGTGCCCCTCGCCCTCGCCTACTTGAAGGCGCTCGAGGCCTCCGGCCGCCGCGTGCTGAACGGGCATCGCGCGTTCGCGCTCGAGCTCTCGAAGACGGCGCAGGCCGCGCTCCTCGGCCGCCTCGGGATCCGGACGCCGCGCTCGATCGCGTTCAACGATCTCGACGCGCTCCGCGCTTGCCTCGAGCGTGAGCGGAGCTGGCGCTGGCCGGTGCTCTTGAAGCCGGAGCAAGGCGGCAGCGGCGCGCGCATCACGAAGCTCGGGTCGTACGACGAGCTCCGCGCGCACGTGGAGTCGACGCGCGGGATCTGGGAGCCGGACGGGCTCCTCCTCGCGCAGGAGTACTTCGAGCACGATCACGAGCACGGGATCGTGCGGATGGAGCTCCTCGGCGGCGAGCTCCTCTACGCGATGCGCGTCGTCTCGCACGGCCGCTACAACCTGTGCCCGTCGGAGGTCTGCAACCCCACCGACGGCGAGGGACACTGCGAGATCCCCGCCGAGAAGCCGGCGCCCCCGGTCGAGTTCCACTCGTTCAAGGAGGTCCCCGCCGACGCCGTCCTTGCAGCGAAGAAGATCGTGGAGGCGGGCGGCATCGACGTCGGCGGCATCGAGTACCTCGAGTCCCGCGGCGAGCGCGTCTTCTACGACGTGAACGCGAACTCGAACCTCCGCGCGCCGATCGCGCTCGAGTGGGGCTTCGATCCGTTCGAGCGCGTCGCGGAGTGGCTCAGCGGAGCGGCACGTCCATGAGCGACGCGGCGAGGCCTTCGAAGACGCTGCGGCGCGGATCGTCGGCGCGGATGACGAGGCGGAAGTAGTCGTGCTGCGGGACGATCTTCGGCAAGACGAGGCGGAGCCGCTTCGCGTCGAGATCGGGCTGCACGAGGTACTTCGGCAAGACGCCCACGCCCGCGCCGGCGACGAGGCGCTGGCGGATCGCCTCGATCGTCCCGAAGCGCGCGAGCTTCGCGAACGTGAGCGAGACGCCCTTCGGTGAGTCGCGCCAGTAGCGGAAGAGCGGCAGGTCGTCGTCGAGCTCCACCAGCGTGTGCCGGCTCGAGTCCTCCGGCTTCGCGAACGGCACCTCGTCGAGGAGCGACGGCGCGCCGACGAACACGTAGTCCTCGCGGTGGAGCCGGATCGAGTCGAGCTTCGGATCGTTGAGGCGCGACGACGTGATCGCGCAGTCGATCTGCATCATGCGCACGCGGTTCACGAGGTCGGGACCGGAGCCGAAGTAGAGGTGGAGCTCCACCGAGGGGTGCACCTCCTTCAGCTGATCGATCTGGGGGAGCACCCACGAGACGCCGAGCTCGTGCCGCGTCCCGAGCACGATGTCCATCTGCGGGAGCTGCCCCGTGCTGCTCACCGCGCGCGCGCAGTCCTCGAGGCTCGCGATGGCGCGCTGCGCGACCGGCAGGAGCGAGAGGCCCGCGGTCGAGAGCCGGACGCTCCGCGTCGTGCGGACGAACAGCTGAGCCCCGAGCTGGTCCTCGAGCTGCTTGATGCGCTGGCCGAAGGCGGCCGGGGTGAGGGCGACGGCGCGGGACGCCGCCCGGAAGTTCAAGAACTTCGCGGCGGCGCAGAAACAGCGGAGCGACTCGACCGAGGGCAGCGTCACGGCGAGGCATCCTACCGCTGTAAGGCGGCGCCGGGTCTCTCGTTGACTTCCTGGGAGGCCAGCTCCGTCCAACCCCGGGTCGTCGCTTAAGCCTTCCGTTTTGTCCCCGATTCCGGGGTATGCTCGCCCTCGAAACAGGGTCAAAAAAGGAGCCTTGCCGTGAACCGTATCGGCCTTCTCTCGTTGCTTGCCATCTCCACCGCCGTCGGCGCCCTCTCCACGATGGCGTGCAGCAAGGATCCGCCGCCCCCGACGACACCGTCGGCGCAGCCGATGTACAACGGCCAGTACCAAACTCAGCCGGGCTACCAGCAGCCGCCGCCGGGCTACCAGACGCAGCCGGGCCAGCAGCCGCCGCCGGGCTACCAGCCGGCTCCGGGCTACCAGCCCGCCCCCGGCCAGCAGCCCGCTCCGGGCCAGCCGGGCACCGACCCGAACGCGGGCGGAGGCTTCCCCGGAATTCCCGGGTTCCCCGCTCCTGGCGGCCAGCCCGCCGCGGGCGGCGGCACCGCGCAGGCGCTCGATCCGAACATGGCCGCCCTCGCGGTCGGTCCGCTGACGATGTTCGCGAACACGGAGGCGCCGGGCATGCAGAAGGAAGGCCCGACCGTCGCCGGCAACTTCCAGGCGGGCCAGACGCTCGAGAGCACGTTCTCGTTCACGCCGGGCAAGTGCTACACGCTCATCGCCGCGGGCGCGGGCGTCACCGACGTCGGCCTCGAGATGCAGTACGTCACCCCGCTCCCGGGCCTCAACCCGAGCATCGGCACGAACTCGAACAAGGGCTCGCAGGTGTCGATGGGCGGCAAGGCCAACTGCCTCAAGCCGCTCAGCCCGATCGCGGCGAGCGCGAAGTGGATCGTGACGGCGCGCGCGGGCGCGGGCCTCATCGCCGCGCAGCTCTACGTGAAGTGATCTGACGGGTCGCGATCCGACGGCGCGGGCTTCACGAAGCCTGCGCCGTCGCGTCATTTAAGGCTAGAGTTCGCGGCCTATGCTCGACATTGCCTTCATTCGCCAGAACGTCGACGCCGTCCGCGCTGCGATCGCGAACAAGCGCTGCGAGGTCGATCTCGACGCGCTCCTCGCCGCCGACAAGGAGCGGCGCGAGGCGATCACGAAGCTCGAGGCCCAGCGCGCGCGCAAGAACGAGATCGCGGCCCTGATCCCGAAGGCCTCGAAGGACGACCGCCCGAAGCTGATCGAGGAGGGCAAGACGGTGAAGGCGGAGATCGAGACGCTCGAGCCAGCGCTCAAGCAGATCGAGGGTCGCTTCAACGACCTCATGCTCCGGATCCCGAGCGTGCCGCGGCCGGAGGTGCCGATCGGCAAGGGCGAGGAGGACAACGTCGAGATCCGCAAGGTCGGCGACAAGCCGAGCTTCTCCTTCCCCGCGCGCGACCACGTGCAGCTGATGACGCTGCACGAGATGGTGGACTGGGAGGGGCCGCGCAAGTTCGCCGGCGGCCGCTCCTACGCGCTGAAGGGCGTGGGCGCGCTCCTCGAGGTCGCGGTCACGCGGCTCGCGATCGACACCCTGGTCGAGCGCGGGCTCACGCTCGTGATCCCGCCGGTGATGGTGAAGGCGCGCGCGATGCAGGGCACGGGCTTCTTCCCGCTCTTCAACGAAGAGGCGTACGCGATCACGGCCGACGACCTCTACCTCGTCGGCACGAGCGAGGTGCCGCTCGTCTCGCTCCACTGCGACGAGACGCTCGATCATTCGGCGCTCCCGATCCGCTACGCCGGCATGTCGAACTGCTTCCGGCGCGAGGCCGGCGCGTACGGCAAGGACACGAAGGGCCTCTACCGCGTCCATCAGTTCACGAAGATCGAGCAGGTCGTCTTCTGCCTCCCCGACGAGAAGGTCGCGGAGGAGGAGCACTACAAGCTGCTCGGCAACGCGGAGGCGATCCTCGCGAAGCTCGAGATCCCCTACCGCGTGGCGATCGCGTGCACGGGCGAGATCGGCCTCGGGCAGACGCGGAAGCACGAGGTCGAGTCGTGGATGCCGGGCCGCGACGACGGCAAGGGCGCCTACAGCGAGACGCACTCCTGCTCGACGATGGGCGACTTCCAGGCGCGCCGCTCGAACATCCGCCTCAAGCTGCCGGACGGCACGACGACGTACCCATACACGCTCAACAACACCGCCGTCGCGAGCCCGCGCATCCTCATCCCGCTGCTCGAGAACCACCAGCAAGAGGACGGCTCGATCAAGCTTCCGAAGGCCCTCGTGCCGTACATGAACGGCGTCGAGGTCCTCAAGGCGAAGCGCTAGTCTTGCTGGTTCGAGAGGGCTCTGCCCTCTCGAGCTCTCCCGCCGGGGGCCGTCGCGCGGAGACGCTTGCTGGTTCGAGAGGGCTCTGCCCTCTCGAGCTCTCCCGCCGGGGGCCGTCGCGCGGAGACGCGCTCCGCGCCCCCGGGCCCCCGAGAGCGTAGGCAGCGGGTCTTAGCGCCTTTTTCGGGGGGTGGGGGTGGGGGGCGGGGCGCGCGGGTTCTTGTGTGTGTCGGGGGAGACGCGATCGGAGCCGACTTCGGCTGGCATGCGCACGAACGGATCGACCGTGTTCTGGTTGAGGAGGAGGAACAAGACGAGCGGGATCGCGAACGAGAGCAGCGCGACGAGGCCGACGAGGAGGCCGTAGCGCGGCTTCTTGATCGACCCCGCGAAGTCGTACTGCTGCATCTGCCCGCCGTGCATGACGGCGTGACCGCCGGGCATCATGCCGTGGTTCGCGGGGATCGTCGCGCCGAGCGCCATCGAGGGCTCGCTCTGCGGGTAGTGCTGCTGCAGGTGCTGCGGGCCGAGCGGCAGGAGCGGCTGCGAGGGGTACTCGCGCGGCGCGACGCCGGAGCCGCGATCGGTCGCGACGCCGTGCTGCTGCGCGAGCGCGCCCGCCATCATCGCGCCGAGGCTCGCGCGCTCGCCGGTCGGCGGCGGCGGAGGCGGTTGATGGTGCTGCTGCTCGTGCGTGGCGACGCGGAGGCCGCTGTCCGACGAAGGCTCGCGGACGCCGGGGCTCAGCGCCGTCGCGTGCGCGCGTGCCCCCGCCGCCCCGCCGACGAGCGCGGCGCGAGCGGAGCGCGAGGCGCCGGACGGCCCCGACGGCAGCACCGGCGCGCCGACCATCACCGCGGTGCCGTTGCCTTCGTCGTCGTCGATGTCGTCGGCGCCGATCATGTCGACGTTGTTGCTGCCCGCGCCGGCGAGGACCGGCGGCGACGAGAGCGCGCTGGGCGCGACCACGCGAAGCGGCGACGCCGCGGGCGACTGCATCGTCGCCGCGAACGCCGCGGGCGAGGAGCCGGCGGCAGGACGCGGCGCGGGGCGCTTCGGGAAGCGGTTCGTCGTGCCCTCGGTGCCGTCTTCGATCGCGGGCGGGAGCGCGGGCCCGCCGCGCTGGGTCTGCACCGGCGAAGGCTGGGTCTGCGCCGGCGAAGGCCAGCGGCCGGAGCTCTCCGGCGGGAGGTCGGCGACGGGCGCGTCGGCGGTCACGCTGTTGTCGTCGAGGCGGAAGTCGGGGATCGCAGGACCCCGCGTCGTGACGCTGTCCTCGACGCTGTACGCGTCCTCGTCGTCCTCCGAAGGCGGCGGCGGCTCGGGAGCGCCGGCGCCCGATCGGATCGGGGGCTCGTCGAACGGGCTCCTCCCCGCGGCGGGCGTCGGCTGCGGCGAGCGCAACGCCTGCGGCTGCGGCGAGCGCAGCGGCGGGGACGTCTTCGGCTCGTCCTCCTCCGGCAAGCGCCCGCCCACGATCGCGGACGGCGCCTGCGTCGTGACGCTGTCCTCGAGCTCCTCTTCCTCCTCGTCGTCCGCCCTCAGCGTCTCGGCCGGCACCGGCGGCGGCTTGCCGTCGGGCGGAGCGCTCACGACGGTGCGCACCTCGGTCTCGTCGGCCTCTTCGAGCGCGGCCCCGATCTTCGGCGGCGCGTCGTTCGGCGGCGGCATCTCGCGGATCTGGACGGAGCTCGGCACGCCGGCGAGCGGGATCGGCGCCTTCGAGATCGGCGAGATGGTGCCCGGCGGCACGCGCGGCGCTGGCGCGGTCGCGGTGATGCTCGCGTCTTCCTCCTCCGCTTCGGTCGGGGACGACCCCGCGGACGACCCCACCCCCGACGCCCCCGGCTTGCTCACCGGCTTGTTCGCCGACGCGGGGCCAGCGCCGGGACGCGGCGCGGCGGAGACCGGCGCCTTCTTCGGCAGCGCGGGCGTGCGCGACGAAGGCGGCGAGCGCTCTTGCGTCTGCATCTGCATCGGCGAAGGCGAGGCTCCCGGCGCCGAGGCGATCGCCGGCGGCGCGAGACCGACGACGGTCATCCTCTTCGAGGTGACGTTCATCGGCGGCGAGGTGACGTTCATCGGCGGCGAGGTGACGTTCATCGGCGAGGTGCCGGGCTTCGCCGCCGGGACCGCGACCTGTCCGCGCGGAGGTGGGCGCGCCTGCGGCTGCGCGCTCACCCCGCGCTTCGCGGCGTCGAGGCGCTGCGAGTCGGGCGGCTGCTGAACCGTCCGATCTTCCTCGTCGGCAGCCGACGTCGCGGGGGCGATGCCCGCCGCGGTCGTGTCTCCGTCCTGGACGTCGTCGTCCGACGTAACTGCCACCGTTCGAGCGTACAGGTTTGACGTCGAGAAGCCTAGAAGGACAAGGATAATTGCTCGTCGGTAGGTGCCGCTACCACATCGCCTTGACGTCGGAGAGGGTCGCGAGCACCCGGCCGTTGGCCTTCGTGACCGCGTCGCGCTCGTAGGCGAGCGTGTTGCGGCGCGGCGCGAGGGCGACCGTGGCGCCGAGCGCGGCGGGGAGCGCGAGGTCGAGCTCGTAGATGTCGCCGCAGACCAGCGTCTCTTCCGGCGTCGTCTTCGTGCGCTCCCAGATGTCGTGGAGCGCCTCGAAGTACTTCCCGCGCCGGAGGTAGATCGGGCGGACGAGCTGCGGCACGCGCTGCATCTCGGGGACGCGGTTGAAGCGCTCGCTCGCGATCGCGGGCTCGACGACCCAGAATTTCTTCGCGTTGCCGCGGACGTCGACGCGCTGCGCGGTGCCGGGGCCGAGGAGCTTCTCCAGCTTCCGCGTCACGGCCTGGGTGTCGGAGTTCGTGACGACGTAGACGTGGGTGTTCGCGCGCGACAGCGCGGCCTCGAGGACGTCGAGCGCGTCGTCGCGGAACGCGGTGAGCGTCTGCTCGTACGCGTTCGTGTAGAGCGCCTGCGTGATCGCGGTGCGCGTGCGCGGGTTGCGGAGGATGGCGGCGCCGTCGAAGATCGCCTGCATCACCGCGTTGCCGAGCAGGTAAGGATCCGCCGTCGCGGGGGCGACGACGCGGCCGTCGAAGACCCAACCGTGCTGCTCCGGCGCGTGCTCGATGCGCGCCTGCTCGCGCGCCCAGTCCTCGCGCACGTCGCGGTTCAGGAGATCGGCGACGCTCGACATCATCGCGGGCTGGAACGGGACCGTCTCCGCCTCGATGTCCGTGAACGTGCCGTCGAAATCGAAGACGAGGGTGCGCAGCGCGGAGCTCATGGGGGACCGCGACGATACCCTCGTTCAGGACGCGGCGACGAGCACGAACGCGATGCTGGTCGCGAGCGACAAGAGCGGCAGCGACCACGCGAGGAAGTTGAACGCCTCCTGCTGGACGTAGCCGCCGAACCACCGCTTCGGGAGCTCGTAGCGGAAGAACGTGACGACGATGATGAGCGAGGTCGCCAGCGCCGCGTAGTTCAGGCCGAAGAGCCGCGTCACCGTGTTGTCGCCGCTCGCGAGGATCGGGTTCGCCGAGTAGATCGCGAAGGAGAGCGCGATTACGGAGAACAGGCCGCCGATGCCCATGTTCGCGAGCTCGAAGGCGTCGACCTCGAACCCGTCGTCGCTCGCCTTGTTCATCCAGAGCGCGAGGAGCGGGATCAGGAGCGACGCGATCAGCGGTACGAACACCGGCGCGATGGTGCCGGACGCGTCGCGATCGACGAAGAGCGTCGCCGTCACCGTCGCGTAGCGGTCGCCGTTCCAGCCGGCGACGGTGCCGTGGTGGAGGTCCACGAGGCCGAGGTCCCATCCGTCGAGCTCCGCGGTGCGCGCGGCGTGGCTGAAGTCGACGTCGTCCTTGTCGAACTCGAGGTTCACGTCGTCGACGGTGTCGTCGCGGACGATCATGTCGACGGAGAGCTTCTGGCGGTCGAAGGGGAACGCTTCGGTGTGGACGTGGATCTTGTATTTCCCCGTCGTGCGCGTGATCGACTCGACGTTGCCGTTCGGATAAATGCGCAGCCGGCGTCCGACGTACGGCCCGATCTCGAAGCGGTTCCGCGCCTCGACGTTGGGCGTCCAGATCTTGCCGAGCTGCTCCTCGGCCGCCTTGCCGACCGACTCGCGATAGCCGCGCAGCGTCTCCTTCGGCGGGAACGCGAGCCGCGGATCCGACCAGCGGAGCCGGACGTCGACCGTCGCCTCGTACTCCCCCTTCGCGTCGTCGAACGCCAGGACCTCGAGGAAGAACACGCCGACGTCGACGTGAACGGGGAGCCCGCGCCCGAGCGGGAGCGAGGTGAGCTCCTCCCCTTCCGCCGGCGCGGCCGCCGGCGCCTCGGCGTGAGGAGCGTCCTTCTTGTCGTCCTTCGTCTCGGCCTTCTCGTCGGCCTTCGCGTCCTTGACCGGTGCGGAGGACGCGAGCGGCGCGGGCTTCTCGCCGGGGCGGGCGCCCCTGCCCTTCGAGGGCAGGAGGACGAGCGCGACGCCAACGATGGTCGCGAGGATCGTGACCCACAGGACGCGCGAACGCGAACGCTTGCGGCGCATCACGAGCGCTTCCCGCGGAGCTTCTCGTAGCAGTCGGCGAGGACCCGCAGCTCGTCGCAGTAGTCCTCCGCCGGATCGGCCGGGCGCGCCTCGGCGCCGCTGGCGAGCTCCTTCATGCGCTCGGTGAGCGACGAGAGCGGCGCGAGGAGGAGCCCGCGGATCGAGATGATGACGGCGCCGCCGACGATCACGATGCCGACGAGCCCCGCGAGCATCTGCCACACGAGCGCGCGCCCGGCGGCGCTCTTGTCCGCGGCGAAGCTCGTCGCGAGCGCGACGACGCCGATCTGCTTGTTCGCGTAGTTGTAGACGGGCAGGACGTGGACGCCCCACGGCGCGCGCGAGGCCATCCGCTCGTAGCGACGGCCCTCGGTGATGTCGACGTCCTTGTCGCCGACGAGCGTGCTCATCAGCTCGGGGTGGGTCGCGTAGTACCGCATGTACTTACCGAAGCGGTTCTTCGGGATCATCACCTCGGGCTCGATGTCGGTCGCGATCTCGCGGAGCGTCTTCTCCTCGAAGTACACCGCGCCTTCGATCCCGTAGGCGGTCTTCAGGTCCTTCAGGACGGGGCCGAACTCGAGCCCCATCTCGAAGGTGCCGACGAACTGGCCCTTGTCGTCGAGCACCGGCACGATGGCGAAGATCGCGGGCCCGTTCTTCGTGATCGCGGTCCCCTTCCGGAGCGCCTTCTCGTGCTGCGCCTCGGACAGCATCGGACGGTACGGCGTCTGGTCGTCTCCGAACTTGTCGGGGGCGTGGAGGCGGAGGAACGTGACGCCGGGCGGCGTGTGGAACGCCGCCTGGTCCATCGCGTACTTCGCCTCGATCACCTTGAACATCGGGATCGTCTCGGCCTGGAGCGCGGCGCGGTCGCGCGCGGCGAACGCCTTCCGCACGCTCGCGACGTTCGCGACGAGCTCGGCGTCCGACGCCGCTTCGTCCTCGAAGGACTTGAGCTGGCTGACGAACGCGTCGCGCATCAGCTCGTAGTCCCCCTCGTGCGCGGAGTGGACGAGCCGCGACGTGAGCAGCTGGCCGACGCCGGTGATCGCCGCGATCACGAGGAACGCGACGGTGACGATGATGATGGGAGCGTTATGGAAGAAGCGCACCGCGCGAGACTCTTCGCGGCGCCCGGACGAGTCAAGACGGTAACCGCCGACGGGAGCGTCGAACGGCTCTACGGGTCTTCAGAGGCGCGGATCGGATTCGAACCGACGTATGACGGTTTTGCAACTAGATGCATTTTACACCTTATCGGACCATCGGAGCACAAAACCGTTCAAAATATGAGGTTTGATGCGTGACCTCGGTCACCCAGGACCATGCGGGTACTCCTGCAGGGTTTATACCGACGTAGTATTTCAACGTTTCCACGGAGTTGTGAGGGCTCGCGGGGCGTCGGGACCGTAGCCTACTTGGCCCATTTGGGCGCGGTCTCGTTCGACCGTGACGACGGCCTCCTCCGGAAAGCGCACGCGCTCACTCAGGCCCCGGGTCGTGGCAGCTCTGGGCACCCGAAGTGCCGTCGCGCCAGTTGGTACCCGACGTCGCTCGTGCACGCGAAGAAGGGGCCCTCCTCCCCGACGAAGGGCTCGGGCTACCATCAAGGTGCGGGCGTTCGGCGGCGGAGTTTGAGGAGGACGCGACAAGAGGCAGATCGAGCGTAGCGCGTCGGAAGCGTACGGCTGGCTACGGCTCCGCGGTCGATGCGACGGACTGGAACTCGGCCTGTCCGAGTAGCCACCGCGGCGACCCCGTCCGGCTCCGACCCGCGGGGTGGCGGAGACGGAGCAGGAGGACCTCACGCTCTCCATGCCGCGTGTCGATGTCGACGGTGTTCAGGAAGTGGCGGCAGGTCCCCGAGCACGAGCGGAAAGAGGTCGTCCTGACTTCCTTGAACGCGCCCGGCTTCTGCAGGGAGGCGCACGCGAAGGACCAGAACGGTTCGCCGATGATCGCGATGACGTCCGGCAACGCCCCGTGATCGGCCATCGCGTCGAGCTCGTCGTGCCACTGCGCAAGGTGGCGCTCGTAGTCGGCGGCCGATAGCTGGGCGGCCTGCTTGCCGACGGCCTCGTCAACGTAAATCTTCACGGCGTTCGTGAGGAAGATGGAGTCCATGCCCCGGAAGCGCTTGGAGGCGAACCAGTAGGGCGGCTGCGTGATGGCGTCACCCAGCGCCTTGAGGTCGCGCCACACTCCGCGCTGGTAGCGGTGGGTCTGCTCGACGAACCACCCGGCCAGCCACGACGGCGACTCCTTCCCACGGTCCTTCGGGCTCACGTAGGAGTTGATTCCCACCGCCAAGATCCGCAGGTCGCCGCTCTCCGGAACGCGAAACGCCTCACCGATGTGCGGATGGATCTGGCGCGGAGCATCGCGATCGTAGATCGCGTGGATCCTTTCCACGAAGGCGGTGGCCCTCACGTTCGCGCTCATCGCGAAGAGGATGCTCGCGGTGCGCGAAGAAGGAAAGCAGCAGAGACACCGTGCGACGACCGTCGTCGCAGCGGCGACCGTCAGGCCGTCGGCCCTCGGAGCACGGGGCAGTGCTCGGCCACGACGGTCGGAAACGCTCGCCGACGAAGAACACCCGCGCCGTCCGAGTCGACGTGAAAGACGAGCTGCGGCGTGCCGGTGCAGCGCGCGATTGATCGAGCGACCCTTCGTGGGCCGCTGCTAGGCCTTGGTCACCCGTTGCCACAGCTCCCGGACGCCGAGGTCGTCGAGCCATTTCTCGATGTACGCCCGGTCGAGCGCGTCGCCCTTCACGTCGAGGATGCCGCGGACGTCGCGGAGTTGCCGTTCGGACTCGCCGAGCTTGGCCCACTCGAGCTTCGCGAGGATCGTGTCCTCCGCCGACGCCACGTAGGCGTCGACGCCGAGCACCTGCATCGGAACGCGGCGGTCCATCTCCGAGCGGCTGAAGGGACGGGCCTTGCGGAAGATGAGGTCCGCCTTCCAGAAGGTCGCATTGTCGATGACGTTGAACTGGCTCCGGCGCTTGAACTCGTCCCTCGCGACGTCGGCGTCGAGGTAGACGTCGTCGCCCTTCATCGCGGCGAGGAACCGGTCGAGAGAATCGAATGTCGGGTCGATGACGATGTCGATGTCCTGGGTCGACCTCGGCGTCCCGTGGATGCCGCTGGCGAAGGAGCCAGCCAGCATGTGGGGCACCCCAGCCGAGTCGAGCGCCGCCACGAGGCGTGCGAGGAACCGACCCGGTTCGCTCACGCGGGCGTGACCGTGGTGCCGGGAAAGACGCGGCGAGCCACCTCCGGCCCGTAGACGAGGGCTACCAGGGCCCGGTCGACATCGGCGGTGTCGTAGTCGGGGTGGCGCTGACGGATCCCCTCGCGAGCGAGCTCACGCACCGTCTCGCTCAGCTCGGCGACGAGCTCGCTCTTCCTCGCCGGCGACATCTGCCGGTAGCCGCGGAGCTGCAGCTCGTACGCGTCCAGGCTCGTGTCGTGGGACCGCATCGTCGGTGCTCATCGGTGGCCGAAACCGATGCGCTTCGTGGACGAAACGCCTATTTTTCAGCCTCTCCGGAGGCGCGGATCGGATTCGAACCGACGTATGACGGTTTTGCAAACCGTTGCCTAACCACTTGGCTACCGCGCCACGCTGTCGTTTCAAGGCCCTGGGACGAAACGCGCCGTCTCGTGTGCCTCTTGGTATTTCGTGTATACCACAAGCAATTCAGAAGCCGTTTTGTTTCAACTCCTTGCGGCACCACGCGAAAGGTTTTGCAAACCGTTGCCTAACCACTTGGCTACCGCGCCGCGATTTGTGCCCAACTCGTGGCAGCGAGGGAAGACTTACCGGCTGCGGCGCCGGACGTCAACGGCGCCTTTTTCTTGACGGATGGGGCAAATCCGCAGGAAAACAGCGCCCTGGAGGCATCAATCATGAATAAGCTCTTCGTTCTTTGCGCCATCTCGGCGCTCGCGATGGCGTGCGGCGGCGGCGACAAGCCGGCCGACAACCCCACCACCACCAACACGACCACGACCTCGCCGCCGGCCGATACGGCTGCGCCGGCCGACTCGGCGGCCCCCGCCTCGTCGGCGGCCCCCGCGGCCGATCCGCCGAAGTAGTGGTCTCTTCACGCGAGCATTCGCGCGCATAGACACGGCCAAGAGGGCCTGGGTTTCTTCGGAACCCAGGCCCTCTTGGTTTCCTTGCAGTACGCTCGCGGCCATGGGCTGCCTGTTCTGCAACATCGTCGAGAAGAAGGTCCCCGCCGACGTCGTCCACGAGGACGACCACGTCCTCGCCTTCCGGGACATCCGGCCCGTCGCCCCGAAGCACGTCCTCGTCATCCCGAAGAAGCACCTCTCCGCGATCCACGACGCGGAGGCGGAGCACGCCGAGATGCTCGGGCAGGTGCTCGTCGCGGCGCGGAAGGTGGCCGAGAAAGAGGGGCTCGTGCGAGACGGCTTCCGGCTCGTCGTCAACGACGGCGAGCACGCGGGACAGACGGTATTCCACGTCCACGTCCACGTCCTCGGCGGCCGCGCGATGAGCTGGCCGCCCGGCTAGCCTGAATCGAACGGTTCGGGGTCCGTCCAACGCGAGATTCGGGGGAAGAAGTCTTTGGAGCGCGGCTCCTTTCATCGCGTCCTTGGTCTCGCCGGAGCGCTGTTCCTCCTGAACGGCTGCGGGGCGCACACCCAGAACGTCCGCGCGTTCCGCGCCTACGCGAACGAAGACCCGAACGTGAAGGTCTCGATCGACCGGGTCGAGGACGTGGCGGTCACGCTGCAGCTCGTCGACCGCATCCTCACCGGAACGAGCTACACGCCGGGAGACATGTGGCCCCGGCGCCTCGGCATGACCGACGCGCAGTTCCGGGAGGTCAAGGACGTCCTCCGGAAGAAGTACCCGTACAAGGACCTCGACGACGTCGAGATCCCGATCTTGAAATGCTACCGGCTCCACATCGAGCGCACGATGGCCGAGTACGGGCCGCCGCCGGAGAAGGGCACGTACCCCTCGCTCCTCGACGCGGTCGGCTCGCTGAACCCGCGCGACGCCGACATCAAGAAGCACTGGATCGCGTACCGCGACGCCGCCGATCGCCTCGCCGACGCGGTCGACGAAGAGGACCGCGTCGCGCGCGAGCTCGGCGGCCTCCCCACCGCGCAGCAGAAGGCGCGCGCGAACGAGCTCGCGATCACGCGCGACAAGGTCGCCCGCGCGAAGGGCGAGCTCCTCGCCGCCACCGACGACATCAACCGAGACTCCGAGAACCTCCTCGCCGACGCCCAGCTCGCGAGCGCGGACAAGCAGCAGATCGCGCGCGACGCGTTCTACGCGCTCTCGGTCGCGTTCCGGATCGAGCTCGAGGCGCTCGCCCTCATCCCCATCATCGTGATCCAGACCGTGCGCGGGCTCCCGACCGCGCCGCGCGACCTCACCTTCAAGACCAACCTGAAGATCGTGCGTCAGGTCTGGCAGATGCCGTCCTACGTCATCGGGATCAAGAACGCGCTCACGCGCCAGGCCGAGCTCCTCGACAAGATGACGTCGAGCCTCGCGAAGGCGCTCGCGACCGACGTCGACGAGAGCCCCGGCTTCGAGCTCACCGAGAGCGTGGTCGATCAGATCGTCGGCATCACGCTCGACTCGTTCCGCGTCGACCTCAAGACCGGCGGCGACGTGACGATCTTCACCTCGATCGGCGAGGCCGACCGAAAAGGCGACAACGTCGACTTCCGCGGCCGTCGCTTCAAGCTCGATTACCGCGTCGATCCCATCATCCTCGCGAGCGCGCGCCTCGACGTCGTCTTCGACTGGATCCGCCTGCCGGGCGCGGCGAACCTCGCCTTCGGCTACTCGACCGATCGGGTGTGGAAGAGCGGCGGCTCGGTCACGACGAGCTCGTTCACGGAGCAGCTCGGCATCACCGGCGTCGCGAGCGACATCATCGACGCCGGCCTCGGCCTCCTCGGCGTCCGCACGAGCGTGCGCGTCGCGGACTTCACCGCCGGCGAGCTGCGCCAGGTCCAGGCGACGAACGTAGAGAACGCGGTCGCCTCCGCGCCGCTGAAGCTGAAGATGACCCAGATCGACGTCGGCTACGACCTCTTGTGGCTGATCGAGAACGAGTACATCAAGGCGCACACGGAGGAGATCGTCGTCGGCGCGCGCTACTACCAGTACACGCTGCCGCGCATCGTCTACGAGCTACAGGACGACGGCGGCGGCCGCTTCACCTACCGGCGCGAGACGCCGGCGCAGCCGGTCGAGAGCCGCTTCTACATGCTCGGCGGCAACGTCCGCTTCGGCGTCGGCGACGCGCCGCGGTGGTCGCCGTACCTCGACCTCGGCTTCTACGGCGGCGGCGGCCCGACCGGCTTCTACTTCACGCCCGATCCGCTCCTGCCCGACGGCCCGCGCGACAACGCGCGCGAGGCCGCGTTCGGCCTCAACGGCCTCGGCGCGCTCGGCCTCCGGCTCCGCCTCCTCCCGCGCGGCAGCCGCGTGCGCCTCGACCTCCGCGCCGAGTACCGCGGCAGCCTCATCTACACGATCGTGAACCGCGACACGACGAGCCCCGAGGGCCGCGCGCTCCGAACCGATTTCGGCCAATTCGACATCTTCCATGGACCATCGCTCTCGCTCCGCGGCGCGCTGTAGCTACTGCCCGAGCGCGCCGGTGCCGATCGGGTTGGCCAAGCTGTTCCAGCCGTCGGGGGTGCGCGCGGCGAAGGCCTGCTCGAGCGCGAAGTAGAAGCCGATTGGGCCCGCGCCCTCCGCGCGCTGGATCGGGAAGCCGACGTCGAAGCGGATCACCTGGCGATCGAGCTGCGGCAGCACGAGTCGCAGGCCGACGCCGGCGGAGCTCTTCGGGCGGAGCGGCCAGCCGTCGGTCGCGTCGGCGACGTCGAAGAAGAGCGCGCCCCCGAGCTGGCTCGCGAGGACGTGGAGCGGGCGCGTCCGCAGCTCCGTGCTCACCGCGACGAGGTTCGCGCCGAGGAGCACGCCGCTCGGTTGCCCGCGGAGCCGGCTCTCGCCGCCGACGGTCGAGCGGATGTTGAGGTAGTTGGCGGGCCGCACGATCGCGAGCCCGTCGACGACGACGCGGCCGAGGAAGAAGCGCGGGCTGTAGAGCTGCGCGTTGCCGGCGTGGACGCGCACCGGAAGGTCGCTGGTCTGCGCCTCGACCAGCGTCTCCGCCGTGACGCGCCCGAGGCCGTCCTTCCCCAGCCGGACGGAGTACTGCGCGTAGGCGGAGAGCCCGAGGAAGCTCCGCGTCGAGCCGAGCGCGCGGAGGACGGGATACGCCCGCAGCGTCACGTCGTAGCCGAGGCGGTAGTCCTCGCCGAGGCCGAGCGTGTCGAGGTCGTGCGTGCGCATGAAGCGGCTCTCGTAGAACTTCGCCTCGACGTAAGGCGCCGCGCGCGTGTCGCTCGTCGGCGTGCGGAGGCGCCGGTAGTCCGCCGCGAACGCCGCGCCGTGGAAGCGCGGGTCGTAGCCCTGGTACTCCCGCACGTTGACCTCCGCCCCCACCACGAGGTCGTTCTTCCGCGCGAGCCCGTACGAGCGCGTGAGCTGCCCGTTCTGGGTGAAGCTCCGCGCGCGGTACGCGTCGGGGAAGCGCTCGATCTCGGGCGTCGACGGCGCGTCGAACGTCGCGACCTCGGCGTTGAGGTAGCGCCGCCGGATCTCGTTGCGCCACGCCGTGCTCATCGCCCAGTACCACGGCTGCCGCGCCGAGAGCTGCGGCTGCCGGACGACGGCCGACCCGTAGCTGCCTTCGACGTGCCCGTGATCGCGGTTCAGGATGACGTTCCCGTCGGCCGCGAAGTACAGCGCGCGCGCGGCGAGGCGCGGGACGTAGAGGCCGCCGCCGAACATGATCGTCGCGGGGAAGAGCTCGAAGCGACCGAAGACGGAGTCGAAGGTGCCGAAGACGTTGCGCTCGATCGGCTCGATGCGGAGGCGATCGATGCCCTTCGGACCGACGCCGAAGTCCGACTGCGCGCGGAGGCTCCAGACGTCCTTCGTCACGATGAGGAGCCGCACGCGATCGGGCGCGCTGCCCTTCGTCGGGGTCGCGATGACGAGGGAGAGCTGGCGGAACGTGCGGAGCACGCGCGTCGTGTCGTCGACGAGGTACTGCCGGTACGGCTCGCCGATCTTCAGCAGCACCTCGCGCCGGATCACGCCCGTCCGCGTCGTCACGTGGAACATGTTGAGGAGGCCCGGCGCCGGATCGCGCGCCTCGATCACCTCGAGCGGCACGACGTCGACGCCCTCGAGGATCTTCCCCTCCGGCTCGAGCTCCAGCGCCGATCCGAACCGCGCGATCGCCTGATCGAGCGACTCGTCCTCGTACTTCGAATGCTTCGCCGGCGTCGTCGACTGCGCGGAGGCGCGCGTCGCGATCATGCACGAGAGCAGGCTCGCTCCGAGCCAGCGCTTCACTCGGGCTTCATCAGCTTCGCGAGGCGCTTCGCGACGAGGTCCCGATCGGACTCCTCGCAGGGGAGCACGGACACGTGCGCGCGCTCCGCGATCGTCCGCAGCGCCGCGAGCTCCGCGCTCGTGAGCTCGACGACGCGCGTGAGGCTCACCGCGAGGACGACGTAGCGGAGCGTCCACGCGTCGTCGCCGCTCGGCGTGAGGGTGACCGAGGTGGCGCGCGCGAGCTGGGGGACGATCCCGCGCACCGTCGCCGCGCGCTTACGCGCCTTCTGCGCGGCGGCGCTCTCGAAGAAGTCGAACATGCGGTTCCGCGCGTAGACGCCGGGCGCGACGATCATCGCCACGACGACGGCCTCGAGCTCGGGCAGCGCGGGGCGCGGCGGAGGGGGCGAGGACGGACGCGCGCTCAAAGGTCGTCCTCGTCACCACCGCTCATGAAGAGCCCGGCCGCGGTCCCGCCGTTGACCTGGTTGAGGAGCGCGGCTTGGCGGTAGGTCCGGAGCGCGGTGACGATCTCCTCGAGGTCCCCCTCGACGATGCGATCGAGCTTGTTGATCGTGAGCTTGATGCGGTGGTCGCTCACGCGGTTCTGCGGGTAGTTGTAGGTCCGGATCTTCTGGCTCCGCTCCCCCGTCCCGACCATCCCGCGCCGCTCGGCCGAGAGCGCGGCCTCCTGCTTCTCGCGCTCGATGTCGAGGAGGCGGCTCTTCAGGACCTTCATCGCCTTCGCTTTGTTCTTCAGCTGCGAGCGCTCGTCCTGGCACTTGACGATGAGGCCGGTCGGCTTGTGCTGGATCTGGACCGCGCTGTTCGTCGTGTTGACGCCCTGCCCGCCGGGCCCGCCGCTCGCCGCGATCGAGATCTCGAGGTCCTTCTCGTCGATCTGGACGTCGACGTCGTCGGCCTCGGGCAGCACCGCGACGGTGGCGGTCGAGGTGTGGATGCGCCCCTGCGTCTCGGTCGCGGGCACGCGCTGGACGCGGTGGACGCCGCCTTCGTAGCGGAGGCTCGAGTACACGTCCTTCCCGCTCACGAGCGCGATGACCTCCTTGTAGCCGCCGGTCGCGCTCTCGCTCATCGAGAGGAGCTCGATCGACCAGCCTAACGTCTCCGCGTAGCGCGTGTACATGCGGAACAGATCGGCCGCGAAGAGGGCGGCCTCTTCCCCGCCCTCGCCGCCGCGGATCTCGAGGATGACGTTCTTCTTGTCGTTCGGATCGCTCGGGAGGAGGAGGACCTGGATCTCTCCCTCGAGGGTGGCGAGCGCGGTCCGGAGCTCGGGGATCTCGGCCTCGACGAGCTCGCGGAGCTCGGGATCGGCGAGCGCCTCTTCGTCCTCCTTGAGCTTCTTCTCGGTCTCGCGATAGCGGCCGAACGCGGCGACGAGCGCCTCGAGGTCGCTTCGTTCCTTCGTCAGTTTTCCGAGCTGGTTGCGGTCGCCGAGCACGTCGGGCCGGCACATGAGCTCGTCCAGCTCGGCGTAGCGCCGGGTGAGCTGCTCGAGCTTCTCGACAGGGAGCATGAAGACTCCAGCCTACCACGCTCCTTTCGCGCTCATCTCGCGCTCATCGCAGCTCGATGAAGAGGTCGGTCGTGGCGCCGAGGTCCGAGCTCGAGCAGCGATCGATCGCGCACTGCGGGTCGAGCGGCGCGCCCGGGTCGGCGAAGAACCGCGTGACGAGGGAGCCGAAGCAGTCGCGCGCGCTCTGCTCGATGCCGTGGCCGGAGCAGGTGAAGCGAACGAGCTGGGAGCGCGAGAAGCGCGGCTGATCGGCGATCACGTCCTCGACCGGGGTGGGGTGGTCGAGGTCGCCGGCGAGGAAGAGCGTGGGGATCGCGGTCGACACCGGCACCGCGAGCTCTTCCTGCGGCACGGTCGGCGCGGGGAGCGCGTCGCACGTCCGCCGCAGCTCGCCGTACGCCTCGACGACGTCGACCCGAGCGTCGGGCTCGAAGAGGCCCTCCGTCGCGGCCTCGAGCCCTTCGCGCGTCCAGTTGCGGGTGAGGTCGTAGCAGTTGACGACGTTGCTCGTCGTGTAGGCGATGCCGTCGACGCTGACCGCGCGTCCGAGGTACGCGCGCGCGGGGCGTCCCCTCACCGTCGTCCCGTCGAGGAACGCGTCGAGCTCGCCGCGGTTCGCGTGCCACACCGCGCGCACGAGCAAGACCGCGTTCGGCACGAAGTAGAGCGCGCCGGTGAGCGCGGCGCGCATGGTCTCCTCGGAGTCGACGAGCACGCCGTCGGCGAGCACGACCGGCATGGTCTTCGCGCTTTCCACGAGTTTCCCGATCTCCGCCGCGGGGTCGAACGCGGGGTAGCGCTCGGCGCAGGTGGGGTTCGCGGCGCACGCGTCCTTCAGCCACGCGTTGAACGCGTCGACCTTGGCGCCGCGGCGGCGGAACTGATCGAAGGCGCGGTACGGCCGTCCGGTCAGCGCGGGCGACTCGAGGAGCAGCGCCTCGACGCTCTCGGGGTGGAGGCGCGCCACCGTCGCGGCGAGGTACGCGCCGTAGGAGCCTCCCCAGAGGAGGACCTTCGGCACGCCGAGGGCGCGGCGCACGGCGTCGACGTCGTGCGCGCTCTCGATCGTGTTGAACCCTTCGATGCGAACGCCCTCGCGCGCGTATTTCTCCGTGCACGCGCGGAACGCCGCTTCGCTCGCCGGGTTGGCGGGGTTGATCCCGCAGTCGAGCGCGGGCGAGGAGAGCGCGTTGCCGCGCTGCTCGAGGAGGATCACGTCGCGCTCGAAGAGGCGCGCGTACCGCTCCGCGAACCCGCCCTGCGCGAACGACCGCACGGTGCCGCCGGGGCCGCCTTGGAGGAAGACGACGGGCGCCCGCCCCGGCTCGCCGCCGCGCGCCCGTCCCGGCTCGCCGCCGCGCGCGCGCATGACGCGGAGCCCGAGCTTCGGACCTGCCGGGTCGGCGTGGGCCTGCGGCACGCGCAGCGTCTCGCAGCCGAGGGTCGAGTCCTCGTCGAGGTCGAGGTCGGGGCACGGCCCGCTCGCGAAGTCGCCGGGCGGCGGGTCGGCGCTCGAGCAGGCGGCGCCGAGCGCGCACGCGAACGCGACGGCGAGCAGCGAGGCGGCGCGGACCAGGATCAGGCGGCGCGGCGGAGCTGGGGCGAGGTCATGAGCGCGTCGAAGTCCTTGTAGCGGACGTCGCCGCCGGACTTCACGTCCTCGCCGGACTCACGGAAGAGGGTGACGCGCAGCGACGCGAGCGCGACCTCGAGCTGGTCGTCGTCGGGCTCGATCGTGGTGATCTTCTGGCAGAGGAAGCCGGGCCAGAGGAGCGCGCGGAGCGGCCCCGTCGTGCAGTGCCGCGCGAAGAAGCGCTGGATCTCGAACGTCACCGCGGCGATGAGGGGGAGGAACGGGAGCTTCTCGAGGAAGAAGACGACGTTGTCGAGGGCGGCGTTGCCGGTCGAGATCTTCGGGAGGAACCCGCCCACGGCGGTGAACACGAGGATCGAGACCATCGCGACCATGACGAGGAAGGTGGTCCCGCAGCGCGGGTGCAGCGTCGTGTGCTTCTTCGCGTTCTCGACCGTGAGCGCTTCGTTGTGCTCGTAGGTGGTGATCGTCTTGTGTTCGGCGCCGTGGTACTGGAACACGCGGCGGATGTCGGCGAACACGTTGCGGACGAGCAAGAGGTAGCCGATCACGATCGTGAGCTTGAACGCGCCGGTGAGCGCCTGGAACCCGGGCGACTGCACGTCGAGGTTCAGGTGGAGGAGCCGATTCACCCCCGCCGCCGCGGCCTGCGGCAGCGCGATCATGAACCCGACCATGAGGACGAGCATCATCGTCATGGGGGCGCGCGAGCCCTTCTTCTCGTCTCTCGGCGGCTCGACGACGAGCGCGTTCTTGCGGTACGGATCGTCGCCCTCGGCCGCCTTCTCCGCGGAGCTCGACGCGGCGGGCGCCGCCCCCGACGTCGCCTCCGACGTCGTGAGCAGGAACAGCGTGTAGCCGATCGCTCGCAGCGCGTTGAGCGCGCCGCTGCCGGCGGTCTTCACCGCCGCTTTACCCTTCTCCGTCGTTTTACCCTTTTCCGTCGCCTTCGCGGCGGCGTCGCCGGCCTTGGCCTTCGCCCTGGCTTGCTCGGCCTCTTCCGCCTCCATGTCGCGCTCCATCTGTTCGGCGGAGAAGCGGAGCGACTCGCTGCCGAGGCGGAGGCTCTCGACGAGCGAGGCGATGCCGCGAGCGAGGGGGAGCTTGGCGAAACCCTTCCGTTCCTCGCCCACGGTCATGGCGCGTTCGCGGACGTGGAGCGAGCCGTCCCGGCGGCGGACGACGATCGCGAAGGAGGTGGGCGCGCGCATCATCACGCCTTCGAGGACGGCCTGGCCCCCAATGTAAGGACGAGCGGGCGTACCAATCGGAGCGGCGTCAGACATCGGCTGTCTACTCTACGCACCAGCGGCCTTCTCGGCTACTCACCCACCGGCCTTTCCGCCCCAAAAGCCCCACGCTCCCGCTGACCAGCCCCGCGCCCTGCAACCTCGCGCGCCTGGACATCTCGCAACTCGGGCCCACGCGCTTGGGCGCACCTCCCTCGCCACTCGGCCTCCTCCCCACTCGGACGCACGCACCTGGGGGCCGTCCTCGCCACTCGGGCCTCACACGCCTTCGCCGCCCGGCGGGAGGGCGGCCCCGGCGTCCGACGCGGCGAGGCCGTGAATCAGCCTTCGGCGGGGACTCGGCGGCCCGGCTCGGTGGCGGCGGCCTCGGCGGCCGGCGCGGCGACGCCACGAATCAGCCTTCGGCGGGAGCTCGGCGGGGCGGCCTCGGCGGAGCCGCGAAGAGCGACGCCCTCGCCCAGCGAGAGCGTCGGGCGACGCTCATGCTGCGACGCGTGTGTGACCAGCGGCGCGAGGCTCATGCTGGACGCCCCCCGGTGTGTGACCAGCGAGAACGTCGGGGCGAGGCTCATGCTGCGGCGCCCTCCCCGGTGTGTGTCCAGCGAGAGCGGGGACGAGGCTCATGCAACGATGCTCTCGCCGGTGCGTGTGACCAGCGAGAGCGTCGGCCGAGGCTCATCTCATGCAGCAACGCCCTCGCCGGTGTGTGTGACCAGCGAGAGCGTCGGCCGAGGCTCATCTCATGCAGCAACGCCCTCGCCGGTGTGTGTGACCAGCGAGAGCGTCGGGCCGAGGCTCATGCTACGACGCCCTCCCGGTGGTGCGTGACCAGCGTCGGGGGGCGCGAGCTTCGGATCAGCCTTCAGTCGGCGGGGCTCGGCGCCCGTGCCGCGAGGCTGTGAATCAGCCCTCGGCGGGCGGGGCGTCGGCGGGCGGCGCGGCGGCCTCGGCGGCGGCGGGCTCGGCGGAGGCCGCGGGGGCCTCGGCCTTCTTTTCCTTCTTCGGCTTCGGGGGCTCGGCGGCCTTCTTGGCCTCGCGCTCGGCCTTGGCGGCGGCGGCCTCCTTGAGGCTCTTCTCCTGCGCGGCCTGGCCGGCGGCCTTCGTGTCGACCTTCTTCTCGTCGCCGTAGCGCTTGCGGAAGCGGTCGACACGACCGGCAGCGTCGATGAGCTTCTGCGTGCCCGTGTAGAACGGGTGGCAAGCGGCGCAGACGTCGACCTGGAAGTCGCCGCGCGTCGAACGGGTAACGAACGTGTTCCCGCACGCGCAGCTCACGGTCGCGGGCGGATACTCGGGATGAATGCCTTCACGCATGACGAACCTCTTCGAAGCTCCCTCGTCCTCGAGCGAAAAAGGCTCGTTTGGAGGAAGGGTTGGCTTTCATAGTCGACCCCCCAGCCCCAATGCAAGCGCAGCCGCCGCCGTCAGAACGGGATGTCGTCGTCGCCGCCGGGGAAGTCGCCGTAGTCGTCGACCGGGGGCGGCTCCGGGCTCTGCTGCGGACGCCCGCCACCGCCACCGCCACCGCCGCCACCACCGCTGCTGCGCGGGGGTCGCCGCTCGAAGCCACCACCCCCACCGCCACCGCCGCCGCCCTCGAAGTCGCCGCCGCCCTTGCCGCGGCCGCCGAGGATGATGTTGTTCGCGATGATCTCCGTGCGGTAGCGCTTCTCGCCGTCCTTCTCGTAGCTCGACGTCTGCAGCCGGCCTTCGACGAAGATGCGCTCCCCCTTCTGCAGGAAACGCGAGAGCGCCTCACCACGCTTGCCCCACATCGTCACGGAGTGCCACTCGGTGCGCTCCTGACGCGTGTTGCTCTTGTCGAGGTAGCTCTCGGTCGTGGCGAGACGGAGCTTCAGGAGCGCCTGGCCCCCGGCCGTCATCTTCAGCTCGGGATCCGCGCCGAGGTTCCCGAGCAACATGACCTTGTTCAGACCTTCCGCCATCTCTCCTCCTGATGGGGCTCCGCCCCATGCCCCGATCTTTCGCCGTTCGCTGCGCTACCGGCTCAAGATGAATGGGGGCTGCCGCCCCCCTCACCCCCCGCTTTGCGGGGCGGCCCCAGCTTGGTGGGGTGTAGGCGAGCGGCGTGGGCGCGCATCTGTACGCACCGGGAGGCGGCTGTCAACGGTGGACGGTACGTTTGTGCAGTAGTGCACAGGTCATGCACAGGAAGCGCACAGGATGCTTACGGGTTTTGCCTACTTCGCGAGCTCGACCGTGTGCTTCGACGTCTGCGTCTCGGTGATGAGCTGCTTCGGCTGGCCGCCCTGCGCGGGGACCTCGACCTTCTGGTTGATCGTGAGCTCGCCCTCGACCTTGCTCGCCGGCGCGTTGAACTTGGTCTGGTACGTGTACTTTCCCTTGCCGTCGACCTCGATGAAGACGGTCCCGCCCTTCGTCTGCTGCGCGCGACGCGGGACCTTCACCTCGATCTCCGCCTCGATGACGCCGCCATCGGCCGCGAGCTCCTTCGCCGCGAACTTCTTCGTCCCGAGGTCGGGCTCGCCCGGACGCGTGGAGCCCGGGAGCTCCCACTTCGCGCCGGTGCCGATCGGAGCCTCCGGCAGCGGCGCGACGAGGAGCTGCGCCGCCTGGCTCAAGCCCTGGAGGACGCTCTGGAAGAGGCGCGCCTCGTCCTGACTCCGCACCTGCGGCGGCGCTCCGAACTGCACCTCCCCCGCCTCGCCCTGGGGCGACACGTCGAACACGCCCGCGAGGTTGTTGAGACCGGCGAGGAGCGGCGCGAGCTGCGGAGGCGCGCCGGGGATCTCCACCTTCGTGAGCTTCAGCTCCATCGCCGTGCCCTCCTTCTTCACCTGCTTCGGCGTGAGGTCGAGATGGAGCTTGAAGGTGACCTCCTGCGGCGGCGCCGTCTGTCCTCCCATCGAGCCCGACGTGCTCTGCGAGATCGTGAGGAGGCGCTTCTCGACCCGCCCCTGCACGAAGGTGTACTTGCGCGCG
The DNA here is from genome assembly GCA_019637155.1 of Labilithrix sp. Classification (NCBI taxonomy): domain Bacteria; kingdom Pseudomonadati; phylum Myxococcota; order Polyangiales; family Labilitrichaceae; genus Labilithrix; species Labilithrix sp. The sequence goes on along the minus strand of JAHBWE010000005.1, from coordinate 125,584 downwards.
GCCTTCGGATCCGCGCCGGGATCGGTGACCTTCAGGTTGTCGGGCGCGCCTCCTGCGTTCGGATCGCCCGGCTCCGCGCCGCCCGCGACCTCCGCGAGGCCGCCCTCGATCCCGGCGTCGCGCGCGCGCACGCCGAGCGGCGCGCCGGTGGAAGGGATGAAGTCGTTGAAGACGAGGTCCGACGGGACCGGCGTCGGCTCGGACTTCTTCGTCTCCTCCGGCTTCGGCTTGTCCTTGTCGCAGCCGGCGGCGGCGAGCACGAGGACGATGAAGAGCGCCCGGAAGGAGGAATGCGTACGCATCGCAGCGCACGCTAATCGTGGTAAGGAGGGCGCCGCAAGGAAGATGACCAGCTCCGCGGCGCCGCGCATTTCGATCGTGATCCCGATCTACAACGAGGAGGCCATCCTCCACGCTGCGATCGTGGACATCCGCGAGCGCCTCCGGCCCTTCGCGTGGAGCTACGAGATCATCCTCGCCGAGAACGGATCGCGGGACCGCACGATCGCGATCGGCCAGGAGCTCGCGGAGAAATACGCGGGCCCCGAAGGCCAGGTGAAGATCATCAGCATGGGCGAGCCGAACTACGGCAAGGCCCTGAAACAAGGCATCCTCCTGTCGCGCGGGGAGATCGTCATCTGCGACGAGATCGACCTCTGCGATGCGGACTTCCACCGCCGCGCGGTCGACATCCTCGACAGCGGCGAAGCGGACCTCGTCATCGGCTCGAAGCTCGCCGCCGGCGCGGAGGACGATCGCCCCGCGATCCGTCACGTCGCGAGCATCGCCTACTCGTCGATGCTGAAGGTCCTCCTCGGCTTCCGCGGGACCGACACGCACGGCCTCAAGGCGTTCCGCCGCGTCGCGCTCATCGACATCGTGCGCGCGTGCCTCGTCGACAAGGACGTGTTCGCGAGCGAGCTCGTCATCCGCGCCGACCGCGGCGGCGTGAAGACGCGCGAGATCCCCGTGCGCGTCATCGAGAAGCGCCCTCCGTCGATCAACCTCTTCAAGCGCGTCCCCAACGTCCTGAAGAGCGTCGCGAAGCTCACGTATGCTATCCGCGTGCGCGGATAGCGCTGGTCACGATGGGGCTCTGCCCCATACCCCGCCCCAACCCATCGACCGGCGCCCGCGGGCGCCGCTCTTCGGGCATTGGGGCCCCGAGGAGTTGCCCTGGGCGTTCCGTCTCTTTGGCCACACGAGCGCCGGCTACTTGGTGAGCGTCGAGCGCTGGCTCATCGCGGTGCGGAGCGTCTGGTAGCCGACGCGGAGGACGACGTCGCGGGACTGGCTCGGGTCGAAGGGGATGTCGCGGGCGCGGGAGCCGATGACCTCGTCCTCGGGGCTCGAGGTGAGGCCGGCGTCGGTGGTCGGGGCGCGTGACGGGGCGTTGCCGCCTTGCGGTCCTTCGGCGGGGAGATGGCCCGGCAGGTCGCGCTCGCGGAGCACCTTCGCGGGCTCGTTCGGCGCGCGCGTGCCGGGCTCGATCACGACGTCGGGGTGGATGCCGTCGGCCTGGATCGCGTGACCGCTCGGCGTGTAGTAGCGCGCGGTCGTGAGCTTGAGGCCCGCGCCGTTCGGGAGCGGGAGGATGCTCTGCACGCTGCCCTTTCCGAACGTGTTCGCGCCGACGACGGTGGCGCGCTTGTTGTCTTGGAGCGCGCCGACGAGGAGCTCGCTCGCGCTCGCGCTCCACTCGTTCACGAGCGCGACGGTGGGCATGTCCACGAACGCGCCGCCGGAGCGCGCCTTGAGGTCCTCGATCACCTGCCCGCGATGGCGCATCGAATAGATGCCGCCGCTCGCGAGGAACTCGTCGGCGATCTCGGTCGCCTCGTCGACGAGGCCGCCCGGGTTCGAGCGCAGATCGAGGAGGATGCCCTGCAGCGTGCCGCCTTTGCCGGCCGCCGCCACCTCCTGGCGCATCTTCGCCGTCGCGGCGAGGAGCTCGGCGTGCGTGCGCTCCTGGAACTGCTTGATGCGGAGGTAGCCGACGTTGCCGTCGAGGAGCCGATAGAGCACCGCCGAGACGTGGATGATCTCGCGCGTGAGCTCGAACGAGAGCGTCTGCCCTTGCCGCTCCGGCGGCGCGGCGTCGGGGGACGCGCCCGCGTCGAGCGCCTCTTCCTTCAGCTCGTGCGCGCGCGCGTTCTTCGCTTCGCGCAGCACCGTGATCTTCAGCTTCGTCCCCGGCGCGCCGCGCATGCGCTTGACGACCTTGTCGAGCGGCTGCCCGAGGACGTCCTCGCCGTCGACGCCGACGATCTGATCGCCGCTCTTGATCCCGGCCCTCTGCGCGGGAGATCCCTCGATCGGCGCGATGATGATCAGCTTGTCGTTGCGCCCGTCGACCTCGATGCCGACGCCGCCGAACTTGCCCTCGGTGTCGCTCTGGAACTGCTTCCACTCCTCGGCGGGGAGGTAGCTCGAGTGGGGATCGAGGGCGTCGACCATGCCCTTGATCGCGCCCTCCACGAGCTTCTCGCGAGGCGCCGGATCGACGTAGTGGTTCTCGACCTGGACGAGCACGCGGCCGAGCTGGTTGACCACCTCGTACGGGTTTTGTTGGGCCGGCGTGGCCTCGGCGCGGAGGCCTCCGAGGAAGAGGCCGCCCGCAAATGCACCCACCGTAGGAACCACGAGGCGAAGGAGCTTCACGCACTCAGGCTATCGCCGATGCGAAAACATGTGGACGACCGAACCGTGGAAGTGGATCATTGTCGTTAGACGGGACGAAAAACGGGCGAATGTCGCCCGTATCCAGGAGGCCTCCCTTGGCGAACGACAAGGACTCGATCAGCAACCTGCGCAGTGAGAGCTCCAAGACCGATAAGAGGAAGCAGAGCCTCTACTTCCCGGAGTCGATGCTCCAGGAAATCAAAGAGGAAGCGGCGCGCCTCGACCGCTCGTTGTCGTGGGTCGTCCAGCGCGCCTGGAAGATCTCGCGGCTCGAGATCAAGAAGCTGCCGAGCGTCAACGAAGTCGAAGGCGGCGACGACGACGACGAGGGCTGAGCTCTCGTCCTGAACGTGAGCGAGAGCACACGTCCTCCGTCATTGCCTCCGCCGCCGTCGGTGCAGCCCACGCTGCTCGATCCGGCCGAGGTACAGCACACCGTCACGGCGGAGGACGGCACACGCCTATGGGTCAGGGCGAAGCCGGCGCAAGGTGACGGCGAGAAGCTGCCGATTCAGGCGGTCTTCTGCGACGGCATCCTCTGCGACGGCTTCATATGGAAGTACTTGTGGAACGACGTCGCGGAGGTCTGCGACGTCGCCCATTGGCACTACCGCGGTCACGGGCGGAGCGGAGCGCCGGTCGACAAGGACCGCCTCGACATCGGCGCGCACGCGGCCGACCTGAAGTCCGTCCGCGACGACCTCGGCGATCGGAAGGTCGTCATCATCGGTCACTCGATGGGCACGCAGGTCGCGCTCGAGGAGTGGCGTCGCTACCCGAAGAACGTCGCGGGCCTCGTGCTCATCTGCGGCAGCTTCGGCAAGGTGACGCAGTCGTTCCGCGGCATGCCCATCCTCGACATGATCCTCCCGAAGGTGATGGACATCGTCGACAAGCAGCCCGACATCGCGCGCGCGCTGTGGTCGCGCATCCCGCCGGAGATGGCGCTCAAGGCAGCCCTCATCGCGCGCGACGTCGATCCGGGCCACGTCCGCCGCGAGGACATGTTGCCGTACCTGAAGCACATGACCCACGTGGACTTCCGCATGTTCCTCCGCATGCTCCGCTCCGCGGGCGAGCACACGGCGGAGGACTGGCTCGGCGAGATCGACGTGCCGGTCCTCGTCGTCGCGGGCGAGAAGGACACGTTCACGCCGGCCTCGCTCTCGGAGTCGATGGTCCACCGCATCCCGAAGGCGGAGATGCTCATGGTGACAGGCGGCAGCCACGTCGCGCCGATCGAGCAGCCGGAGCTGATCAACCCTCGCATCAAGCAGTTCCTCGCGCGCGTCGCCGCCGAACCGTGAGCGCGCGTCGCTCCGTGGGCGCGGGGCTCGCGCTGCTTCTCCTCGCGCTCGCCGCGTGCGATCGGCGAACGACGACGCCCGCGCCTGCGCCGGGGGGCGATTCGGCCGCCGAATCGAGCGCTCCTCCGTCGCTCGCGGGCTCGAGCGCTGCTGCGCCGACGGCGAGCGCGGCGATGCCGGATGGCGAGGCCCGCGCCGCGGCGCGCGACGAGTGCGGGCCGCGGGTGGCGAAGATCACACGCGCGAAGAGCATCGGCCACACGTCGGTGGTCTACAAGATCGAGCTCGAAGGCGGCGGCACCTACGCGTGGAAGGTGAACGCGACGAAGGTGAAGGATCGGTGGCGCGGCGAGGTCGCGGCGTACCGGCTCGGACGCGCGCTCGGGATCCCGAACGTGCCGCTCGCGTGCCCGCGCTCGTTCCCGCGCGACGAGGTCCTCGCCCTGCTCGGACGACCTGCCTTCGACGAGCTGATCGCCTCGCCCGGCGACGCGATCGAGGGCGCGCTCATCCCGTGGATCCCGAGCCTCTCGTTCCTCGCGCTCGAGAAGGATCCGCTCCGCTCCGAGGCGCGCGCGTGGCTCCGCGATCGCGCGAAGCCCGTGCCGGCGGAGAAGTCGGAGCTCGCCGCGCAGATCTCGACGCTGGTGGTGTTCGACGCCGTCGCCGGTCACTGGGATCGCTACAGCGGCGGCAACGTCGGCCTCGACGCGACCGGCAAGCAGGTCCTCTTCATCGACAACGACTCGACGTTCATGAGCCAACCGCCGGCGGAGCGCATGCGCGAGAACATGGACGCGCTCGCGCGCACGGAGCGCTTCTCCCGCTCGCTCTACTCGGCGCTGCGCGCGCTGGACGGCGACGCCCCGCTCCGCGCCGCGCTCGGGCACGGCCTCGACGGCGAGCCCCTCCTCCTCCCACCGGTCGTCACGCTCGTGCGCGAGCGCCTGTCGGCCGTGCTCGCGACGATCGCGAAGAAGATCGCCGAGCGCTCGGAGGCGGACGTCCTCGTGTTCCCGTAAGACCTGACATCCAGCGCCGGCACACCGCGCCAAAGTGTGCCACGCACACGCAGAAAACCCTTGAAATTACGTCATATCGCGCGCGGCACGAGTTGGCAGGGTCGTTGCTCGATGGGAGGTCATCATGCGCTCCCTCGTCGTCGCTCTGGTCCCGATGTTCGCTCTCTCGTTTGGTGTCGTCGCCTGCGGCGAGGAGGACGGTGAGCCCGCTCCGTCGACGCAGCAGCAGCAGCTCGCCGGCGACGGCGAGGCGTGCGCGCGGACCGCGGACTGCGCGTCGGGTCTCACGTGCCAGCCGGCGGTCAACGGCGGCGGCCTCCGCACGCGCGGCCTCCCGGCGCCCGGCGGCGGCGAAGCCGACGGCGAGCCCGAGGGCGAGCCGACCGATCCGGACCCGACCCCCACGCCCGCCCCCGCGCCGAAGCCGGACGTCCGCGGCCGCCCCGACACCGATCCGACGCCGGCCCCGCAGCCCTCCCCCGCCCCCGCTCCCATCGGCTTCTGCCACTGAGCGGTATCAAGGTCCGCCGAGCTCGCGCTCGTCGAGTCGACGCCGTCCCACGGCGGTGAGCAGCCAGATCAGCGCGAGGAACGAGAAGCCGAGGATCCCGGGGCTCGTCGACTCGGACGTCCCTTCGATGACCCAGTGGACCGCGGTCGCGAGGTCGTTCGAGCTCTTCTCGAGCACCCGACCCGCGCCGGCGAACGTGGCACCGAAGTCCGCGCACGTCGCGGCCAACGTCCCGAAGAGCAGCGCCGTTGCGATGTTCTTCACGAACCCGAGGCTCGCGCGCCGCGCCTTCAGCGCGAAATGGAACGCCGCGCCGAGCCCGATGAGCCCCGTCAGGAGGATGAAGAGCATCGGCGGCACCCCGCCGTTCCGGATCAAGGTCCACATGACGCCCCTATGAACGCCCGCCCGCGGCCGGTGTGACCAGAAAAGTGCGCGCCCGCGAGGGACAGCGGGCGAGTCTTTTCTTGTCACAGCCCGAGCGGGCGTGCGTTTGTGCGGGCGTGGGTGACGTGGAGGAGAATGCGGCCCTCGTCGAGGGGCTCCGGCGCGGCGACGTCGCCGCGTTCGATCGCGTCTACGCGGTCCACTCTGCGCGCGTGTTCTCGTTTCTCCTTCGTCTCTCGGGCCGGCGCGACGCCGCGGAGGACCTCGCGCAGGAGACGTGGATCAAGCTCGCGAAGGCCGCCCCGAGCTTGCGCGAGGACACGCGGCTCGCGCCGTTCCTCTTCACCGTCGCGCGGAACGCGTTCGTGAGCTGGCGGCGCTGGGCGATGCTCGACCTCTCGCGACTCGTGACGCTCGGCTTCGACAGCGCGAGCGACGCCGCCGCCGGCGCCGACGCGCCGGACACGCTCCACGACCGCAACGCCGACATCGCGCGCCTCGACGCCGCGCTCCGCGCGCTCCCCGTCGCGTCACGCGAGGTGCTGCTCCTCGTCGGCGTGGAGGGCTTCGAGCAGGAAGAGGCCGCGACGATCCTCGGCGTCGAATACGCCGCGCTCCGCAAGCGCCTGAGCCGCGCTCGCGCCGAGCTTGCGGCGGCGATGGAAAAGCTCGAAAAGAAGGGCGCGCCTGGACCGCGCCCGAAGGAGGCCGTATGAGCGACGAGACCCCCGACGATCGCCTGCTGAAGTCGCTCCGCGATCTACCGGTCCACGCCGCGCCCAAGAACGGCGCCGCGCGCGCCGCCTTCGTGGGCGCGTTCGCGCCGTGGCATGTCCGCGTCGCGGCGGGCGTCGGCCGAGGCCTCGTCCCGGTCGCGCTCGCGAGCATCGTCGGCGTCTACCTCACGTGGGCGTTCGGCATGGCGCTCTCGGTCATGAACTGACGCGTCAGAGCGGATCGCACGCGAGCGCGTCGAAGCGCACCGCGAGCGTGTTGTCGCCTTCGTCGAGGAACCCGCTCGACACGACGCCGAGGCGAAGCGACCAGCTCTTCACGTCGGAGGGCAGCTTCTCGAGCGGCAACGTGTACAGCACGCCGCCGCTGCGGACGGCGAACACCCCGCCCGCGCCGAGCACGAGCTCGAGCTGCACGAGGGTCCACTCCTCCTTCTCGAGCCGCGGCCCGGACACGTCCGCCCCGGCCTGGAACTCCTCGTGGAGCGACGAGCTCCCGTTCTGCCGGAGGTCGAGGCTCACGCGGTACGGCGTGCCTCCGTTCGCGACGTACGACACGAGCGCGTGCCCGTTGCTCCCGAGGTCGACCTCGGGACGCAGGTACAGCTTGCACTTGATGCCCTCGCCGAGCCGCGCGGCGTCCTTCTCGAACGATCGCTCGACGTAGCCGCGCGTCCCGAAGGTCGCGGGCGGCGCGAGCTGCACGAAGAGCGCGCCCTTCCCCGTCGTCGCGACGGTGGTGTCGATCGCGAGCGTCGGCACGGACTTCCCCTCCACGCCCGAGAGCACGGGCGCGCTCCACTGCGAGAGGTCGCCCTCGAACTCCTCGATGAACATGCGCTCGGTCGCGCCGGTCCCGCCGCCGTCCGCGCGCGCCGCGCCGCCGTCCTCTACCTCCTCGAGCGGCGCCTCGCCCGACACCTTCGACGACGAGCAAGCGACGAGGCAGAGCGCCCAGACGAGCTTCTTCACCCGAACGAGCGTAGCCGCCTCCCGCCGTCGGGCGACGAGCAAAGACGCGCGCCCGCCCGGTTGATGGATTGTCCGTGCAGGTGGACAGTCTGGCCCCGAGACCGAGCTTCGCGGGGTCGCGTCGGATCCCTACGCTCCTCCTCATGGAGGCGCTGGGCGAGACGCCGATCACGCTGACCGAGCCCGACGTCGGGCGTCTCGGATCGCTCTTGTGCACGCGGGTCGGGCTCGCGTATCGCTCCGAGGCGCGCCGGCTCCGCGGTGAGCTCCGCCGCGCCCGCGTCGTGCGCGCGATGAGCGTCCCGCCCGACGTCGTCACGATGAACTCCACCGTCTGCTTCGAAGACGTCGGCGCCGGCGCCTCGCGGAGCGCGACGCTCGTGTATCCGTGGCGCGCGCACGAGCGCTCCACCGTCAACGTCCTCTCGCCGCTCGGCACCGTGCTCCTCGGCCTCCGCGTCGGCGACCTCGTGGCGTGGACCCTCGACGACGGCGCGGCGAAGGTCCTCCGCGTCATCGCGCTGCCGTATCAACCCGAGGCCGCGGGGCACTGGCACCTCTGATGATGCCCCTCATCCGTCGCTGGCTCTCGCTCCCCGAAGACGAGGCCGACGTCGTGAGCGTCCTCATCGAGGGCCACGATCGCATTCGCGACTTCGTCGAGCTCGCCGTCGTCGTCGGCGAACGAGGCGAGCTCGGCTCACCGGAGCTGGTCGAGGACGTCCAGCGCATCGAGCGGTACTTCTCGAAGTCGTACCCGCTCCACGTCGCCGACGAGGAGACGAGCGTGCTGCCGCGCCTCCGCGGCCGCTCCTCCCGCATCGACGCCGCGCTCTACCGGATGCAGGAGCAGCATCGCGTGCACGAGCACATGATCCGCCGCCTCTGCGCGCAGGCGAGCGCGCTCTCGATCGATCCGAAGGACGCGGTCGCCCGCGACGCGATCGGCGCCGTCGCGCGCCCGCTCCGCGCGCTGATGGAGGACCACCTCCACGGCGAAGCGAAGGTCGTGTTCCCCGCCGTCCGCACGCACTTCACGCCGGCCGAGCAGCGCACGATCCGCCGCGAGATGATCGATCGACGCCGCGCCTGACTACCGTCGCAGCAAGAGGCAGCCGCCGATCGAGAGCGTGATCACGACGAGCGCGGCGAGGATGATCTCCGCGACGAGGATGCTCCGCGGCTTCGCGCTCTTCTCCGGCTCGGCGGCGATCATCTTCGGCATGAGCGGCGAGGAGCCCGATCCGAGGTCGCGGTAGCCCTGGCCGCCGCGCGGCGTCGCGGGCGCCGGCGGCGGGAACGAATTGAACTGCTGCCCAGGCGGAGCGGGCGGCGGCGGCATCGAGTGATGTCCCGGCGGCGGGGCCATCGACGCGTGGCGCGGCGCCGGCGGCGCGTAGGCGGGGTTCGTCGGTTGCGGCAGCTGGTGCATCGGCGGCGTGTTCGGCGCGAGCGACATCGGCGGCGGCGCGATCGACGGCGTGCGCGGCGGCGGAGGGATCGGGAGGAGCGCCGGATCGACCGCCTGCGTCTCGCCCTGCGCGTCGACCGCGGACGGCGCCTTCGCGCGCGGGGCGGGGAGCGGCGGCGCGTCGGCGAGCGCGACGGTGTGCCCGCCGTCGAGCTCGCCCTCCGCGAACGGCTTCGTCCACGCGGGATCGTCCGCGAGCCCTCGAAGCGGCCCGCCGTGCACCACCGTCCGATCCGACGCCGGCTTCGGCTCCTCGATCCGCGGGAGCGCCATCACCGTGCGGTCCGACGGCGGCTTCGGCTCCTCGACGCGGGGGAGCTCCATCACCGTGCGATCCGACGGCGGCTTCGGCTCCTCGAGCGCCGGACGCGGCGGCTTCACCGGCGTCGCCTTCACGCCCGGCGCGAGCGGCGCCGGCGGCTTCGCGGACGCGGTGCCGACGCGCGGCGCGACGGGCGGGATCTTGATCGGGCGGAGCGCCTGCGTGCGCGTCGGCGGCATCGCCTTGCGGAGCCCCTCCTGCATCGCGCGCGCGGACGCCCAGCGCTGCGCCTTCTGGAGCATGAGCGCCTTGTCGACGACGGCGATGAGCTCCTCCGGGATCGTGGCCTTCGCGCGCGTCGCGGCGAGCGAGCGCGCTTGCTTCGACGCGGTCGCGTGGAGGAGCGTGCCGAGCGCGGTCTCGACGTGCACGGCTTCGCCCGACAGCAGCGTGAACAGCGTCGCGCCGACGGCGTAGACGTCGGTCTGCGGATCGATCGTGCCGCGCATGCCCTGCGCCTGCTCCGGCGACATGAAGTCGGGGGTGCCGAGGAGGAGGCCGGTCGCGGTCGGCTCCGCCTTCGCGACGCCCTCCTTGATGTGGGCGATGCCGAAGTCGAGGACCTTCAGCGTGCCGTCGCCGAGGACGTAGAGGTTCTCGGGCTTGATGTCGCGGTGGACGATCCCCTTCTCGTGCGCGGCGGCGAGCACGTCGAGGAGCTGATCGCCGAGGCGCGCGACCTCGTCGGGGAGGAGCTTGCCGCCGAGCCGCTCGCGCTTCGTCTCGAGCAGCTCGCCCTCCTCGAGCAGCTCCATCACGAGGTAGACCGCGCCGTCGGGCTCCGCCCCGTCGTGGAGCACCTTCACGACGCTGGGGTGCCCGACCTTGTTCGCGACGTACCCCTCGCGCAGGAAGCGCCCGCGCGCGTCGAGGTTCCGCGAATACTCCGGGTGCATGATCTTCACCGCGACGTTGGGGCCGCCGCGCTCGCTCGCCTTGAACACGGTCGCGACGCCGCCGCGCGCGATGCGTGAGTCGATGCGCCACCGGTTCCCGATGATGGCGCCGATCCAGCCGGTCTGACGGGGATCCATTCGGGGACTCGGACGCCGAGGTTACCACTTTCCCATAAAACGCCGGAGAACATACGGGTTTGCTTGCTCCCGCTCGGGCCCTTCGCTACGACCGGGCTTCGCTCACATGTTCGAGAAAGTCTCCTGGTATTCTCAGCGCCTCCAGTGCGACACGACGATGGCCCGATGGGGCTTCTCCGGGCAACCGGTGCTCGTCTTTCCCACCGCGGGCGGTGACGCCGAGGAGATCGAGCGCTTCAAGATGATCTACGTGCTCGAGCCGCTCCTCTCGGCCGGGCGCGTGAAGATCTACTCGATCGACAGCGTCGCCGGCCGCGAGTTCTTCTCGAACCAGCACTCGGTCGAGCACCGCTACTGGATCACGAACCAGTTCCACCAGTACATCAAGCACGAGGTCGCCCCCGCGATCCGCCGTGACTGCCGCTCGAACGACATCGGCATCTGGGCGACCGGCGCGTCGATCGGCGCGTTCCACTCCGTCGCTGTCACCTGCCGCTTCCCGGACATCTTCCACCGCGCGCTCGGCATGAGCGGCTCGTACGAGCTCCTTCGCTTCATCGGTCATCCGAAGGCGAACGACTTCTGGCGCGTGTCCTCGCCGCTCCACTTCGTGCCCACGCTCTCGGGCCCGCACCTCGACACGCTCCGCACGCGCTACATCCACCTCGCGACCGGCGAAGGCAAATGGGAGAACATCGGCGAGAGCTTCCGCATGGGGCAGACGCTCGGCAAGAAGGGCATCCCGAACTGGGTCGAGTCGTGGGGCAAAGAGTGGGACCATGACTGGGTGACCTGGCGCGCGAAGCTGCCGAAGTACCTCGACGAGTGGACGCAGGCTGCCGCGCAGCCGAAGGCGGTCGAGGCGCGCGGCTGAATGGACGTCAACGGCGACGACGAAGCAGCGAAGAAGGACAAGACGTCGGCGGGGGAGCTGGAAGGGCCCGACCGCGCGCGCTACGTCCGCGCGCTCCTGAACGATCTGCGCGCGCTCGAGCGCATGGTCGACGAGGACATGTTCGAGAAGAACGTGGCGATGATCGGCGCGGAGCAGGAGATGTTCCTCGTCGATCGCGCGTTCAACGCGTCGCCGACCGCGCTCCAGGTCATCGAGAAGGTCGCGGACAAGCACTTCACGACCGAGCTCGGTCTCTTCAACCTCGAGATGAACGCGGACCCGCAGCCCCTCGCCGGGAGCGGCTTCTCGAAGCTGGAGGCGCAGCTCCACGAGCTCTACGCCAAGGTCAAAGGCGCGTGCTCCGAGATGGGCGTGAAGCCGGTCCTCTCCGGCATCCTCCCGACCCTGCAGCGCACGGACCTCTCGCTCGACAACATGGTCCCGAACCCGCGCTACCTCACGCTGAACCGCGTGATGCGCCAGGCGAAGGGCGAGGACTACGACATCTCGATCAAGGGGCTGGACGAGCTCAACGTGAAGAGCGAGTCCCTCATGTTCGAGGCCTGCAACGCCTCGTTCCAGGTCCATCTCCAGGCGCTCGAGCCGAAGGACTTCGGTCACTTCTACGACGTCGCGCAGCTCGTCCTCGCGCCGACGATGGCGCTCGGCACGAACTCGCCGCTCCTCCTCGGCCAGCGCCTCTGGGCGGAGACGCGCATCACGCTCTTCGAGCAGTCGTGCGACATCCGCACGCGCGACCTCCACGCGCGGCAGGACGTCCCGCGCGTCGGCTTCGGCACGCAGTGGCACACCGACGGCGGCGTGGTCGGCATCTTCAAGGAGAACGTGACGCGCTACCGCCCGCTCGTCGGCATGAGCGGCGAGGAGGACTCGAGCGGCATCCTCGCGAAGGGCGGCGTCCCCGAGCTCCGCGCGCTCCGCCTCCACGGCGGCACGGTCTATCGCTGGAACCGCGCGTGTTACGGCATCTCGCCGAGCGGCAAGCCGCACCTCCGGATCGAGCTCCGCATCCTCCCGTCGGGCCCCTCCATCATCGACGAGGTCGCGAACGCCGCGTTCTGGATCGGCCTCATGCGCGAGCTCACCGAGACGGTGGAGGACCTCCCCGCGCGGATGGAGTTCGAGAACGCGAAGCAGAATTTCTACAACGCCTCGCGCGAGGGCCTCTCCGCGCGCTTCGTGTGGCTCGACGGCCAGGACGTCATCGCGCAGCCGTTCATCCTCGATCACCTCCTCCCGCTCGCGGAGCGTGGCCTCGCGCGCGGCGGCGTCGACGACGCAGAGGCGAAGAAGTACCTCTCCGTCATCGACAAGCGCGTCCGCTCGCTCCACACCGGCACGCGCTGGGCGCTCCGCTCGCTCCAGGACATGAAGCCGCGCGGCCGCGGCAACCGGGGCGAGGAGCTCGCCGCCCTCGTCGCCGCGACGATCGCGCGGCAGGAGACGGCGCGTCCGGTCTCGGAGTGGGAGCGCGCGCGCATCGACGAGCTCCCCGCGCGGAAGACGGGCTGGGAGCGCGTCTCGCAATACATGCAGACGGACCTCCTCACCGTTCACCCGAGCGATCCGGTGGAGCTCGCGGCGGACATCATGACGTGGGAGCGCATTCGGCATTTGCCGGTCGAGGACGAGAACGGCAAGTTCCTCGGCGTGGTCACGTCGCGCGCGGTGCTCCGTCACTACGCGCGCCGCCTCGGCCTGCCGACCGAGAGCTCGAGCATGCTCCCGCGGAGCGACAGCTCCACCTCCCTCATCGCGGAGATCGTCCGCACGACCGGGACGTCGAGCGGCACCGGCAGCTCCCCTCCCCCGGGCGTGACGACCGTGGGCGACGTCATGCGCGCGGATCTCGTCACGATTCCGCCGGACACCTCCACCCTCGAAGCGATCAAGCTGATGCGTACGCACCGCATCGGCTGCTTGCCAGTCGTCAAAGATGGTCGCATCGTTGCAATGGTGATGGAGGAGGACTTCATGGGCATCGCCGCCGACCTCCTCGAAGAGAAGATCCAAAGCCAATGACGCTGCACTACCACCCGGACTGGACCTCTCCCGACCTCGCCGCCGCCGCGCGCGGCCCCGACGTGCCCGCCGGCCGCATCATCGGCCAGATCGTGGGCGAGCACGCGGGCCCCACGCTCATCGTGGTGTGCGGCATCCACGGCAACGAGCGCGCGGGCGTCCTCGCGGCGAAGCGCGTCTTCGCCACGCTCGAACGCCGCAAGAGCCGCATCCGGGGCGAGATCGTCGCCATCTCCGGCAACCTCGCCGCGATGCGCCTCGGCCTCCGTCATCAGGTGCGCGACTTGAACCGCGTCTGGACGGACGCGCGCGTCGCGGACCTGGAGGAGCGCGCCGCCAAGGGCGCCGACCTCGACGCGGAGGACAAGGAGCAGCTCGAGATGCTCCGCGAGATCCGCGCCGGCATCGCGCGCGCGCGCGGCCCGGTGCATCTCATCGATCTCCACACCACGAGCGCGCAGGGCTTCCCGTTCATCCTGTTCGGCGACACGCTCCGCCAGCGCAAGTTCGCGACCGCGATCCCGCTCCCGATCCTGATGGGCCTCGAGGAGCACCTCGACGGCGTGCTCTCGGCGTACTGGTCGACGCAGGGCCTGATCACGATGGGCTGCGAGGGCGGCCAGCACGACGATCCGGGCTCGGTGGACAACCTGGAGGCGGTCGTCCTCCTCGGCGCCGAGTCGGCGGGCCTCTTCGGCGCGGGGACGATCATCGAGACGAGCGCGGCGTTCGCGCTGTGCGAGCGCCGTCGCGGCGATCTCCCGCACATCATGGAGGTCATCTCGCGCCGCGCGATCACGAGGGACGACGAGTTCGTGATGGAGCCGGGCTTCGCGAACCTGGCCCCGGTCCGCGCCGGCCGCCTGCTCGCGCGCGACAAGAACGGCGAGATCCGCGCCCCGCGCGACGGCATCGTGATCCTCCCGCTCTACCAGGCGCAGGGCAGCGAGGGCTTCTTCTGGGGCCGCGAGATCAGCCCGGCGCGTCTGCGTCTCTCGGAGGCGCTCCGCAAGGTGCAGGTCGATCGCTTCCTCAAGTTCCTCCCCGGCGTCGAGCGCACCGCGGTCGCGAAGGACGGCAAGGGCAAGACGCGCCTCACGGTCGACACGAAGCTCGCCGCGTTCTACCCGCGCGACATGTTCCACCTCCTGGGCTTCCGCCGCATCCGCAACCAAGAGGCGGTCTGGCTGGTGGAGCGCCCCCCGGAGGGGTGAGCGCTCGCTCTCGCCGGGCTACGGCGCGATCTCGTTTCCGCTTTCGTCCCACGCACGCGCCGGGCCGCGCTCTTTGCCTTTCGCGAAGGTGCTCTCGCGCTTCTTCGCGCCGGAGAAGTGCCACTCCGTCCAGGGCCCGTCCTTCTTGCCGGCGACGTATTGCCCTTCTTCCTTCGGCTTCCCGTTGAAGTAGTAGGCGCGGAACGGGCCATGGAGCTTGTTCTTCGCGTACGTCTCTTCGCGGAGCTTCTTGCCGAACGACTCGTAGACGCTCCACGCGCCGGTCTTCGCGTCGGCGGAGAAGTCCCCTTCCCGCTCGAGCCACCCCTTCGCGTGGTGTTGGCGCCAGCGCCCGATCTTCCGGCCCGCCTCGTAGGTTCCTTCCCAGGCCTTGCGGTCCTCTTCCCAGTACGAGACGAACGGGCCGTCGAGCTTTCCGTCCTTCATGCCGTAGTCGCAGAACCACTTCGCGCCTTCGTGCTTCAGCATTCCGCGATGACGACCGTCCGCCGCCGCCGGGCTCCCGCCGAGGTTGTACTTCTTCTTCTGCGCGTTCGAGAGGAAGCGCCCGAACGGCAGCCCGGTGAGGATCGAGAGGATCTCCTCGCGCGATCCCAGCTCCGCGTCGAGGATCGCGACCAGGACGCGCGCGACCGGCTTGGCGCTCGCCGCCACCGTCGTCTGATGGAAGCAGGCGTTCTCGAGGAAGCCGAAGGCGTACGGGGGACGGCGCGATCCCGTCAGCGAGGCGAGCGCGTAGGGCAGCGACGCGCCCGTCTCGTCGAAGACCTCGAGCGCTCCCCAGGCGACGCCTTCGAAGATCGAGTGATCGACGCCGATGCTCGCTCCCGTCGCATCGAGCCATCGAGCCTTCAAGGTGGCCTCGTCGACGTGTTTCATCATGGAGGGAGGATCAGAGTAGCCGTCGATACGGTCGGATGCCGAAACGCAAGCGGCCTCGCTCGAAGGACTCTGTACGATCGGCGTTCATGGCGATTCGGTTCCGTCGAGCGATCGTGCTCTTGCTTGGAGGGGGCTTCGCCGCGTGCGCGCGGGACGTGGTGCCGCCCGACCTCGGAGGCGACCCCGACGCCGGAGGCGAGGTCGTTGAAGCCGCGAGCCCGGACGCCGCGACGTGCTGCGACGTGGAAGGCTGGACGTACGACACGGCACGAGGCTGCATGGGCGAATGGATCGTCATCGGGTGCTCGCCGCTGGCGTGTGGACACGGCAACGACGCGACCGGCTGCTATCGCCTCACACGCGACGCGGCGGCGGAGACGACGATCGTCACGCCGCAGGCCTGGTACGACGGCTTCCTCGGCATGAAGACCTGCCCCCGAGACGTCGCGATCCAAGCAGCAACCTCCCGATTCTGCCCCGACGGCGGCTGACGCGCCCGTCGCGCCGCGGCTTTGGCTCTGAACGCGTCCTCGATTCAGTCGGACGACACCAACGACCGCGCGGCCTCGACAAACACGCGCGCGCTCTCGACGAGCACGGAGGCCTCCTCCGGAGCGACGTCGGCAACGCTGTAGTCCGCGATGTTCCGCCGTTCTTGCAGCGCTTGGAACGTGCGGAGGTGCGCGGCGTCCATTCGACCGGTCGCGACCACGCGGGTGGAGAGCAGGCGCTGCACACCGCGATGCGTTCGAGCCTGTTCGCCGAGTTGCGCGAGGAGCGCGCATGCCGCATGAAACGCGGCGTAGTAGGCACGGCTCACCGCATCCCTGCCGAGCCCCAGACCGATCAAGGCCATCGCGGCGCGTAACGATTCCTCCGCGCGAATCAATCTCGGCTCGCGACGCGGCTTCGCGGTTCTCCGGGCTCACAAGGTGATTCCCTCGCGGTCGATGTCCTGCACCAGCAATGCCTCGCGTCGTCGGAGCTCGTCCAGCTCCACGTCGCTGAGGACGATCGGGCTGACGATGAGCCCCTCCGGGGTCGTGCAGGCGACCTCGCCGACGACGCGTGCGCGCTCGCCCGGCGCGAGCGGCGCCGTCACCACCAACACGTCGACGTCGGAGTCCTCGTTGAACTGCCCCCGCGCGTACGAGCCGAACAATCGCATCTCGCGGAATCGCTCGCCAAGCAGCCGCATGGCCCGCTCTTTCCGCGTCTTCAGGAGCAGAACGACCTCCGGTGGCACGCGATGACGACGCTCCTCGAGCGGAGCGAGCGGCAGGGGCAACCCCAGATCGTAGGCGTTGAGCTCCTCGCGAGACGTCACGTGCTCGATTCTAGCGCGTCCGTCAGAGGTGGTGGTCGCCCGCTGCCTCGGGTTGGTAGGGGATCGCGGTGATGCGCTGCGATGAAACCGTGGAGCCGACCTTCGCGCCGAGGAGCACGGCGCCGAGATCGGAGAGGACCGACACGCGATCGGCGGCGGCGGCGTCCCACGGGTACACGAGCGAGACCTCGCGCTCGCGCGCGCCTTCGCGCAGCGTGACGCGGGAGCTCATCGTCACCGCGGAGCGCGGGATCGCGTCCGCGGCGAGGACGGTGAGGCGCTCGAGGCGCTCGCGCAGCCGCGCGCTGCCGGCGGGGTCCGTCTCCGCGTAGACCGCCGCTACCGCGCTCAGGCGACGGACGTCCTGCGCCGTCATCGGGATCGACGCCCCGCGAGGCCGCGTCGCCTTCGCCTGTGCCGGCGGCGCCACGGGCTTCGCGCGCGGCTGCGAGACCGTCTTGCCGAACACCTCCGCGAGGTGCTCCACGAACGCGCGCACGCTCGCCGACGCGAGGCGGCGATGGGCGTGGAGCGCGAGGATCGAGACCTCGTTCGCGTGGAAGTCCTCGAGGATCGCGTGGAGGCGGCCGCTCGCGAGGTCGTCGCCGACGACGAAGCGCGGGAGCACCGCGATGCCGAGGCCGGCGAGGACGGACTCGCGGAGGAAGCGCGCGTCGTCGGAGCAGAGGCTCCGCGCGCTCGGCAGCGGGATCCGCCCTTCGTCCGTGTCGAACTGCCAGTCCTCCGTGTGGAGGAGGCGCAGGCAGTCGTGATGCACGAGGTCCTGCGGGCGGAACGGGATCCCGCGGCGGCGAAGGTAGGCGGGGGCGGCGCAGACGACCGCGCGCGACGTCGCGAGCTTCCGCGCGACGAGGCCGGAGTCGGCGAGGCGCCGCGAGACGACGACGGCGACGTCGAACGGATCCGGCGTCGGATCCGGCGCGCGGTCGATGAAGCGGAGCTCGACCCGGACCTCGGGGTACGCCTGCGTGAACTCGCCGATCGTCCGCGCGAAGATCGGACCCGCGAGCGCCGACGACGCGTGCACGCGCAAGGTCCCGCGCGGCGCCGCGCTCGCGCCGGCGGCGACCTCCGCCGCCTGGTCCGCCTCCGCGACGAGGCGCGCGCACCGCTCGTAGAGCCGCACGCCGTCGGCGGTCAGCGCGAGCCGCCGCGTCGTGCGATGGAGCAGCTTCAGACCGAGCGCCGCCTCGAGCCGCGCCACGCGCGCGCTCACCGCCGACTTCGAGACCCCGAGCGAGCGCGCCGCGTCCCGAAACGACTTCGCCTCGACCACCCGCGCGAAGAACGCCATCCCCACGATGTCGTCCGGCGTCGCACGCACCCAAACATCCTACCAGCACACGAACACGCAAGCCGCCCCAGCTCATGCCCACGCCAGAGGCACCCCTGGGCCCTCGAACGCCGACTTCGAGAAGGGCCCCCAGAAGCGGCCGCCACAGCGGTTGCGAAGCAACCCTCGCGCTCCGCGCGAGGGCCGTGTCTGGGGTGGGAGCTCGAGGGCAAAGCCCTCGAACAAGACAGACTCGAACTAGACAGGATTCGCTTTGCGCCAGTCCTGGATGCGCTGCCAGAAGTGCTCCGTGAACTTCTCGACCTCGTGGGCCGGGAAGAGCGCGGTCACCTTCTGGCGGACGGCGTCCTTCGCCGCGGGGGTGCCGAAGAACTCGTGCGCGACGCCGTCGAGGTGCTTGAGGTGGGTGGCGCAGAACTCCTCGAACTTCTTCGTCTCGAAGCGCTCGTCCGCGATCGCGGCGTAGCGCTCGAGCTTCTCCTCGAACGGGAGGTCGAGGCTCGAGACGTCGATGAACGGCTGCCAGCTCTGGTTCTTCCGCATCTTCCGCTTCGTCGCGGCGCAGAAGATCGACCACTTCACGTAGGCCTTCACGAGCCAGGGGAAATGGTAGTGGAGGCTCGTGACCTGCGAGTCGGGGCACGGGTTCGCGTAGTCGATCGGGTACCAGATCCCGTCCTTCCGCAGCGCCTCGCAGGAGTTGAACTCCCAATCGAAGAAGGAGTTGATCGTCAGCGTGAGCTTGCGGAGGTGCTCCTCCTCCGCCTTGGTGATGAAGTCGGTCTTCGTCGTGTAACGCTCGTGGAGCGGCGCGCTCGGGTCGTAGAGGACGCAGCGGGTCTGCGGGCCGAAGCCGATGCAGCGGACGAAGCTGTCGAAATCGTGGACCGCCGCCTGGACGTGCATGACGGACTTGCCGCTCTCGTCGTAGGCCTTCCACATCGACTCCGCGTCGTCGACCTTCGTGACGCCGCGCCAGCCGCCGCCATCGTACGGCTTCATGAACATCGGCCAGCCGAGCTCCTTGCCGAGGAGCGTGACGTCGAAGAGCTTCGCGTGGCGCGAGAGCGTGAGCTTCAAATCGGGGTTCGGCTCGTACGTCTTCGGCGGGATCATCCACGTCTCGGGGATGCGCATGCCGAGGCGCATCATCGCGACGTAGCTGGTGTGCTTCTCGTTCGCCTGGACGCTCCACGGGTTGTTGAACACGTAGAGGTCATTCATCAAAATGGCCTTTTTGATCCACTCGCGGCTGGTGTGGTACCAGTGCGTCAAGCGATCGACGACGAGGTCGTATTTGACCGGCTGCCGCAGGTTGAACGGCTCGATCATCACCCGCTCGACGTTGAACTTCACGGTGTCGCCGCCGATCGGGATCGCGAGGTTGAGCTCCTTCACGATCGCCTCGAAGCAGAGAGGCCAGCAGATGTCGGCGCCCAGCGAGAGCCCGATTTGGCGAGTAACTTCGGCCATAGTCCTTTATCCCCGTTATTCGTAGATGAACATCAGCGGACCCGGGAAGAGCCACGAGAGGCCCTCCCGCAGGCGGTCGCGCCAGTTTTCCCAGTTGTGACCGTCGCGCGCTTCGACGAACTTCACCTGCATGCCGGTCGTTTCGAGCAGGGGAATGAGAGAGCGATTCTCGTAAATCAATGATTCGTAGACGCCGCAGCTCACGAAGACGCGCTCGCTGACCGCCTTGGGCTCGCTCCGCATCTCGTTCATGAACTCGACGATGCGGTCGAAGAGCGGACCGCGACGGTTGGTCTTGCCGATGTCGGTGAACGCAAAAGAGCCGGACTGGAGCAAGAGGCGCCCCCACACTCCGGGGTAGCGCGTCGCGGTCGAGAACGCGGCGACGGCGCCGAAGCTCGCGCCCATGAGGCAGCGCGACTGCGGGCGATCGATGATCGGGAGTCGCTTCGTGAGGTCGACGAGCAATTCCTCGGTGAGGAACTTCGCGTGCCGCTCGTCGTTCGCGTATTCGCGGAGGCGATCCGGCGAGTCGGTGAAGGCGACGATCATGTCGGGGATTTCGAGGCGCTCGATCAGGTTGTCGAGCACGTTCTTCATCGCCGCGAAGTTGATGTAGTCGGTGCCGTCGTGGACGACGAGGATCGGATAGAGGCGAGACTTGCGGAAGCGCGCGGGCAGATAGATCTTGCCGCTCCGCATTCCGCCGAACGCCTTCGAGTGGAAGCTGAACGGCTCGAGGTAGCCGGGGCGCGAGGTGGCGTCGTACTTCGCCCAATCCGGGAACGCGTAGCCGTCGCTCTGGAGGACGGAGTTGGCGCCGAACGGATCCCGCGCGCGGTTGGGGTTCCGCGGGTCCTCGACCCACTTGAAACCCTTCTCGCGGACGAGCTCGAACTTGTACTCGACGCGCGAGTTCTCCGGGATCTCGAGGGTGAGGTACCAGAGGTCGGTGCCCTCGATCCGCGCGAGCGCGTTCGCGGTCTCGAGGCCGAAGATCCAGTGACGCAGGTTCACCGCGTTGGCTTCGCCGCGCCAGATGAAGGTGCAGCTCCGGCCCTCGACGATCGGGATCGTCCGGCCGTCGAGCCATTTGTCGATCTTCTCCGGCGTCGGCTTCGTGCCGATGAGCTCGTGGATCGCGAGGCGAGGGAGACTCGAAGGTGCTGCGCTCATGAGCCGAGGACTCCGCGGTGCTGGAACACCCCCGACTCCGTCTCGTGGAAGCGCACGTGCATCCCGTCGTCACGCAGGGCGATGACGCCGTGCGCGTGCTCGGGGCCGCGCCTCCGCCACGTCACGCGCGAGCGCGCGGGCATCGCGAGGCACGTCGCCGGAGCGAACCGGCGCGCCATCGTCTGGATCCGCTCGCGGTCGTCGAGCTTCAGCCGCAGCTCCGGCTGCGGGAGGACGACGACGTCGCCGGCGAGGCCGAGGCCCTCGTCGAGCACCTCTACCGCGGCCGGCCCCTGCGGCGGCGAGTGATGGAAGATGACGACGCGCTCGCTGATCGCCATCGCCCCCGCGCACCACGCGAAGATGAATTTTCCCTTCGCGAAGTTCTGGATGTCGAAGAGGCGGAGGCGATTGAGGAGCGACGCGACGTGGCCGCCCGCGATCGCGATCGCGTCGCAGTCCTTCATGATCTCCGCGAGCTCGGCGACGTGCCGCGCGATCGCGGGGCGCGTGAGCGGCTTCCACTTCGCGTCGAACTCCTCGCGGTCGCGGACGCAGCGCTCGAGGTGCATCCGATCGATGTCGCGGATCGCCTGGATGCTCGCGCGCGCCTCGTCCTCGAGGATGTCGGGCGGCGCCTTGCGGTTGTCGATGACGTGCTGCGCCTCGAGCGCGTGCTCCATCCGGATGCGGTAGAAGTCCTGCCGGTGGCGGAGGAGCGCCTGCCGCTCGCGGTGCGCCTCCATCAGCTCGGCGTCGTCGCGGAACGCCTCCTCCGCGCGCTTGTGGAGCTTGAGGTTCACCGCGCGGCCGCCGAGGTGCTCCCGGAGGTCGTCGTCCTCTTCTTCGCGCTCCTGCCACCCCGCCGTGATCGTCGCGATCTTCCCCTCGACCTTCAGCTCCGCGACGGCCTCACCGAGGGTGGGGTCGAATCGTTGCGCGCCGAGCAAGACGATCGCGCGCGTGTGTCCGGAGATCATGCGGTCGCGCGCACCTTCAGAGTCTGGCCGACGATGTCGAGCATCGAGCGGAGGGTGTCGTAGTCGGGGTGCTTCATGCGGAGCCAGGCGTTCGCCATGTACCCCGCGTCGACGCCCTGCGTCGGCGTGCCGGGCGGCGGGAAGTGGCCGTCGATGATCATGCCGCCGAACTTGTGCTCGATCGCGTCCTTGCCGTCGTAGTGCGAGATGCGGCCGTCGCGGTCGGGGCGGAGCGCGATGATGCCGGCGGCGAAGCGGCGCGAGAGGCGCTGGCTCGTGCGGCCGTGGACGATCGCCATCGCCCACTCGCGGTAGATGTCGAACTCGTTCGCGGCGGCGTAGAGGTCCCACGCGCGGACGCCGGGGGGACGGCAGCCGATCTCGCTGAACTTCAGGCCCTTCGGCCCGAAGAACCACTCCATGTGCGTCGCCGACGTCGTGATCTCGAGGGCCTTGATGACCCGCTGCCCCATCTCGCGGAGCTCCTTGTAGCTCGAGAGATCGACGCGGTTCGTCGCCACGAACTGGGGCGAGATCCAGCGCGTGCGCATCGCCTCGAGGACGTTCGGGTAGTAGTGGGAGACGAAGTCGTGGGCGACCTCGCCGTTGATCGTGATCGTGTCGTAGAAGCCCTCGTGCCCCTCGATGAACTCCTCGATCGCGACGGAGCGGCCCTTGTCGACGTGGCAGGCGACGAGCGCGTCGTGGAGCTGGCCCGCGTTCTCGCACTTGTACGTGCCGGAGGCGCCGGCGGCGTCGCGCGGCTTCACGATGAGGGGGAAGCCGACGCGCTGGGCGAAGTCCTTGATCTCGGCGGGATCGGAGCTGCCGATCGACTGCGCGCAGGGGACGCCCGCCTCGCGGAGCGCCTCCTTCATCGAGGGCTTGTCGCGGCAGAGGAACGTGGTCTTCACGCTGATGCCGGGGATCCCGCAGGCCTCGCGGACCTTCGCCGCCGCCATGACGTGCGCCTCGACGACCGCCTCGAGGCGCTGGACGTTCGTGCCGGGGTGGCCCTGCAGCTTCCGCACGACGTGCTCGAGCGCGCCGGCGTCGGTGACGTTGCCGATCTCCTCGTAGTGGGTGAGCTGGCGGCGGAGGTCGTCGGTCAGGGACGACTTCGGCCGCTCGCCGATCCCGATGACGCGGGCGCCGACGGCGTGGAGGGCGCGGACGAACTCGCGCTGATTGGCCGGAAAACAAGGCTCGACGAAGATGACGTCCACGCTGTCCTCGATCTCTAGGTGGGGAACGCAACCTACCAGTCTCCCTCTGCAAATTCCACGGCGCTCTCGATCCCGCGCCGTAGTAGGGTGCGCGCCCCGTGAACGTCCTCTTCGTTTCTGCCGAGGTCGCGCCTTTCGCCAAGACGGGGGGCCTCGGCGACGTCGGCGCCGCCCTCCCCCGCGTGCTCGGGACCAAGGGTCACGACGTCCGCGTCGTCATGCCGTTCTACGCCCGCGTCCGCGAGAAGGCGTCGAACGGCCCGTTCGAGACCGTGCTCAAGGACTGCGTGGTCGTGCTCGGCGGGACGCGGATCGTCTTCTCGGTCCTGCGCGGCAAGCTCCCCGACTCGTCGGTGCCGGTCTACTTCGTGCGCTGCTCCGGCCTCTACGACCGGCAGGGGATCTACACCCAGGACCACGACGAGCACCTCCGCTTCGCGGTCCTCAACTGGGCGGCGCTCCACATCTGCCAGCGGCTCCAGTTCCGGCCGGACATCGTCCACGTGAACGACTGGCAGTCCGCGCTCATCCCGCTCCTCCTCCGCACGATGTTCGCGTGGGACCGCCTCTTCAACGGCACGCGCACGGTGCTGACGATCCACAACATCGGCCACCAGGGCACGTTCGGCGCGGACAAGATCGCCGACACGGGTCTCGCCGACGCGCGCGATCACTTCCATCAGGACCAGCTCCGCGAAGGCCGGATCAACTTCCTCCTCACCGGCATCATGTACGCCAACGCGATCACGACCGTGTCGCCGACGTACGCGCGCGAGATCCAGACGCCGGAGCACGGCGTCGGCCTCGACTACTTCCTCCGGAACCGCCGCGAGTGGACGTTCGGCATCCTGAACGGCATCGACGACGGCGAGTGGAACCCGGAGACGGACACGAAGATCGTCGCCAACTACTCGGCGGAGAACCTCGACGGCAAGGAGGCGAACAAGAAGGCGCTCCTCGAGAACGCCGGCCTCAAGTACTTCCCGCGCGTGCCGGTCGTGGGCATCGTCTCGCGCCTCGCGTGGCAGAAGGGCTTCGACCTCGCGCAGAAGGTGCTCCCGCGCGTCCTCGCGAACCGCGCGATGCAGCTCGTCGTCCTCGGCACGGGCGAGCCGCAGTACGAGAAGTTCTTCAACGCGCTGAGGTACGAGTTCCCACGTCAGGTCGCGTACAAGCGCGGCTTCAGCGAGCCGCTCGCGCACATGATCGAGGCGGGGTCGGACATGTTCCTGATGCCGTCGCGCTACGAGCCGTGCGGCCTGAACCAGATGTACTCGCTCCGCTACGGCACGGTGCCGATCGTGCACAAGACGGGCGGCCTCGCCGACACGGTCTTCAACTTCGACACCACGCGCGGCACCGGCAACGGCTTCTCGTTCGAGAACTTCGACGAGGGCGGCCTCTCGTGGGCGCTCACGCGCGCGATCTCACTCTGGGGCACCGGCGACGGCCCCGACCGCGAGCGCTGGAGGGTGCTCCAGCGCAACGGCATGCGCATGCGCCTCTCCTGGGACGAGCGCGTGACGGCCTACGAGACGGTGTACCGGATGATCGCCCCGGGCCGCGCGTAGCGACCCGCGATCAGCGCTTTCCCACGACCTCGATCGAGGTCGCGCCGCTGCAGATCGGCGCGTTCTCGCCGCTGCAGCTGGCGAGCCGTTCCCACCCGAGCGTCGCGCGGTAGGTGCCGTTGTAGCTGGCGTCGAACGGGACGCTGAGCTGGGCGTCGCCCACCTCCGCCCGCCTGTCGCTCGGCTTCCTGAATACGTTCGCCTGCGCCCCGGTCAGCGAGAAGCGGAGGCACGTCGGCGCGTTGCCGGAGTTCGTGAGCTTCCCGACCCCGGTGCGGTTGTCCGGAATGTTGTCGAGGCTGTAGTAGTAGTACGCGTTCCACGTCTTCGAGACGCTCAAGACGGAGCCGACGACGAGCGCCTTGACCTTCACCGGCCTCACGACGTCGTCATGCCCGGAGCGCGTGACCGTGATCGTGACGTTTTCCTCGATCGGCCCCGGCTTGTCGAGCGCGACCGCGGCCGCGGTCGGCGTGAACGTGATGTCGGCCGTCGTCGCGGTGGTGCTGTTGCCCGCTCCGATCGGGGTGTCGCCGCTCGTCGCGAACTTCGACGCGCCGGTGATTTTGACGGTGCCGCTGGTGGTGCTGTAGTTCGCGATCGTGAGCTTCGCGCCGGCCGTCGGAGCGGACTTGCAGTTGACCCGCCCGACGTCGACGCTCGGCGGGACGATGACCGCCTGGTTCGTCCGCTGCCCCTCCACCTTGACGGTCGGCGCCGAGCCGCAGAGCGGGCCTTCGATCACCGGCGTGAACGTCGCCGAGACGACGTTCGCGTCGACGCCGCGCATGGCGGCCGAGAACTTCACCGCCACCTGCTCGCGCGCACCGATCGTGATCGCGGACTCCGTCGCGAAGCCCTCGTCTCCCGTTTGGTCGAACGACTTGATCGTGATCGGCTGATTGCCGTCGTTCACGAACACGGCCGTCTTGTCCGCCGTGTTCGCGTCGGCGCGCAGCGTGCCGAAGTCGACGAGCGTGGGGTTCACGGCGAGGGTCGCGCCGCTCGTCTCCATCGACGCGTCGATCGTCCTGACCTCCTTCACCCCCTCGCCGGCGCTCACGATGATCTGCACGTTCGCCGTGCCGGGCGCCTTCGGCTTCGCCTTCACCTTCACGGTCTCACGGCCACCCGGCGCGACCGTCCCTTTTCGTGGAGCGTCCACGCTGGCGCCGTCGATGCTGAAGACGTCGTTCTCGCCGATGAAGACCTCGTACGGGACCGGCTTGTCGCTGCCGTTGTAGAGCGTGAGCGACGACTCCTTCTCGTCGTCGCCGCACTTGCCCTCCGGGATCGTGAGCGTCGACGGGCTGATCGTGAGGCCGCTCTCCGTCGCGATCGAGCCCGCGTCCTGGTCGTCGTCGTCGTCGTCGCCGGGGCTCAGGCCGTTCTGGTTGGGTGGGTCGGCCTTGTCGAGCCCGGCGATCGAGGCGCAGGCGACGAGGCCGGCGAGACCCATCCCGGCGAGGGCGAGCGAGAGACGCGGAGGCACCTAGGGAGACTAGCAAACGCCGGATCGCAACCAAGGGCATCCCCTCGCGGGCCGGAGAATCGCTCCTACCCTGTGCTCCGTCCGTTCAGGCGTAGTGGACTTTGACCGTCTCGATGATCTTCTTCACCATCGCGCGGACGCCGTCGGTCGTCTCGTGGCGGACGATGAAGTAGCCGTCGCCCTCGTAGCTGTCGGACTTCGGCGCGCCGAGGGTCGGGATGCGGTAGTCGACGACGTGTTTGCCCACCGCCTCGCGCGTCTCGCCGATGCCGGAGACGCCGATGACGCGGCCGCGGCCCATGCCGCGGACGAACGCGCAGCCGACGGCGTACTTGCGGTGCCACGGCGCGTCGAGCTCGCCGTCGACGACGGCGCGCGCCCACGCGCGGTAGCAGTCGACGTCGTGCGCGAGGCCCGTCATGCGCGTGATGTTCGCGCCGGGCGGGCGCTGCGCGATCTCGCCGATCGCGAGCGAGCCGTCCGCCTTCTGGAACCACTCCATGTGCGTCATGCCGTTGTCGAGGCCGAGCGCCTCGATCGCGGCGGTGCCCATCTTCGCCGCGGCCTGGTACTCGGGCCGGTCCTCCTCGCGCGGGAGGATGCACGCCCACTGGATCCAGTCGTTCTCGACGACCTCGAGGCAGGTCGGGAGGTAGTCGCTCACCGACCAGACCGCGGGCTTGCCGTTGATCGTGATCGTCTCGAACGAGTGCTCACGGCCGCGGAGCATCTCCTCCGCGAGAACGGGATTTTCGCTCGAAACGTTCATTCCGCGGATGACGTGGAGGAACTCCTCCATCGACTTCACGCGGAACGTCGCCTTCGCGCCCATGCCCGCCGGGGGCTTGAGCACCATCGGGAAGCCGACCTTCTCCGCGAAGCCCTTCGCGTCCGCCTCGCTCGTGACGAGGCAGTGCTGCGCGCACGGGAGGCCCGCCGCGCGGAGCGCGTTCTTCATCGCCGCCTTGTCGCGGAAGAGCTCCGCCACCTCCGGCCGCGTGCCGGGGACGCCGTACTTCGCGCGCGCGGTCGCGATCTGGACCATGAGCGCCTCGAGGATGCCGATGATGCGGTACGGCTCGCCGTAGCGGCGGCGGAGCACCTCCACGCCGTCGAGGACGTCGCGCACGTCGAGCGGCTGCGTGACGCGGACGACGTCGTGATAGAGCTTCGCGTCCGCGCCGTCGGGCGGCGTGTGCACGAGGCCGAGCAGCCGAACGTCCGCGAGCTTCGACGTCGCGCGCACGAAGCGCATGGTCGTTTCGATCGGGAAAGGCGCGACGAAGATGACGTTCCTGGGCATGGGGCGCGCGAGCATGGCCCGCGCGGCGCCGGGGCGTCAACACCTCACCACCTCAACGGCGGTGAGCGACAGGGACCGGCGGCGGCGTCACGCACAGCGGAAGCGGCGTGCCCGTCGCGCCGGCGCAGAGCTGCGAGCGGATCGTGAGCTGCCCCTCTCCTTGGGCCGCCCCCGCGCCGCTCCAGCGGATCTCGACGTCGTCGCTCGTTCCCGGCGCGAGCTCGTCCCCCTCCGGCTCGACCTGGAGGCGGCCGTCGCCCGCGAGCACGTAGTCGATGCAGGCCTTCACGTTCCCGTCGTTCCGGACGATGAGCGACGTGTCGATCGGACGGTCGAACGTCACCGACGTCTTCGAGAGGTTCAAGACCACGCCGTTGACCTTGACGGTCAGCTTGATCGTCTTCGTCGCCGCCGCGGCGGCGGGAGAGAGGATCTTCACCTCGAGGTCCGAGGTGTACGTGCCCGGCGTGGCGGTCGGCTTCAGGCCCACCGCGATCTCGCGCGTGGCGGGGGTCGTGCCGGTCGCGGCCGGCACGGTGCCGTCGGGGACCGTGAGCGTGAACGGCGCCGTCTCCGGCACGGTGGCGCTGAAGACGACGGGCTCCGCGGTGGAGTAGTTCGAGATCGTGATCGGCGCGCTGGCCGGCGTCGTGTTGCAAGGGACGGCGCCGAGGTCGAGCGTCGCCGGGTTGACGAGCACGTCCTGGTTGACGCGATGGGCCTTCGCCGCGAGCGCGGGCGCGCCCCCGCACAGCGGCGTGCTCGTCGACAAGGTCCCCGTCGTCTCGATCGGCGAGCCCGCCGCCCCGCCTTCAGCGCGACGAGCGCCGGCACGGTGCCGCCAGCCGGCACCGCGAGCGCGGACGGGAACGTGAAGTCGGCGCTCACGCCCTCGAAGGCGGTGATCGTGGCGTCGACGTCGCCGGTGTTCTGAACGACGATCGGGATCGGCGGCGGCGTGGTCTCGCGCCGGACCTGGCCGAAGTCGACCACCGCGGGAGCGATGGTGAGGCGCGCGCCGTGCGTCGTCGCGCGGAGCGGAACGGAGACCCGCTCCTCGCCCGCGATGAGCACGAGGTCCGCCGTCGTCGTGCCCGGGAGCGCCTGCGTCGCGGCGAGGCGCACGGCGCCGGTCTGACCGGGAGCGACGTCGAGGCGGAGCTTGCCGCCGGTCGCGCCTTCGATCGTGAAGGTGCCGTCGCCGCCGACGCTCGCGTCGATCGCGAGCGGCGCCGCGGTCGGGTTGGTGACGGTGACGGCGGTGGTCTTCGTCTCGCCGCACTGCGCCTCGGAGAACGTCACCGCCGCGGGCGCGACCACGAACGACGCGCCGCCGTCGGCCCCGTCCGCGCCGCCGTCGTTCTCGACCGCGGGATCGATGACGTAGGCGTCGAGGCCGATCACCGGCGCACACGCGACGAGCGCACCGGCGACGATCCACGCCGGACGGAAGGAGCGCAGTCCCACCCATCGAGCGTACCCCATCCGCCCCTTGGGCGTGATAGGACGGCGCACGCCATGAAGGTCGTGTTCCTCTCCCCCGTCTACCCGCCCGAGATGATCGAGTACACGCGCGGCCTCGCCGAGGTCGGCGCGGAGGTCTACGGCGTGGGCGACACGCCCTTCGAGGCCCTCCCCGCCCGCGTGCGGCCGCACCTCCACGACTACCTCCGCGTCCCGCGCATCATGGCGGAGGACGACGTGATGGACCGCGTCAGCGCGTGGATGCGCGGCAAGACGGTGGACCGCGTCCTCACGAACTGGGAGCCGCTCGTCATCCTCGCCGCGCGCCTCCGCGAGCGCTGGGGCGTCCCGGGCATGAGCGTCGACACGGTGACCGGCTTCCGCGACAAGCAGCTGATGAAGGAGCGCGTCGCGGCGGCGGGGCTCCGCGTGCCGAAGTCGCGCCGCGTCGCGACCGAGAGCGAGGTCCGCGCGGCGGCGGAGGAGATCGGCTATCCGCTCATCCTCAAGCCGATCGCGGGCGCGGGCAGCGCGGACACGTACAAGGTCACGAGCGACAAGGAGCTCGAGGCGGCGATGAAGTCGATGCGCGGCGTGCCGGAGGCGAGCTGCGAGGAGTACGTCGCGGGCGAAGAGTTCACCTACGACACGGTCTGCGTCGACGGCGTGCCCGCGTACGAGAACGTGGCGCAGTACCTGCCGAAGCCGCTCGAGATGCGCACGCTCGAGTGGGTCAGCCCCGTCATCATCACGGTGCGTGACCTCCAGCAGAAGAAGATCCGGACCGGCATCGAGCTCGGTCGCAAGGTGCTGAAGGCCCTGAACATGGGCTCGGGCTTCACGCACATGGAGTGGTTTTACACCGCGAAGGGCGAGGCGGTGTTCGGCGAGATCGGCTGCCGGCCCGGCGGGGCGCACCTCGTCGATCAGATGAACTACACCTCGGACATCGATCTGTTCCGCGAGTGGGCGCGCGCGTGCGTGCACGGCGAGATCGCGGCGAAGGGGCCGCGCAAGTACAACACCGGCATCGTCTTCAAGCGCGCGATGGGCCAGGGCCGCATCACGCGCATCGAGGGCCTCGGCGCGTGGCTGCGCGAGTGCGGCGCGTGGGTCTGCGAGGAGAAGCTCCTCCGCCCCGGCACGCCGCGCCGCAACTGGAAGCACACGCTGCTCTCGGACGGCCACGTCATCGTGCGCCACCCGGAGTGGGACGAGGCGCACCGCATGTCGTTCGCCGCGGCGACGGGCATCCGCATGTTCGCGGAGTGAGCGGGGTCAGCGGTCGCGCTCGCACAGCGCGGCGAGCGGGGCCGTGCACGTGAGGTCGCCCCAGTCGAAGGGCTCGTTCGGGTACATGCGCGCGCACTGGTGCCCGCCGTTCGGATCGGGCGGGCGCCAGGCGATGAAGGTGACGGGGTCTTTGGACAGCCAGCCGAAGCCGTCCGGATCGTTCACGCGCTCCGGCGGCGCGACGAAGCCGATCCATTGATCGACGCCGCCGCCGGCGTCGGCGACGAACGCGTTCTCCTCCGCGCTGCGGATCGTCACGAGGTGCATGCCCGCGTCCTCGCACGCGAGGCGCTGCTCGGGCTGCGATCGCTGCTCGCGCAAGCGGAGGTAGCAGCGGCCGAACGCGACGATCGCCGCGTCGCCTTCGCACGGCGCGAGCGGGCTCGCCGCGTCGGCCGCGTGGACCGCGTCGGCGTCCGCGTCCGCTCCCGGCGCGGCGGGCGCGTCCGGGACGAACGCGTCGACGACCACGCTCGCGTCGTCGCCGGAGCCCGGCGCCTCGAAGACAGCGGTGCCGACGAGATCGAGCCCACACGCCGTCGCAGCAGCGCACACCGCAGCCACGGCGACACCAGCAACGACGCGACGCACCACACGACCATCCTACGAAAGCCGACGCGCCACGTCTTCCCGCTCAGCCGGCCCGCGGCCGGTGCGTCGCTCAGGCGGGGCCGCGGCTGGTGCGTCGTTCAGACGGCTGCGTCGCGGTAGGGGCCGCCCCAGCGGGCGCGGAAGCGTGGGCCGCGGGCGAGGAGCTCGGCGAGGCGTTCGCGCTGGTGTGCGTCGAGGACGGCGTGGATGCGGCGGAGCGTGGCGGCGAGGGCCTCCTTCACCTTGCCGGTCGCGTCCTCCGCGGTCGCGCTCGCCTCGACGAGCGCGCTCTCGTCGAACGCCTCGGCGCCGACCGCCTTCGCGAGGTGCTCGCGCGCTCCCTTCAGGCCCTCCTTCGCGGCGCGCGCCTGCGTCTGGAAGTCCTCGATCGCGGATCGGATCTCGCGCTCCTGTCCCGGCGTCGTGTCGAGCCGCGCGAAGACGGCGCGGAGCCAGAAGCTCCCGCCCGGACCGCGACGCCAGCGCGCGCCGCCGCGAGGCCCACACGCATAACCACCGCCGCCGAAGCGCGCGTAGTGCCGCCGGAAGAGGAAGCGCCGCACGAGCGCGACGACACCGATCACACCTGCCGCAATGCCGATCCCACAGAGAGCCATTCGTTACCTCACCTTCGTAACGAACCGATGCCGCGAGCCCGGGCGGAGGTCGCGCGGGGACCGGTAAAGAACCGTAAAGGAGTGTGTGGCTCAGGGGCTCGACGCGTCGCGCTCGCACACCGCGGCGAGGAGCTGGCTGCACGGCCGGTCGACCCATTGCGGCTGCCGACCAGCTCGAGCCGACCAGCTCGAGCCCACGCGCCGCGAGCGCGAGCGCGGGCACGACTATCCGGATGCGGCAGAGAGCCCGATGCGTCACCAGATCGGTCGTAGCACCAACGCTCGTGGTGGTAAGACCGGCGCGTGGCAGCCACGAAGAAGAAGGCGGCGTCGCGCGCGGCGCCGAAGCGGACACCGCGGAAACAGAAGGCCGACTCGGCGGGGCTCGAGCCGCTCGCGTGCCGCGTCGACGAGGGCGATCCCGCGCTCGCGCCGCTCGAGGCGATCATCGAGGCCGAGGGCGGGCTCGTGGTCGGCCGCTACAAGGATCCGCTCGGCGGGCATCCGCTCGTCGCCGCGATCCTGCCGGTCGGGAAGATCGAGCCGACGCCGTTCCAGCGCGACCTCAGCGACACGCATCACAAGCGGCTCGCCGACGTGATCCAGAAGACGGGTCGCTTCCTCGATCCGCTCATCGCGATCACGTCGCCGAAGCACGCGCCCGGGAAGAAGAAGAGCGGCGAGAGCGACGCCGGGTTCTGGACCCCGAATGGACGCCACCGCCTCGAGGCGATGCGCCGCCTCGGCGCGAGGGCGATCACGGCGCTTGTCGTCCCCACGCGCGAGGTCGCGTGGCAGATCCTCGCGCTCAACACCGAGAAGGCGCACAACCTGAAGGAGCGCGCTCTCGAGGTTATTCGCATTTATCGCGGTCTACTCGAAGAAGACGATTCGCTCTCCGAGAAGGGCTTCGCGTTCTACCTCGAGGATCCCGCGCTCGTGACGCTCGGCGTCTGCTACGAGAAGAACCCGCGCTTCGCCGGCGGGGCGTACCACCCGGTCCTCCGCCGCGTCGAGGAGTTCAGCGAGCGACCGATCAAGGAGGCGATCGCGGAGCACGAGCGCCTCGCCGCGCTCACGCTCGAGGTCGAGGCGCAGGTCGCCACCGCGGTGCAGCGGCTCCGCGAGAAGGGCCTCGTGAGCCCGTACCTCCGGAGCTTCGTCGTCGCGCGCGTGAACCCGCTCCGCTGGATCCAGGGCGACCTCCCGCCCGCGGACAAGGTGCTGACCCAGATGCGCGACCGCGCCGCGAAGTTCAACGTGGACAAGGTCAAACAGGACGACCTCGCGCGCATGGGCGGCGGCGTCCCCGACGAGGAGTAAGACCCGACGAAATGCGTCGCCTCGTCCGAGGCGAGACCTTCGCGCCAGCGGCGCCCGAGCCATCGAGGAGCCGCAGCGCGAGGACGACGCCACGCGACCGAGCCAATAGAGGAGACGCAGGGCGAGGCGGAGAGCAGCGACGCGCGGGCCGAGGTCATCGAGAGACGCGAGGCCACGGCGGCGACCTGCGACCCGCGCCAGCGAGATCATCGAGGGACGCGAGGCCACGGCGGCGAGCTGCGACGCGCGTACGAGCTATTCGGGAGGCGCGAGGCGACGGCAGCGACCGCGACCGCGCTTGCCATTCGACGAGACGTGAGGCGACGGCGGCGAGCGGTGACGCGCGGGCTGGGTTGCGCGTCGTGGGTCCTGGGGTGCGCGAGCTTCGAGGTTTTGGGCTCAGTCTGGACGTGGAGGTGCGTGCGGGCCGCAGCTGCGGCGGCGGGAGCTCATCGAAGGCGAAGAGCAGGCAGCGTCCAAATCGCGCACCGTGATCATCGACGGTGTCGGGTGGGGCCAGGGTGAGCAACCGCGGCACCACCAGGCGGGGCGCTGCCCGGCGGGATGACCCACGATCACTGACCTGCAACCACCCCGCGGAGCCTATGCGGGCCTGTTGTTCGCGAGAGAAAAACTGAAGTAACTTTGAATCGGATGCTGGCCCGGGGCGTGCAGGACCATCGAACCGTGATGATGGGACTCGCGAAGACCGCCGTTCTCGGTTTCGCGGCCTGTTTCGCCTTGCTGGCCTGCGAGGCCGAGCAGCCGGAGGCCTTCCAGGGCCCGGTGAAGACCGGCAAGTCCACCAAGGACAAAGACAAGGACGACGACAAGCCGTCGAAGGGCTCGACCTCGACGTCGTCGTCCGACGACGATCCGGAGCCGTCGAGCACGACGCAGGCGCAGACGACCCCCGTGGACGCGGGGCCGAAGTTCCCGGACTGCACCGGCACCAATACGCTCCAGGCCTGCCTCACCTGCTGCGATCAGGGCGGCGTCTACCAGGCCTTCTACACGAAGGCGGTCGCCTGCAACTTCGAGCCGACGTGCAAGAACGCGGCGTCGCAGGAGTGCTTCGCGAACGCGACCTGCACCAACTCGGACCAGTGCATGGCGGCGAACGGCTGCTGGAACAAGCCCGACCCCGAGGGCGACGCAGAGTAGTGACCGGTCCGCGTGACCGGTCCGCGTGACCAGTCAACGGATCCGCTCGACGCTCGCTTCCCACTCCAGACCGTGGAACCGCTCGACGCGGAGCGACGGCCGTAGCGCCTCGAAGTCGTCGAGGCACCGCGCGTTCACGTCGACCCCGTCGGGGTGCGACCGCGGCGTGTAAAACGCGTGTACTCCGCACGTACTGCAGAACGTGTGCTTCGCGACGCCGGTGTTGAACGTGTACGTCGTGAGCGCGTCCGCGCCCGCGAGCAGCGTGAAGGCCTCCTTCGTCACGATGACGTGAAGGAACCCCTTCTTCGTGCAGATGGAGCAGTCACAGTCGTGGACCGGCGCGCCCTCGTCGAACGTCACGCGGAAGCGAACGCGCCCGCAATGACACCCGCCCTCTCGAGAGATCATCTTCGTCCCATAGCAGCGCGCTCGCCCGACGGGGGGCTGGGTGGTGGACTCGGGGATGGTGCCGTGGCTGGGATGCAGGCGCGATGCGGAGCGAAAGGCAGATCCTCGCGACGCCGCATACCGAAGACATCACCGCGCGCTGGAGAGTCGTGCGCGCCTAAAGAAAAACGCACGTAGTCACCACATCACACCAGGGTCCGGGCGGCCGCATCGGGCCGGGCCACGCCAGGGTCCGGGCGGGCGGCCGCGTCGACCCGGGGCCCCAGAAGCGGCCGCGAATGCGGGCGCGTAGCGCCCCGAGCGCAAAGCGCGAGGGCCGTGTCGGGGGTGGGGTGTCGGGGCAAAGCCCCGACGTTGAGAAGGGCCCCAGAAGCGGCCGCGAATGCGGGCGCGTAGCGCCCCGAGCGCGCAGCGCGAGGGCCGTGTCTGGGGTGGGGGTGTCGGGGGCGAAGCCCCCGACTATGGAACCTGCTTCGCGAGGTCCTTGAGCGCCTGCTTGACCTTGTCCTTGGTCGGGACGCTGGCGTGTTCGAGGTTGTCGGCGAGGCCGATGCCGGGGACGTGGGCGCCGGCGAGGAGCGCGGGCGGGGCCCAGAGCTCGTAGAAGAGCTCCTCGACGATGCGGCGGACGAGGTGCTCGCCGAAGTTCGTGATCTCCGTGTCCTCGTTGAGGCAGAGGACGCGGTGCGTCTTCTTCACGCTCGCCTTGATCGCCGTCCAGTCGTACGGGTGCAGCGAACGAAGGTCGATCACCTCGACCTCGACGGACTCCTCGCGCGCGAGCTCGTCGGCGGCGGCGAGCGCCATCGGGACGTTGCGGCCGTAGGTGAGGACCGTGACGTGCTGGCCCGCGCGCGCGGTGCGGGCCTCGCCGATCGGGATGAAGAGGTCGTCGAGCTTCGGCCACTCGGGCTGCCACTTCGAGCGATCGCCGAGCGGCGCGTCGATCATCTTCGAGAGCGCCTTGTCGTCGCCGGGCTCGCCCGGGATCTCCTCGCCCGGGCGCGCCTTCGCGCGGAGGAGCGCCTTCGGCTTCAGGAAGAAGACCGGGTTCGGGTCCACGATCGCCGAGAGGAGGAGGCCGTACGCGTCGCGCGGGTTCGACGGCATCACGATCTTCCAGCCGGGGATGCGCGTCGCCTGCGCGTCGAACGAGTGCGAGTGGTAGATGCTGCCGCGGATGCCGGCGCCGACCGGCGTCATCAGCACCATCGGGACGTTCCAGTCGCCGGCCGACGACCAGTACGTGTTGCCCGCGATCTTGAGGAGGTCGACGGTGTTGAACGCATAGTCGCAGAACTGGATCTCGGCGACCGGCTTGCGGCCCGCGAGCGCGAGGCCGATCGCCATCCCGACGATGCCGCGCTCGTCGAGCGGCGAGTTCCACGCCGTCTTGAGGCCCTGCGTCGCGGTGAAGACGCCGCCGAGCGGCGGGCCCACGTCCTCGCCGAAGATGTCCGTCACCCCGAGCCGGCTCTCGCCGACGTGGAGCGCCATCCGGATCGCCTGGACCATCGTCGCCATGTCAGCCCTCTCCTGCGACGTGGTTCTTCGCCGCGAACACGTGGTCCCAGATCGACTCGCCCGCCGGCTGCGGCTCCTCGCGGACGCGCTTCGAGGCCTCGAGCAGCTCTTGCGTGTATTTTGCACGCATCTCGTCCATCTCCGCGCGCGTCTTGAGCTTCCGCTCCTCGAGCTTCTTCTCCCAGCTCGCGAGGCAGTCGAGCTCGTCCTTCACGAAGTTCGCGCCCGACGCGCTCGAGTGGCCGTTCAGGCGTGAGACCATCGCCTCGAGGAGGTAGGGCTTGCGCTCGGTGCGGACGTAGTCGATCGCCTTCTTGAGGCCCCAGTACGCGCTCTCGACGTCGTTGCCGTCGATCGTCGCGGTCTGCATCCCGAACGCCTTGCCGCGATCGGAGATGCGGACCTCGCCGTGCTGGCCCTCGTACGGCGTGGAAATCCCGTATTTGTTGTTCGTCACGATGATGAGGATCGGCAGCTCCGTGCCCTTGCGCGACGACCACACGAGGCAGGTCGCGAAGTCGCCCTCGGCCGTGCCGGCGTCGCCGCCCTGGACGATCGTGATCCCCTTCGAGCCCGCCGCGCGCTGCGCGAGCGCGGTGCCGGGTGCGATCGAATACTGCACCTCGATCGGCGAGCTGATCGGCGCGACGTTCCACTTCCGCGCCGAGTAGTGGCCCGCGAAGTTGCGGCCCCGCGAGTACGGATCGGTCGCGGTGTTCTTCATCTGCCGGAGCGAGTCGACCGGATCGGCGCCGAGCGCGAGGAGCGTAGCGCTCGAGCGGTAGTGGAGGTGCAGGTAGTCGTGCTGGATCCCCTGCCCCTTGTCGACGAGGAGGCCGAGCGGGACGTTGAACGCCTCCTCGCCCGGGCCGCCGATCCAGAAATACCCGTCACCTTGCCGATACATGGTGATGAGGCGGTCCTCGAGGACGCGCGCCTTCAGCATGAGATCATGAATCTTCAGCGCGAGATCGGGCGCGAGCTCTTTCGCGCCCGAGCCGCCGGGCGTGGCCGAGGAGGACGAGGTCTCGAAGGACGTGGACATCGGGGACGCGTTCTAGCGCGAGTGGCATGTCGAAAGCCACCCTGGTACGGTCGGGCGCGGTGGGTCTCTCGGAAGGCGCAAAGCTCGAGCGCTACGAGATCGTCCGCCTGGTCGGGCGTGGCGGGATGGGCGAGGTCTATCACGCGATCGACACGCGCCTGCGACGGCCCGTCGCCTTGAAGGTGCTGCGAAACGACACGGACCAGAGCTGGGAGACCGGGACCGGCGGCGTCGCGCGCCTCATGCGCGAGGCCCAGGCCGCCGCCGCGCTGAACCATCCCAACTCGGTCGCGATCTACGAGCTCGGCGAGGCCGACGGCGTCCACTTCATCGCGATGGAGCTCGTGAGCGGCGAGTCCTTGCGGAGCCACACGAAGAACCCGCTCACCACGCTCGAGACGAAGGTCGGCTGGCTCGTCGACGCGGCGCGCGCGCTGTGGGCCGCGCATCGGGCCGGCATCATCCATCGCGACATCAAGCCGGCGAACATCATGGTCTCGGACGAGGGCACGGTGAAGGTGCTCGACTTCGGCCTCGCGAAGCCGCTGCCGGAGGGCGCGCAGTCGGCCCCGAACCCGCACAGCTTCCAGACCAACTTCGGCCAGGTCCTCGGCACCCCGCGCTACATGGCGCCGGAGCAGCTCGTCGGCGAGACGCCCGACGGCCGGTCCGATCAGTTCCAGTTCGGGCTCACCGCCTACGAGCTGCTCTCGGGCGAATACGCGGGCGGGCCGCTCGTGCTCGAGGTCATGCCGCTCCACAAGATGAAGCCGGAGATCCCGATCGAGCTCTCCGACGTGGTGATGCGGATGCTGAAGCAGGAGCGACAGGAGCGCTTCGCCACGATGGACGAGGTCGCGCAGGCGCTCGCGCGGTGCCTCCCGCTCGTCGCGCCGCAGGAGAAGACGGAGCGGTTCAAGCCGTTCGACGACGAGACCATCCGCCAGGTCGGCGCGCCGGTCACGGCGGAGATGCTCGCGCCGAAGGACATCCCGCTCCGCACCGTGAACGGCAAGGCGGTCGGCACGGTGAAGATGGCGACGCCGGTCGGCCCGATGACGCCGCTGCCGATGCCGTCGGCCGCCGCGCCCGGGCCGCCGCGGCCCGCGCCGAACCCGAAGAGCGTGACCGCGCCGTTCAGCGCGCCCGTCCCGCCGACGTCGGCGGTGCCGGTGCCGCCGTCGTTCCGCGCGAGCCGCGTGAGCGTCCCCTTCCCCGTCCCCGCGCCGCCGCCGAAGAACGACAACGTCGTGTGGATCGCGATCGGCGTCGGCGTGCTCACCTTCGCGATCGTGGTCGGGGGGCTCCTCGCGCTTTTCCTGCGCTGAGCGCGTCAACTCGACTACGATTCGGGCCCAAGCGCGATGAGTGACGAGCTCCTGTTGCCGCAGGTACCCGAGCCGAAGCCGGAGGATCCCGAGGACGTCTCGTGGGCCCTCTCGACCGCCGAGGCGATGTGGGCGCGCGGCGATCACTCCGAGGGCGTGAAGTGGGTGCGGCGCGCGGCCGAAGCCGCGGCCGACGCGGAGGACGACGCGCGCTCGCTCGAGCTCGCGAAGGCGGCCGCCGACCTCGCGAGCATGCTGACGAAGCGGCAGAGCCGCGCCTCGATCCACATCGACGACGACGAGCTCGTCGCCGACGAGCCGCCGCCTCCGCCGAAGCCGCCGACGGCGAAGCCCGCGCCGCCGAAGCCCGCGCCGAAGCCGGTCGGCGCGCCGGCGTCGATCACGAAGCAGGTCTCCACCCCGAGCCGCCCGCCCGCGCCGCTCCCGTCGAAGACCTCGCAGCCGCCGCCGGCGATGGGCAAAGGCAAGCCGCTCGGCACGAACACGCCGAAGTCGATCCCGCCGCCGAAGATGACGGCGAAGAGCGAGAAGCGGAAGTCGAAGGCGAACCTCGAGAACGAGGCGCGCGCGGCCTTCGCGGCGCCGGACACGTCGCCCGATCCGATCTCCGACACGTCGGAGGCGCCGGTGATCGAGCAGCCGGTGATGCGCCGGAGCCGCCCCGAGCTCGGGAGCAACGATCCTACGTTCGTCGGCAGCGTCGCCGACGTGATCAAGAAGAAGGCCGAGTCGCAGGCCGACGACGGCGCGTGGGAAGGCGAAGACAAGAGCGCGGCGGAGTGGGACGCGTCGCCGACGCAGAACCTCACCGGCGACGAGCTCGGCTTCCCGATCCCGAACATGCCGGACGCGCGCAAGACCTCGGTCCAGCTCGCGCCCGACTTCAAGGCGACCGTCGCCGCGATGCCGAAGCCGAACACCAAGTCGGCGGCGACCTCGACCGCGTCGTCGCGGGCGGTGGAGCCGCACGATCCCGGCATCACGACGACGCAGGCGGTGCGGGTCGTGGTGTGGCGCGACGGCAACGGGGTCCACGTGGCGCCCGCCGGCACCGTCGTCTCTGCGATCACGGTCGACGCGGTCCTGGTCGCGCTCGACGCGAACGCGGATCTCACCGCTTGGCTGACGCAGAAAGGGCGCTAAGAAGCCCTACGACTCAGATTTCAGCGTTCCTTGTGGTAGGAAGGGCCTTCCATGGCGTTCGACGATTTCGGCATCAACGCAGGCTTCGTCGAGGACCTGCACGCGCAATATCGGCAGAGTCCTCAGTCGGTCGAGGAGCACTGGCGGAGCTACTTCGCCTCGCTCGACAACGGCGGCGCGGTCGCGAGGCCGGCGCACACCAACGGCGGGACGAACGGCGCCGCCGCGCACGCGTACACGAACGGCGCGAACGCGCTCGCGAGCGTCGTCCGTGACGACCAGCACGCCGCGGCCGCGATCGCGAGCCGGGTGCAGCAGCTCGTCAACGCGTACCGCGTGCGCGGCCACCTCTTCGCGCGCATCGACCCGCTCGGCCAGGCGCCCGTCGCCGCGCCGGAGCTCGAGCTCTCGCACTTCGATCTGACCGAGGCCGACTACGACGTCGAGTTCCCGACGGTGGGCATCGGCGGCATGCCGACGCGCGCGACGCTGCGGCAGATCATCGATCACCTCTCCGAGACGTACTGCGGCTCGATCGGCGTCGAGTACACGCACGTCGAGGAGCCGGAGGCGCGCGACTGGCTCCAGAACGCGATGGAGTCGTCGCGGAACAAGGCGAAGCTCGACAACGCGGAGTGCGTCCGCATCCTCAAGCACCTCACCGACGCGGAGATCTTCGAGCAGTTCGTGCACAAGAACTTCCTCGGCGCGAAGCGGTTCTCGTGCGAGGGCGCCGAGAGCATGATCGCGATGCTCGATCTCCTGATCGAGTACGCCGCCGCC
Source organism: Labilithrix sp. (assembly GCA_019637155.1). Lineage (NCBI taxonomy): Bacteria > Pseudomonadati > Myxococcota > Polyangiales > Labilitrichaceae > Labilithrix > Labilithrix sp. The sequence goes on along the minus strand of JAHBWE010000005.1, from coordinate 85,517 downwards.
GGCGGCTGCCAGGAGATCGTCATCGGCATGGCCCACCGCGGCCGCCTGAACGTGCTCGCGAACGTCCTCAACAAGAACGTGCGCGAGATCTTCGCCGCCTTCACCGACTCGAACCCGGAGCGGAACCTCGGCCGCGGCGACGTGAAGTACCACCTCGGCGAGTCGATGGACCGCCCCACCACCTCGGGCAACACCGTCCACCTCACCCTCGCGTTCAACCCTAGCCACCTCGAGTTCGTGAACGCCGTCGTCGAGGGGCGCGTCCGCGCGAAGCAGGACCGCCGCAAGCGCCTCAACGTGATGCCGCTCCTCATCCACGGCGACGCGGCGTTCATCGGCCAGGGCGTCGTGCCGGAGACGTTGAACCTCGCCGGCCTCGAGGGCTACGCGACCGGCGGCACGGTCCACCTCGTCGTGAACAACCAGATCGGCTTCACGACGATCCCGCAGGACTCGCGCTCGACGCGCTACTGCACCGACATCACGCGGATGATGAAGGTGCCTGTTTTCCACGTCAACGGCGAAGACCCCGAAGCGGTGATCCAGGTCACGCGCCTCGCGACGGAGTTCCGCCAGCGGTTCGGCAAGGACGTCGTCATCGACATGCTCTGCTACCGCAAGTACGGGCACAACGAGGGCGACGAGCCGCGCTTCACGCAGCCGGTCATGTACAAGCTGATCGACAAGAAGCCGACCGTGCGCGAGGTCTACGTGAAGAAGCTGGTCGAGAGCGGCCAGCTCACGCAGGTAGAGGGCGATCAGCTCAAGGCCGACCGCCACGCCGCGCTCGCGCAGGCGCTCGAGGAGACGAAGAAGGGCGACTTCAACAAGCCGCCGAAGGCGATGGGCGGCGTCTGGGCGCCGTACATCGGCGGGCCCGACAAGAACGTCGAGGACGTCGCGACGAAGGTGCCGAAGGAGGTCCTCGTCGATCTCGCCGCGCGCCTCGCGACGATCCCGCCGAGCTTCAACGTGAACGAGAAGGTGCAGCGGCTCGTGATCGAGCCGCGGCGCGAGCGCGTCACGAAGGGCGAGCCGTTCGACTGGGGCACCGGCGAGGCGATGGCGTTCGCGACGCTCGTGAACGAGGGCCGCTCGGTCCGCATCACGGGGCAGGACGCGCGGCGCGGGACGTTCACCCACCGCCACGCGACGCTCTTCGACTCGGTCACCGGCGAGCGCTACACGCCGCTCCAGCACCTCGGCGCGGGCAAGTTCGAGATCCACGACTCTCCCCTCTCCGAAGCGGGCGTCCTCGGCTTCGAGTACGGCTACAGCCTCGACAAGCCCGACACGCTCGTCATCTGGGAGGCGCAGTTCGGCGACTTCGCGAACGGCGCGCAGGTGATCATCGACCAGTTCATCGCCTCGGGCGAGGACAAGTGGATGCGCCTCTCCGGCCTCACGCTCCTCCTCCCGCACGGCTACGAGGGCCAGGGTCCGGAGCACTCGAGCGCGCGCATCGAGCGGTTCCTCCAGCTCGCGGCGTCGGACAACATCCAGGTCTGCAACCTCACCACGCCGGCGCAGCTGTTCCACTGCCTCCGCCGGCAGGTGCTCCGTCCGTGGCGCAAGCCCCTCGTCATCTTCACGCCGAAGAGCCTCCTCCGGCACAAGGAGGCGGTCTCGACGACGGACGACCTCGCGAACGGCCGCTTCCAGCGCGTCATCCCCGACGCCGCGACCGATCCGGCGAAGGTGAAGCGCGTGCTCCTCTGCACGGGCAAGGTCTACTACGACCTCCTCGACGCGCGGCGGAAGCTCGGGCGCCAGGACGTCGCGATCGTGCGCCTCGAGCAGCTCTATCCGCTGAACCAGGAGCTCACCGAGGTCCTCGCGGCGTACAAGGACGGCACGCGGCTCGTGTGGGTCCAGGAGGAGCCCCGCAACGCGGGCTCGTGGTACTTCCTGAACGCGAACCTCGTCGCCACGATCGGCGAGCGGCTCCCGCTCAGCGTCGTCTCGCGCCCCGCCGCCGCGAGCCCGGCCACGGGCAGCAAGGCGAGCCACGACCTCGAGCAGAAGCGCCTGATCGAAGAGGCCTTCGCGGGCTGAGCTTGTCTCGTTCGAGAGGGCGGGCCCCGAGTCTTTTTCACGTGTCGTCGAGCGTGATTTTCGAGACCTTCAGCACGCCGCGGAGTACGTAGTCGAGATAGGTTTCGTTGCCCTCTTGCCAGAGGACGAATGGGGCGCGGGTTCGGCCGTCGGGTCCGAACGGAGCGAGGAGCTCCACTGGGCCGAGGAGCGGGAGCTCGTGGAGCGACACGAGCGGCGGGATCGCGCTCTCCTCCTCGAAGCGCGCGACCTCGAAGTCGTCGAACGCCTGGATCGCGCCGCGGTGGCGATCGAGGTCGAGGTGCGCGAGCGGCAAGAGCTCCCAGCCTGCGTCGACGAGGACGGGGAAAATGTCGTCCTCTCCGCCCTCGTCGAAGGGGAGCGCGGCGGCGTCGACCTTCACGTCGATGCGTGAGAGGTGGGCGCGCAGGCGGGACGCGGCGGCGCGATCGGGGCCCCAGAAGGCGCGGAGGACGGCGGCGAGCTCGGCCTCGGTGGCCTTGCGCCAGAGGCGTTCGTCCTTCGAGGCGAGGTCGATCACGCCGTCGGCGCCGGCGTTGATGACGCGCTTTGCCCATTCGGCCGCCTCCGGGATGGAGTCGTCCGCGGCGGCGTCGACGGCGAAGGCGTGGACGAGGAGGAGCCGGCTCGCGACGTAGCGATGCTGGCCGAGGGCGCGGACGAAGCGGAGGAGCTCCTCACCGGCGCGGGTTCCGATCTCGAAGCCGATCATGCGTGGGCTCACATGCTGAAGAAGCTTCGGATCTGCTTCAAGATCCGATCGCGCTCGTTCGCCTCGAGCTTCTTCATCGAGGTCTCGTCGAGGCCCTCGCGCACGCCGACGAGCTCCGTGCGCTGGTGCGCGAGCCGCTCCGAGAGCTCCTGCGCGATCTCGGGGCGCTCGAGGAGGACGCGCTCGAAGGTCGCCCGGTCGAGGCGGAAGCACGCGACGTCCGTCACCGCCACGACGTCGGCCGTGCGCGGCTCGCCCGTGATCAGCCCCATCTCTCCGAAGACGTCGGGCGCGGTCAGCTTCGTCAGCGTCGTCGTGCGCTCCGACATGGGGCCGGGGCCGTCGGGATCGAACCGCGTGCGGATCTCGACCGTGCCCTCGGCGAGGATGTAGAGCCAGTGCGCGACGGCGCCCTGGCGGGTGCAGACCTCGCCCGGGGTGTAGATCACGTGGCCGAGGCCTTCGGCGAGGGTCTCGATCTCCTCGTCGGTGAGGGAGCGGAAGAGCGGGACGCTGCGGAGCGCGTTCACCCTCGCCTCGTGGCGCTCCGTCCGCTTCCGCTGCTTGCGCGCGTCGTCCTCGACCTGGACCCACATCGTGTTGGCGGGCATCGCGAACGGGATGTCCGCGCGCCGGAGCGCGGTGAACACGCGCGTGCGCACGAGCGAGCCGGTGCCGTCGGTCGCGCCCATGTCGTTGACCCAGTAGCGCACGCCGTAGGTCGCGAAGCTCTGCGGCTGCTGGCCGGGCTCGCGACCGAAGTCGATGCAGACGCAGTTCGCGACCGGATCGCGCGCGACGTTCGGGATCGACGCGTTGACGAGGGCCGCGTTCACCGCGTCGATCACCTTCGACGGCGCATAGCGGAAGTCGACGTTGAAGTAGAGCCACATCCGCTGCGGCGTCGGCTTCCCGTCCCGCTTGCCGAGGAGCATGATGTTGTTCGCGAGCAAGAGCGCGTTCGGGACGATGATCGTCGACCAGTCGCGCGTCTCGAGGACGGTGTGCCGCCAGCGCACCGCGCGCACCTTGCCTTGTTTGCCGTCGGCGAGCTGGACCCAGTCGCCCTCCTTGATCGATCCGTCGAGCTGCAGCGCGACGCCACCGAGGATGTTGCCGAGGGTGCTCTGGAGCGAGATCGCGAGCACGGCGCTGACGACGGCGGCGGACGCGAGCGCGCCGCTGGGGTTCAGGCCGTGGGTGGAGAGGACGCCGAGGGTCGAGCCGATGTACCCGACGCCGACGAGGAGATCGCTCGCGATCATCGGGAGCATGACCCCGGCCGCGGGCAAGAGCACCGCGAAGATGCCGGTCGACCCGAGGTTCACGAGCGTGAAGGCCTTGAGGAGCTCGCTCGCGACGAGCGCGCGCGTGGCCCACGTGTCCTCTCCGAGCGCCGCCAGCCCGTGGTGCAACCCGAGCGCGGCGACGTGAAGCAGGAACAGGATGACGAGGCGACGGATCTGCTGCCGCTGGGCAGGCCGAAACCGATTGACGAGCCCCGCCACGACGACGATCGCCGCGAACAGCCCGAGGCCCCAGGTCAGATCGCCTCGCATGAAGCGCGCGATCAAGCACCACCCGGCCACCCTGCGTCAACCCGCTGGTTGAGACCGCCGATGAGTATCCCGTTTCGCCCCTTATGGTGCGTATAGGGATACGCGTCGCAGGGTGATTTCGGGGATTTTCGTGTGGGGTACGGGGGGAACGTCGCTTGCAGCTCAGCCGTGGTAGCCCCCGCGTGTCGAGCGAGGGCGAAGCGGAGGGCGAACGCAGTGAAGTCCGAGGAACGGGCATGTCATCACCACGCACCGCCGCGGCCGCGGCTCCGCATGCTCGGGGTCGCGCTCGCGATCGCCGGCGCGCTCCTCGCCGTGCTCGCGGGCTGCGCCGACGACGCGGACACGCCTCCTTACGAGGAGCTCTCGCTCCGCGACGCGCTCCGCGCCGACCCGGCGTCGATCGCGTCGATGCCGGAGCCCGCGCGGAAGACGCTCGCGGAGCGGCTCGAGCGCGCCTCCATCGCGTCGACGTCCGAGCCCGCGCAGAAGGCGCCCGCCGAGCGGCTCGAGCAGCGCGGCGCGGGAGAGGACCGCGTCGCGCTCGATCCGTCGCGCCTCTCGGCGAAGGAGATCGTCGCCGCGATCGACGCGCAGCGCGAGTCGCTGCCCGCCGACGCGCTCCCGCTCGCGATCGTCGAGCTCGAGGACGACGCGGTGAAGGTGCGCCCCGCGCCGCGCCCGCGCGACGCCGCCGAAGGCGCGCACGCGTCGCCGACGCTCGAGGGGAAAGGCGCGCTCGCGTTGCCGACGCTCGAGGGGGAGGCGGCGGCCGAGGCGACGCGCGCGCTGGAGGAGCGGGCGCTTCGCGGCAAGACCGCGGACGCGCTGCGCGCGATGCTCGAGGAGTCGGGCGCGACGCACCTCGTCCGCGTCACCGGGTGGCCGGCCGGCGCGGTCGCGGTGGACGACACGATCTACGTCAACGCGGCGTGGCTCGTCGCGAACGCGAGCCGCGAGGTCGACGGCGTGGGCGGGGAGCCGGCGCCGCCCGTCGCGATCGTCGCGCCGGGCGTCGCGCCGGCGACGTTCCGCGGGAACCCGTACTCGACGTACACGACGCTCGCGAGCTGCGTCGCCGACGTCGCGGCGCGCTGCGATGACTGCCGCACCAACGGAGCGTGCGACGAGGACGCGACGCTCGACTTCTCCGACGGACGCGCGGAGTGCCTCTTCCTGCTCGAAGACCGCGCGCGGATCGACCAGCTCTGCGTGCTCGCGCTCGCGAGCATCGTCACGGTGCAGGAGTGCGTGAAGAAGGAGGGGTGCGTCCCGCCGACCGGCGCGACGACGCAGAGCGCGCTCGGCGCCGCGATCCCGTTCCTGGAGAAAGAGGCGTGCGTGCGCGCGCTGAACCTCTGCCTCTCCGGCGTCGACGAGCGCAAGGAGGCGCCGCCGAGCACGCGCAGCAACGACATCCGCGTCGAGGGCTGCAGCAATCCCTTCTCCTCGTGCTCCTCCTTCTACGAGGGCTGCAGCAAGGCCTGCGAGCAAGGGAAGTGCAACGGCCGGAGCGGTCCTTCCTGCTCCTCGTGCTCGGGGTGCACCACGTGCTCGGGCTGCGACTCGAGCACGCGCACCGGTAAGAAGAGCGGCTACGGCAGCACCGGCACCGGCGTACCGCCGCCCGTCGGCGGCACGAGCTCGGGGGGCACGTCGTCGTCCGGCGGTACGTCGTCGGGGGACACGTCGTCGTCAGGGGGTACTTCGTCGGGGGGTACTTCGTCGTCCGGCGGTACGTCGTCGGGGGATACGTCGTCGTCAGGGGGTACTTCGTCCGGTGGTACGTCCTCCGGCGGTACGTCGTCGGGCGGCAGCAGCGGATCTTCCGGGAGCAGCGGGTCCTCCGGGAGCAGCGGCTCGTCGTCGAGCGGATGCGGGAGCAGCAAGCGATCGTCGTCGTCGGGGTCTTCGTCGAGCAGCAGCAACTGCGGGAGCTGCAACGACGGAAGCTGCAACTGCGGCGGGAGCAACTGCAACAACTGCGAGGAGGCCCCGCAGAAGGGCGAGCTGCCGATCGGGGCGATGATGCCGCTCTTCTGGCTCGCGCTCCCAGTCATGTTCCTCGGCAAGCGCGCGCGGCGCGTGAAGGTGGTGGCGCGATGAAGCCCGTGCTCGTCCTCTGGCTCGTGCGTCACGGTTGGCCGGAGTCGCTCGCGCCCGACTACGCGATGATGGTCGGCCTCGCGACGCTCCTCGGCTCGGTGCTGGTCCTGCGCCAGGCGGAGCGCGACGGCGCGCGCGTCCACGTGCAGGCGCGCGCCATCGTCTGCGCGTATTTCGGCGCGCTCGTCGGGGGCTACCTCTTCGAGTGGATCCGCGCGGTCCCCGACGCGATCCACGCGCACTCGTTCGCGCCGATCGCGTTCGCGGGGCGCGCCGCGTACGGCGGGCTCATCTTCGGCGCGCTCGCGCCGGCGGTGTACCTGCGCCGCCGCGGCGACACGTTCCTCGACTTTCTCGATCGCGCGACGCTCGGCATGGGCATCGTGTTCGCGTGCGTCCGCTTCGGGTGTTTCCTCGAAGGCTGCGACTACGGGCGGCCGACCGCCTCGGTCCTGGGGGTGCGCTTCCCCGCGGGGAGCATCGCGGCCGAGGCGCACGCGCTCGCGGGGTGGGTCCCCGCCGGAGCGCCGAGCCTCCCCGTGCACGCGACGGAGCTCTACGAGTCCGCGGTCGGCCTCCTCGCGACGTGCGCGGCGCTCGTGCCGCTCCGCCGTGGCCGTCGCGACGGCGCCGCGTTCGCGACCTGGCTCGTCGTCTACGCGATCGGCCGCTTCCTCATCGAGCTCCTCCGCGGCGACGTCGAGCGTGGCCGCTACGCGATGCTCAGCACCGCGCAGTGGGTGTCGGTCGCGATCCTCGCCGGCATCTTCTTCGTCACGCTCGCGCGCCGCCGCCGCCTCGTCGTCGCCGCGGCCGCCGCCGCCGCGACGATGACGGCCCTCGTCGTCGCGCCGTCGACCGCGAACGCGCAAGAGCCGAAGCCGGCGCCCCTGAAGCCCGCGACGGCGGAAGAGGCGCTCCCGACGACGCAGGCGCCCGCGCCCGTGCCCGCTTCCGCGACGGGCGAGCCGGCGGCCGCGACCGCGACGGGCGAGCCGGCGGCCGCGACTGCGACGGGCGGGCCGGCGGCGGCCGCCGCCGACCAGGCGGTCGCGCCGAAGCCGGCCGACGCGGCCGTGGAGTCGCCGAAGCGCGTGACGGCGCGCCTCAACCTCGCGTCGTCCGCGACGATCGCTCGCCCCGACGTGCCGAGCGGATGGGCCCTCGAGCTCGACGTGCTCTATCGTTTGCGGCTCTCGGAGAAATCGCGGATCGACGTCGGCGTCGAAGGTCGCCGCTACGTGAACGTCGAGGCGACCCACTGGTCGATCGGCGTCGCCGCCGATCTCGTGCTCATCGGCGGCAAGCACTTCGAGCTCCTCTTCACGTTCGTGCCGCATCACACGTGGTTCGACTTCGAGAGCGAGTTCTTCACCGACACGAACGCGTACGGCCTCCGCTACGGCGTCGGCGCGCAGTTCCCGTTCGGACCGGTCCTCTTCGGCCTCACGCCGCTCGCCTTCACGACGACGAGCTCCACGACCGTCGGCGTCATCTCGCAATACGAGCCGCGCCTCTGGGCCGGCGCCTCGTTCTGACGCCCGCTCAACGCCGCTCGAGCAGGACGCAGATGGAGCGCACCGTGAACGAAGTCGCCGACACGCCGTTGGGTGCGAACCCGCCGATCTCGATCGTGAGCGACCTCGACCCGGGCTGCCCGCTCCCGAGCACGCCGAAGGGCAGCGCCGTGCTCCGTCCTCCCTGGTCCCTGATCACGACGCCGCCGTCTTCGGCCCACGTCGTCGTGAGGGTCAAGCGACCGTCGAGCTCACGGAGCGGAACGTTCACCACGCTCTGCGGCGGATCCGACGGCCCACCATTCGGCCAGAAGTCCACGTACTGTCCGCTGCCCGAGAGTTGGAGCCCCCAGAGGGGCGGGCCCGACTCGAAGGTCGTCGTACTTCCGTAGTAGTGCGCGATGACGTTCGACCACCACTCGACGCCGGCGTTGGTGCCGGCCTCGACCTTCATCTCGACGTCGACGATGGAGCGACCGATCGACGCGTCGAGCTCGAACGTCGCGTAGATCGAGTTCTTGGCTCCGTTGAGCATCGGCACGATCCAGCCCGCGTCCCCCCACTTCGCCTCCCCGTGCGACTCGAACGGCCCGTCATCGAGCAGGAGATTGAAACACTGCATGTGCAAACGCTCAGGCACGTCTCCGTCCCCGGCGTTCGGGCCCAGCGGCATGTCCACCTTCACGTCCGCGTCGGCCCCCGCATCGGCTTCCGCTCCCGCGTCGTCGTCGGTCGCGTCTGCCGACCCTTCGGCGCCGAACGCCCTGCACGCCGCGAGCACGACACACGCCCCGCTGACGCTGCGCCACGACACAGCGTCAAAGTCTAGCCTGCGCTCAGCTCTCGGCCTTCTCTTTCGTCTCGGCCTTCGACACTTCGGCTTCTTCCGCCGCCTCGGCCGCCTTCGTGCGGCCCTCCGAGAGGGCGACCGGCGTCGCGCGCGCCGTGTCGTCGGCGTCGAGCTTGTTCGGATCGTCGTCCTTCTTCTCGTCGTCCTTCTTCTCTTCAGGCTCTTCGGGCGGCGCGTCCTCGGACGGGAGCTCCTCCGCCAGCGGCGGGGCGGGGCGCGCCCAGGGCTCCTTCGCCGACTTGAGGACCAGCGCGACCCAAACGACGAGGCCGACGACGACCACACCGGTCACGGAGTAGAGGACGTTGGCTTCGGGCATCGCTGGCGCATCGTAGTCATGCGAGGATGCGGGCGTGAAGCGCAAAGTGGGCAAGCGCCCGAGCGCCGCGCCGATCCCGGGCCTCGCGGACGCTCGCAAGCAGATCGACTCGCTCGACGATCGCATCCTCGAGCTGCTCGCGCAGCGCGCGACCGTCGCGCGCGACGTCGCGGTCGTGAAGCGCGCGGCGAAGGTGCCGGTCTTCCACGACCCCGAGCGCGAGCGCGCGGTCCTCGATCGCCTCGTCACCAAGGGCGGCAAGCGCTTCCCGCCCGACGCGATCCGGGCCGTGTTCCGCGAGGTGATGAGCGCGTGCCTCTCGCTCGAGAAGCCGCTCCGCGTCGCGTTCCTCGGGCCGGAGGGCACGTTCTCGCAGCTCGCCGCGCGCCGGCTCTTCGGGCTCCAGGCGCAGTACCGCGAGTGCGCGACGATCGACGCCGTGTTCGAGGCGACGTCGAGCGGCGACACGACCTACGGCGTCGTCCCGTTCGAGAACTCGACCGAGGGCGCGGTCAGCATGACGTCGGACGCGCTCCTCGAAGGGACGCTCGTGATCCGGCAGGAGTACGTGCTCCCGATCTCGCACTGCCTCCTCTCGCAGACGCCGTCGCTCCCGAAGATCACGACGCTCTACTCGCACCCGCAGGCGCTCGGGCAGTGCCGCTCGTGGATCCAGAAGCACCTCCCCCGCGCGACGGTGGTGCAGACGACGTCGACGTCCGCGGCCGCGCGCGAGGCGAAGGCGGACCCTCGCTCCGCCGCGATCGCGTCCGACATCGCGGGCGAGCTCGAGGGCGTGCCGGTCGTGCGCGCCAACATCCAGGACCGCGCCGAGAACGCGACGCGCTTCGTCGTCCTCGGGCGCGAAGACGCGCCGCCGTCGGGCGCCGATCGCACCACCCTCGCCTTCGGCGTGCGCGACCAGAAGGGCGCGCTCCGCCGCGTGCTCTCCGTGTTCGAGGACGCGAACGTGAACCTCACCCGCATCGAGTCGCGGCCGAACCGGAACCGCGCGTGGCACTACGTGTTCCTCGTCGACGTCGAGGGCCACCGCGCCGACGCCGCCCTCGCGTCCGCGCTGAAGCAGGTCGCGAAGAGCACCGACTTCGTGAAGGTCATCGGGAGCTATCCGCGCGCGCAATGAAGCGGGTCCTCGTCGCGCTCCTCTGCTTCCTCGTCCTCGGCCTGCTCGGCTGCGAGACGCCCGGCGGCCAGCGCGAGCCGCTCGCGACGCCGTTCGCGGGGACGAAGGACGTCGAGCTCACCTACGAGGTCGTCGGCGCGCCGATCCCGGCGCAGGGGTTCGGCAAGGACCTCCGCGCGCTCGTGCTCGCGCGGCTCGGCGCGGCGCAGATCGGCGCCGACGTCGACGAGGACGAGGCGGAGGGCCGTCCGCCGCGCCTCCACATCGTGGTCGACGAGAGCCTCGCGCCGCGCGTCGACGAGCTGACGACGTGGACGGGCACGCTCCTCGTGCTCGAGCGCGATCCCACCGTCGTCCTCGCCGCGCCGGCGACCTCGGCCAACCTCACCCGCGGCGGCGCCGACGGCGAGGTCTGGTACGAGGGCCGCCGCGGCGACGTGCTGCGCGCGATCGAGACGTGGACGATCGATCGCGACCACAAGATCGTCGCCGAGCCGATCCCCTCGCCGTCCGACGGCCTCGCCGTCCTACGCTGGCGGACGCGCGTCGTGCGGGCGGCGCCGCGCGGCGAGCTCGGCGACGGCGCGATCGTCGGCTGGGGCGGCGCGCCGAACATCCGCGTCCGCGCCGAGTCGGGCTCGCCGTCGGCGGCGGTCATCGACGGCGTGAAGGACGATCCCGCCGGCGTGGTCCTCGCGCGCGGCCGCATCTCCCTCGGCGCGCCGGCCTTCGCGAACGACGCGCTCCACGTCGACTTCGGCGAGGGCGCCGGCGCCTACGCGCGGGCGCGGCGCGAGCGCATCCTCCTCGCGACGCCGCGCCTCCCTCCCCTCCGTCGCGTCGACGCGGTCGGGCTCCCGCCGAACCGAACCCTCACCATCGCGTGCCTCGTCGTCCCGATCTTGCTCTCGCTCGGGTGGCTCTTCTTCATTCGGCGCTTCGATCGCGCGCACCCCGAGCCGATGTGGCTCATCGGCGCGACGTTCCTCCTCGGCGCGGTCTCCACCGTACCAGCCGCGTTCGTCGAGGAGCTCCTCGCGAGCTCGTCGCACTGGCTCGATCCGAACCTCGTGACGTACGGCGGCCAGATGTTCGCGTTCCCGCTCTCTTTCGCGGTGTTCACGGTCGTGGTCGGCCTCACGGAGGAGGGGGCGAAGCGCGCGGCGAGCGAGCTCGCGGTCCGGCGCGCGGAGTTCGACGAGCCGGTCGACGGGATCGTCTACGGCATCGTCGCGTCGCTCGGCTTCGCGGCGGCGGAGAACATCCGCTACTTCGCGATCGGGCGCCTCAACGCGCCGCTCGTGATCGCGCGCTGCTTCATGAGCGTCCCCGCGCACATGTTCTTCGGCGCGCTCTGGGGCTACGCGCTGGGGCACACGCTCGTCGATCCGAAGACGCGGCGGTGGGCGTGGATCGCGCTCGCGGCCGCGTGCCACGGCCTCTTCGACGCGCTCCTCTCGACCGACGGCGCGGGGATCCTCGCGGTCGTCCTCAACCTGCTCCTCGCCTCCGCCTTCGTCGCGCTCGTGCGCCGCTCGCTGCGCCACGGCCCGATCACGGACGAGATGCGCGCCGCCGCGATCGCGCCCGAGGACCGCGCGCTCTTCCGCGTAGGGCGGCCGCTCCTCTTCTGGGCGTCGGCGGTCCTCCTCCACGCCCTCGCCTTCGGCATCTTCGTCCTCGGCGCGTACTACCAGCTCTCGCGCCATCGACCGTCGATGCTCTTCGTCGTCGGCTCGACCGTGCTCCTCGCGCCGCTGATCCTCGCCGCGCTCGGCGTCGCGACCGCGCTCCCGCTCGACGTCGTCGTCGACAGCTACGGCATCACGTTCGCAGGCGCCGCGCGGCCATGGCGGAAGATCCGCGCGTACAAACGCGTGCGCGATCACATCGAGGTCGACTGCGAGGGCGGCCCGCTCCTCCTCGGCCCCGCGCCGAAGGCGACGCTCGAGGAGATCGGCGCCGCGCTGAAGGCGCACCTCGGAGCGTCGGGCGGCCAGGACCGCGTGAACACGCTGCAGAGCCGGAAGTGACCGCGGCGCCCGCTACTCCGCGAGCCGCCCCGCGACGCGACGACCGAGCGCCTCGAGGAACGCCCCGTACGATCCCTCCGTATCGGCGCCGCACACCGAACCGACGGCGCCCTGCTCGCCGAGCTGCCGCGCGAAGCGCAGCAGCCGGATCCCGGGGTACGCCTTGGCGCGCACCTGCGTCGTGTTCCCGGGGCCGCTGCACAGCGGGAAGTTGTCTTCGGGTCGGCCGCCACAAATGCAAGCGACGCGCATGCAGTCCTCCGGGACCGGCAAAGCGAACGTGCACGCGAACTGGAGGTCCGTGTTCCGGGTCGTCCACTCGCGGCCGTGGACCGGATCGGTGCCGTTGTCGCCCAGCGGCAGATCGGCGCCGCCGAGCCCGGCGCGCGGGAGGCTCGACGGCAGCATGTGAGGATCGAGGCCCGTCGTGTCGTCGCTCTCGAACCCTCCCTGCCCGAGCAGCTTCGTCCAGTCGGGCGCCGGCGACACGAGGCCGGGTGGAGCGCCGGCGAGGATCCCGAGCACGACGCGCCGCGGATCGCGCGGACCGGGCGGCAGCGCACAGAGCTCGTCGCCTTCCTTCGCCGGCAATCCGGTGCTAAACAGCGGATTGTCGCAATTGGTCGCTTGCTCGTACGGTGCCGGCGCCGCGGCCATGCTCGGGCGCGGATGCTCCGAGGCCCGATTGGGCACTTGCCGGCGCGTGAGGGCGGCGACATATCGCTCGATCGGATATCGCGCTTCGACGCCGAAACGACGCTTCATGTCGAACCCACGAAGGTTCAAATGATCGTCGTCGGGCGCGACGAAGCCGTCGAATCCCTCTCCTGATTGCCCATCGACCGGCGACGTCTTGCACTCCGCATCAGCGCGCACCGCGGCGCACGCGGGCTCGCTCGGATCGCAGTCGCGCGCGCGGATGCATGATCGACAATCGGCAGAAAACGGATCCGTCGCGCACGCCGAGGTGCCGCGCGGCGCGGTCGTTCCGAGCGCCGCGACGGGGCGAGATACTTGGGAATACGGGAAACGGAGCGAGGCGAAGCCGTATCCGAGACCACCGAGCGCTCGCGGATCGATCGACGCATCGTCCTCGTCCGAGACGATCAAGATGACGACGGCCGAGTCCGGGCGGAAGAAGGCGCGCCGCTCCGCGAGCAAGGCGTAGTCGACGCCGGTGGGCTCCGCGCGCGCAGCGGAGTCGATCGTGAATCGAAGCGGCGGATCCGGCTGCGCGACGAAGCGGTACATCGCCTCGAGCGGCGACTCGATTCCACATCCATACTCGTCGGCCCCGAGCACGAGCTCCTTCGCCCGCTCCTCGAGCGTCGCCATGTCGGGCACGCTGCCGCCTGGACCGAGGGAGAGGAACCCCGCCTCCGCGCCGTGCACGCTCGGCCCCGCGTCGGCGCCGAAGTGCGTCCGATTCAGCAGCCGGCCGCTGTCGCCGTTGTTGCCGCGGCTCCGATCGCAGATGTCCCCGCCCTGATCGATGGTCGACGAGATCACGCCGACGTGGATGTCGGTCGCCGCGATCTGCCCGAAGAACCGCGCGATCCCACCCGCGACGGCTCGTTGCTTGCTCGCCATCCCAAACGAGTTGTCGACGACGAACAGCACGTCGAGCTTGTCGACGCGCGGAGGCGCCGCATCGACCGGCGCCTCCGCATCGGTCCCCGTCCCCGTCTCCTCCTCCACCGCCGCGTCCGCCGCAACCGCGACCACCGGCCCTCCATCGTCGCCACACGCTACGATGGCGACGAGCCCCGCCACCGCAACGATAGGAAAACCGGCGCGAAGCATGGGCCTACTGGACGAGAGAAAGGCAGCAGACACCGGAACAGTATTCTCCGACGAGACAGTCGGCGTCCGTGCTGCACGTTCCGTGGCTACATACCGGAGCCTGACAGCAACCATCGGCCCCGCAAACGCCCGACCCAGGGATGCAGTTGCTGTTGCTGGTGCAAGACCCGTGGACGCACGTCGGAGGAGGAGGCGGTGGCGGCGGGGGCGGCGCCTCGCATCTCCCGTAGCCCGTCGAAGAGCTCCCGTTGCAGGTCGTGCCGTCACAGCAGTCGCTCGTCACGAGGCAGCTCTGACCGGCAGCGACGCACGAGACAGCACGCAGGCCCAACGGCATCGACTGCTGACCGAGTCCGGGCGCGATGCCTTCCGCGCATCCGCTGCCCCTGCCCGTGAAGTACTGATTCTCACCGCACAGCGTGCTCGCTTCGAAGGCAGGCTCGTTGGGGCGCATCCGCTCCGACGCGACGATCAGGAACGCAATGGTGTTTGCCACCGCGTGCTCGACGAACGGCCGCAGCTTCTCCGGATGGTCTTTGTACGCGTCGATCGAGTGCTGCTGGAGGAGCGGCGTCAAGTACTCGACCGAGGTCGAGTCCTTGAAGATCCAATCGTCGTCGTTCCGAGCGAGGTCGCGCGTCACCCGAGCTTCGTTAATCACGAAGCTCGGGATCGAAATACTGTTCGCGTTCAGGTCGCGCACGTGCTCGAACGCGCTGCGAAGGACGCGGTCGCGCACGGCGCCGAATGCCTCGGTCGAGGTCGGTCTGGGCAAGAGTCCCTCACCGAGCTGCTCGACTGCATCCTCGAACGAACGATGGCCCCACGACGTCGTGCCCGTCACGTGGTGAGGCGCCGCCGAGTCTCCGATCGCGTGAAGCGGCCAGCCGAGCGCCGCGGCGTCGATTCCAGCAAAGGTGTTCCAGCCATGATTGGCGAGATTGCTGACCGGTGAGAACTCCGTGTGACCGACGTTGTGCGCCTGCCACTGGAACCCATTCCGACTCCGTCGGTCGTAGGCGCCGTACCTCTTGACCCCCTCGGAAGCAAACGGATGCAGCGTGAGCCCCGCGATGTCCGTCGCGACCATGATGGCGACGTCGAAGGCACCGGGGAAATTCGGTCCTGCGTTCTCGTAGAAGAGACCACGGGTGTCGTTGAAGCGATTTTGGGTGGCTTCGACGTCGACGAAGTGCCACATGCCGACGTTGACGGCGGCGTCGATTGGTCCAACGCCGGGAACGAGTCCTTGAACGAGCTCGAGCACATTGACGCTGCTCGCGATGTTCTGCGCGTCCGCCATGCTGCAGCTGCGACCAGTGAACAGGTTGTACAAGCAGAGGAATGGAAAGACCAAGGCGCCTCCGGCGTACTCGAAGGCTCGGGATTGCGCCTCCTGCAGGAGACCGAACATTCCCGTGTTCGTTGGACGGACCCACATCGACGAGTCCGCGATCCGCCAGTCCACCGAGGCCGCGTGCCAGCCGAGGACGTCACCGAGGCCGGGCGACCTCCCGTCCGCCCATGGCTTGAACGCGCACGGACGATAGCCGTCCTCGACCACGTAAGGAAACTCGAAGATACGCGCGTTCCCGGCGTTCAGGAGGTTATACTCGCGACCGGCCGGAATTGGACTCTCCGGACGCGCGGAGCTTTTCAAGCGATAGTCGCAAACGCGTGGATCGTTGGCATTCTCGAGAAAAATATCGACCGCGGGTGAACCACCACCAACTATCTGTTTCGGACGGGCGCGAGAGTCGTTGTGGTCACGGTCGTAGAAGCCATCGTAGGCGCCTGTAAGGCCAGTACGAAGCCGCGAGAGATCGTTCGTGGCTCTCAGCGCGCGAGTGATGAAGGCATCCCACTGCGCAGGATCGACGCCATCGGGACGAGGTATCGGACCCGCTTGTGTACTCGAAGCACGCATCGCATCAACGGCAACCTCTACGATACGGCGATGTGTTGGCTCGTTGTAGGCTTGTGCGTCGCAAGCGAATACGCAGAGCGCGCTCGTCGCGCAGACCAAGATTCCCCTTTTCATTCTCGGTGCCCTCCGCGAGAGTCTCGACTTTCGTTCATGTCAGACCTGAAAGCTTCAACCGCGCCGCGCTCGGGGCATACCCGACGCGACGCGCGAGCAGCAGCACAAGCTCCGTCTGTGACTCGAGCCCAAGCGTGAGGCTCGGTGATGCAAACGGTACGCAGAGTCCCGTCGTCGCCGGCGCATACAGGTTCGCGCAGGCAATAGCCGTTATCGCCAAAGCTGCTGCCTCGTCTTGTAGCTCGATCCGAAGAGCCAACGCTCTCTGCGCCGGGCTTAGACGAACACGAACGAGCTGTTGCCCATCAAACGTCGAGCCTCCGTCGGGCCCCGGGCATTCCGGTCGCGCGATGAGGTTGGCCAGTGACGCGTCGGTGTCGAACGGGAGATCGACCTCTATCGCCGAGCCGTCGTCGGGGACATCGATCGTCGTCGCAGCAGCACAGAGGCTACGCTGCTCCGCGGTTGGCTCTGCGCACACGCCACTGACGCATCGGAGGTTGTCCGCGCAGATGGCGTCGCCTTCGCAGGTCGCTCCGACCGGAGCGCCGTCACATGGCGTGACGCCGCGCGATGCTGGATTGCAGAGCCGGCCCGAAGGACACACCTCGACGCGTGAGCGTTTTACGCCTTCTCCGTAGCTGCAGACTTGATACGAATTCTCGCTCACGCACGGGCGCAGGTTGACGTTCTCACACTCGTCGACGAAGCCGCACGAGGCGGCCAAAGTGAAGATGGCGCTCAGGCTGACCGCAAGGACGACAGCCCGCGCGCTGCCTAGCGATCGCCGCATGTGAATCCGAGGGCGGTGCAGCTCGAACGGTCGGATATCTTCCAATCGCTCCAAGGACCGCGGAGCCCATTGCCGTTCATCGCGCGAACGCGGTATCGAAGGCCGACCTTGCCGGCGGTCGTCGCGAGACGTTGCTGCCCGGGCCTCGTGTCAGTTGGTCTCGGGTTGAACTGGATGAAGCCGCTCGGCACGGGACGTCCAAGGTCGACGAGGTCCGCTTTGGATTCGCGGTCTAGGAAAATGACGCCGTAGTGGAAGCCGTTGCTCTCCTCGAGGTCGAACTCGTACCAGATGGGACAGCCCGGCGGTTGGTTCTCCACGGCTCCTGCAAGGATATACGTCCCGCGCTCGAGGGCCGACGGATAGTAGAAGGCTCCGGCCGGAATGCGCTGCGGCACCGTCGCGCCCTTGCAGTGCGGGCTGACAGCGAGGTTCATACCGTCGAGGAGCTTCGCGACGTCGGCGGCGGGCGGGGCCTGCGGAAGTGTCGTCAGCGGGCAACCTCGGTCGTCGGTCGCGGTGAGATCGGGCGTGTTCGGGCAGCGATCGTTCGCGTCGACGACCCAGTCGCCGTCGGAGTCGGGAGAATTGCAGAGCGCGATCGCTGTCCGTGCATCGTCCTCGGCGCGACGGAGCTTCCGCGTGCGATCGCGCGCGAGGGCCAGATACTGCGCAGGCGACATGTGCTGCGCGACGACCTGCGACGCGGCAGCGGTGTAGTCGACGTTCGCGCGCGCGATGAGCCGGTTGGAGCAGGATGAAACTCCGGGCGCACCACAGTAGTTTCCGATGTCGACTTGGTAGGCGATCTCGCGCTCCTTGCCTGCCGGGAGCTCGGTTCGAATGGGCACCTTCGACGCGCATGCTTCGAGGTCGCTCGGCGCGTCGCCTTTGCACACGTGCCTGCAGTGCTCGACCTCCTCGGCGATCCGACGCGCGAGCACCGTGATGGAAGGCCGGCGCTCGCAATCGGCTTCGAGACGCCGCTTCGCGACCTCGCGGCACGCGTTCTCCGCTTCACACGAGCAACGCGGAGCGACGAGCGCACACGCCACGTAAGCAAGATCGTGGGCGAGCTGCGCCTTCTCCGCAGACTTCTTGGCTCGGAGCGCGGCTTGCTTGGCCGTCGTGGCAAGCGTGGCGCACCTGTCACCTCCTCCGGTCGACAGGAGCTCCTGCTCGTTGACACCAATCGTCTCGGTCGGGCTGTCATCACCAACGGGCCCAGGCGGCATCTCGCAACCGAGCCCACAAATAACGACGATGGACGCAACCGTCCCCACCCCGCGAATCCTTGCCGGCGTCATTTCCCCCTCCACCGGCGAGCAGGCTCGCGCGGCAAAAGTGACGCTAGCAGGTGCGGAGGCCCGCGCCAGCCGTTTTATTAGTTCTCAACGATTTCAACGTCTACGAGCAGCTTTCGCGGATCGCGCGCCTGTGACTACTCGTGGACGACGACGCGGGTGCCCTGGTTCTCGGGGGTCGACATCACGCCGTGCCAACCTTCGGGGAGCTTGGGCTCCGTCCAGCCGAAGATGCTCTTGGCGTCTTGGGGGGCGAGGTTCACGCAGCCGTGGCTCTGCGTGCGGCCGAAGTTGTTGTGCCAGAAGGCGCCGTGGAGCGCGTAGCTGCCGTTGAAGTACATGATCCACGGCACGTCCTCGATCGAGTACGGGCCGTCGCTCGCGACGTCGCCGTCCATCGTCGCCGCGATGTGCTTCTCGCGGACGCGGAACTGGCCCGTCGGCGTGTGGTGGTCCTTCTCCCTGTCCACCTTGTCCTCTTTGCCGGTGGAGACCGCGGTCGCGAAGACCGGCTTGTCGCCCTCGAACATGACCAGCGTCTGGGACTTGAGGTTCACGTCGACCCACTTCTCGTTCGGAGCGAGGTCCTTCGGCGGCGCACCCGGGTTCGTCTTGATGACGTCCGACGTCTTCACCCACCAGCCCTCGTCCGTCTCGTCGTAGCTCGCGCCGTTGATCGAGACGCTGTCGCCCGTCAGCTTGAGGACGGTGTGACGCGAGAGGTTCGTGTCCTGCGTCACCGCCTTGCGCGACGCGGAGAGGTTGTAGCGCTTCGCCTTGTAGAACGTGACGATCGCGACCTGGCTCTTCGAGCCCGGCTTGCAGAGGTCGGGCGTCGCCTTGCGCGTCGTCAGCGGCGGCGCGGGGACGCCCGCGTCGGCCGCGATCGCGGCCGCGGTCGCCACCGTCGCGAGCGCCTTCGCCTCGGGGCGCTCCTCGTCGAGCCACACACCGTGGAAGCGGCTCGCGGAGTTGTGCCTGTAGATGCGCTCGTACGGCGCGTAGAGGTTCGCGGTCGTGCGCCACCACCGCGAGCCCTTCTCGCTCATCTCCTTGTCGAGGCCGACGAAGAAGCCCTTCACCATGCGCCGCGCGACGGGGCCTTCGCCCTTGAGCTCGTCGAGCGTGATCTGCGGCTTGCCGCCGTCGTACTGGCGCAGGTACCACGGCTGCTGCGCCTCCGCCTCGTCGACGCCGAGGCCGAAGGGATCGGTCGTCGTCGACGTGATCGTCGTCGTCGACGTCGCCTTCGCGAGCGTCAGCGGGATCGCCCCCGCGTCGAGCTGCTCGTCGCCGTACGACGCGGTCTCCTCTTCCTCTTCTTCCCGCGGCTTGGGCTTCGGCTTGGGCTTCGGCGCGAGCCAGGGCTCGAGCTTGAGGCGCTCCTCGCGCGACGGGTACGTGCGGTAGAGCGGCGTGCCGTGCGCGACGTTGTAGCCGTACTCGTACGGGAGCGGCGTCGTCATGCTCGGCATGTGCGGGCCGAGACGGAAGCGCGGGTGCTTGAGATCGAGCGACGCGTACCTGCCGCACACGAAGCCGCCCTGCACGAGCTCGTACCAGCCGTCCTTGCAGTTGCTCTTCACGTGGGCCTCCGGGTTCACCGGGACCTTCTGGCCCTGCCGAATGTACCCGATGCGGACGGCGCCCTTGTCCCCCTTCTTCGCCTCCTCGTCCTTCTTCGGCCACTCCATGTCGCTCATGATCGGCGTCTGCGGGTAGAGCGCGCCGATGTACGGGCCGTCGTAGGCCGGCGGGATGGGGGCCGCGCCCGCGCCCGCGTCGTGACCGTCGGCCGCAGCAGTGGTCGCGCTCGTGGTCGCCGAGCCGGTTGGAGCCGTCATCTTCTTGGGTGTGGCCGGCGCCGGCTCGCTCGGGTTCTTGTCCTTGCACGCAGCAAGGCCTCCGCCCGTTGCCGACGCCAGAAGAAGGAGGGCGATGATGGGACGAGCCTTCATGGTTCCGCTCTTCGCGCGCTTGGTATGCCAGAAGCCACGGGATTCAGCGAGTTTTTTGCAGACGGTGGAGAACACGCGAGGAGACCGGAATGCCACGGCCGTGCCGCACGTAGGACCCACGGCAGAGGCCTGAAATTCCATGGTTTCGAGCGCTGGTCCGTCTTAGGGTGTGGGCGTGATGGACCTCCGGCGTGTCTAAGCAGACGCACTCGCGCTGGCGCGGCGATCCGACGCGGGGAGCCGAACTCGGCGCGCCCACCGCTCCGCACGCCCAGCCGACCGCGGAGGGCAGCGAGCTCAGCGGTCCCGCGCGCTTCTGGTCGCTCCGCCGAGCGCGCATCGCGTTCGTGCTCGCGCTCGTCGCGTCGAGCGGCGTCCATTGGTACGTCGCGCCGTGGAACCTGCTGCCCCAGACGTCCGACGTCGAGTTCAAGGATCCCGCGGGCGAGCTCGCGATCCCGGTCGACATGCTCGGCGAAGAAGAAGCGACCCCTCCCCCACCCGAGCCCGCGCCGCCCGCGCCGGCACAGCCGGAGCCGACGCCGAACGCGACGGACGATCAGAACACGCCGGGCAAGCGCGACGCCGGTCCTCCGCCGATCGTCGAGGACGCGGGGGTCCCGCTGAGCACGCTCGACGCGGGCGCGGAGGGCGTCGACGGCGGTGAGATCGTCGACGCGGGGGTCGAAGACGGCGACGGCGGGCTCGACAGCGACGCCGGTCTCGTCGCCGCGCTCGGAGACGCGGGCACGCCGGGCGCGGACGGCCCGCGCGATCCCGCCGCGATGTTCGGGCTGAGCAAGATCGTGAACACCGGCGTGCAGAACATCGTGCTCGGCGTGAACACGACGCTCGTGAGGCAGCACCCGGTCGGCGGACGCCTCGGCCCCGTCCTCATGGCGCTCCCGCAGTGGCGCGACTTCTTCAAGGGCTCGACGACGACCTTCGAGCCGGTGCGCGACTCGGAGTGGATCCTGATCTACGGGCCGTCGCTCATCCGCACCGAGAAGGACGCGATGCTCGTGAAGTACAACGTCGACGACGCGATCGTCGACCGGACGATCAGCGACGTCACGAAGGCGTCGCCGAAGGGCGGCCCGTTCGACGCCGGCGTCCCGGGCGTGAAGGCCTCGCTCGGCTTCGCCGATCGGAGCGAGCGCGTGTTCCTCCGGCCGCAGCCGCACCTCATGGTCATCGTCCCGCCGTCGCACGGTCACGAGGCGGCCCTCGTCTTCAAGAAGCAGACGCCGAAGGGCCCCTCGCCGGCGGAGGCGATGCGGCTCATCGTGAAGAACCCGTCGCAGCAGATCGCGATCCGCGGGCTCAAGTTCGCCGAGTCGCTCAGCGAGATCCGGCTCTGGATCATCCCGCGCGACGACGGCGGCGCGGACGTCTACGCCGAGGGCGACAACACCGACGCGGAGGCGGCGGCCGACAACGCCGAGCGCCTCAACGAGCTGCTCCGGAACGTCAACAGCATCGGCGTGCGCATCGCGACGCGCGGCCTCTTGAACCAGGCGAAGGTCGACGCCGATGGCAAGAAGATCAAGCTCCACGTCGTCGCGACGCAGGAGCAGCTCGAGGCGATCCTGCAGCTCGTCGCCGCGTCGCTCAACGTCACGCTCCCGCCGCCCCCCGCCCCGCCGGCCTCCGCGAGCGGCGCGAGCGGCACCACCTTCCCTCCACACCGCGAGTGATGTAATCGGCGGCCATGCATCTGGCCGCCATTCTCCTCGTCTCGCTCGCTCTGGTCGGTTGCTCGAAGAAGGTCGAGGAGCTGCCGCAGACGGACTTCAAGCCGGTGTCGCCGCCGCCGCCGCAGGGGCCGAAGGAGCTCGTGAAGGAGGACGTCGTCGTCGGGTGGGGGCCCGAGGCGAAGGAGGGCGACACGGTGAAGGTCCACTACACCGGCACGCTCCTCAACGGGACGCAGTTCGACTCGTCGGTCGGGAAGGCGCCGTTCTCGTTTCAGCTCGGCAAGGGCAACGTGATCAAGGGCTGGGACCAGGGCGTCCCGGGGATGAAGGTCGGCGGCAAGCGCAAGCTCACGATCCCGTCCGAGCTCGCGTACGGCGAGAACGGCTCCGGCGACAAGATCCCCCCCAACTCACCGCTCAAGTTCGACGTCGAGCTCCTCGAGATCGAAGGCGTCGACGCCGGCCCGCCGCCGAAGGACGCCGGCGCGGACGCCGCGACCGCGACCGCGACCGCGAAGAAGGACGCCGGATAGACGCCGGCGTCACGGGTACGGGATCGGCGTGCCGTCGTCGTCGTAGACGTTGTCGCGGATCGTCGGGCTCGGGTCGTCGATCGTCCACGGGCCGTACCCGTGGTCGCGCCCGAAGCGGTTGCCGATGATCTTCGTCCCCGTCGGCACGGTCGCTCCTTTGCCGCGGATGTTCAGCGTGTAGCCGCCGCCCGAGAGCCAGTTGCACTCGATCGTGAGGTTCTCGACGCGCGCGTTCTCGTCCCCGGTCTGCACGCACGCGTTGCTCGCCCCCGCGATGACGTTGTGGCGCAGCGTGACGTTCTTGCCGCCCGTCGACTGCACGCCGTCGTTGTGCTGGCCGCGGCCGTTCCGCAGATCGTGGATCCAGCAGTCCTCGATGAGGACGTCCTCGTCCGCCTTGAAGCCGTCCGCCCCGCCGTGCACGTCGACGCGGCGCGCGGTGTAGTGCGCGAACGACACCGCCGACGTGACGGCGTCGGACGTGCCGACGATCTCGCTGTCCTCGATCAGGAGCCCGCGATGATCGTCGTAGCGGATCGGGTAGTAGTCGCCGCTCGTGATCCGGACGCGCCGGATCGTGACGTTGTCGGCCTTGACGACGATCTCCCCGGAGACGTCGAGGTCCTCGACGACGGCGCCGTCCTCGGTCACCGTCACCGTCCCGCTCGGCGTGAGCTTCGTGCCCGCCGGCACGCCGGTCGTCGTCGGCCCCGGCTTCGGCCGCTCGCATGGGTTCGCGGCGACGCCGCCGTCCGCGGGCGCGCCTGCCTCTTCGCCTCCGGGCGCGCCGCCGTCGCTCCCCGGCGGGCTCGTCGAGCCGCCGTCCGTGTCGGGCGACGCCTTCGAGCCTTCACTGCTGCACGCGACCAGGACCAGAGCGAAGAGCACGCGACGCATCGAACGAACGTACCTCGTCCGCGCGTCAGTCGCTCCACCCGGCGTGGAGGAGCGCGACGTCGTCGCCGAGGCGGCACACGGCGTCGAGCGCGACGATGTCGGAGAGAGGATGGCTCCCCGGCAGATCGAGGTGGAGCGCGAACCACTCCGCCGTCTCCGGCAGCCGCGCCAGCTCCTCGCCGAGCGGCGCGAGCTCCGCGGCGACGACGCCGGCGTCGACGAAGCTGGCAAAGAGCTCGACGAGGTCGCGGCCCTCGAGCCGCCGACGCGCCACGATCAGCGCGCCCGCGTCCCCCGTCCATCGAGCGACCGCGCTCCGGAGATCGCCCGTCGTCACGTCGATCTGGAGGTTCAGCACGCAGTTCACGCACTGGCTGAACGGCCCGGCCTCGTCCGCCAACCGCTCGTCGACCGCACGAACGAGCGCGACGAGGCGAGCGAAGACCGTCACTTCAGCTTGCAGATCTTCGCT
This sequence comes from Labilithrix sp., assembly GCA_019637155.1. NCBI lineage: Bacteria > Pseudomonadati > Myxococcota > Polyangiales > Labilitrichaceae > Labilithrix > Labilithrix sp. The sequence continues at coordinate 61,703 of JAHBWE010000005.1, read as the reverse complement.
TGCTTGAAGAGCGCCTTCGTCTGGTTCGTGTAGAACCCGATCGAGCCGCTGACGGGGGCGACGGTCGCGGTGGCGGTCGTCGTGACGCCGCGGACCGTGACCTCGCAGGTGACCTTGTTCGCCTTGAAGGTGCCCTTCATCGTGAAGACCTCGTTCACCTGCACCGCCTCGCGGTCGACGCGCACGACCGGCGTCGCGGTGATGCCGCCGGGGCTGCCGTTGAGGCGCACGATGCTCGTCTTCTGCGTCACCGTCTGACTGCCGTCGACCTCGACACCGCAACCGACCGCGGAGAGGACTCCGTTCGTCATGCTCGTCGCGAAGGTGATGAACATCTGGCGATGGTTCGGCGTCGCGAGGTTGCCGATCTCGGTCGACGCGGCCTGCACCTCGACGATGGCATCCGCGACGTTCGGGTCTTTCGTGAAAACTGCCTGATCCGGCGAAGCTGCGAGGCGCCCCTGGACGTAGCCCGCGTTGTAGACCCAGCTCGCGGGGAAGCCGTCGGCCCGCGCGAAGAAGCCCTTGTCGGTGAGGAGATCGTCCTGGAGGAGGCGCGTGCCCGCGACCGCCGCGTTGTCCGGCTCGCAGTCGACGTCGTCGGCGACGCCGTCCTTGTCCCTGTCGGCGATCGGCGCTTCGTCGTCGTCGTCGTCGCCGAGATCGACGTCGCCGGTGTTGGGCGTCTGCGCCGGGGTCTGCGGGGCGCCGCTCGTCGTGCTCGGCGTCGCGTCGTTGTCCTTGTCATCGCCGCCGCCGATGTCGCCGCTGGTGGCGGCGGCCCCGCGCCTCAAACCGGTCCCGTTCACGTCCGGACTTCCACAACCGGTCGCGGCTGCAAGGCCTACAGCAACGATGAACACTGCATACGTGTGTACGTTCCGCATGTCCCTTCGAAAACCATAGCGCGAATTCACGGAAAGGCTTGTTTTTACGCATGATCCTGGGCGTCTCCCGATCCAGATGCGCTAAGCTCTGCGCGTGCTGCGCAGGCGCCTCCTCTCCTTCGCGACGACCCTCCTCGCGGCCGGCGCGGCGTCGTGCGCCGCGATCCTCGGATTCGAGCGGCTTTCCGAGGACGGCCTCCCGCTCGAAGACGCCGGCGTCGACGCGGCTGATGGTGCCGCGATCCAGGACTCCTCCGCCGCGGACCAGGGCGCGCCCGGCCCGTGCGGCGAGATCGGGATCGTAGGTCCGCCCGCCGACGCCGCGGCGGGGACGGCGCCGCCGCTCATCCTCGCGCTGAGGCTCCTCGACTTCGGCGTCGACGTCGACGGCGGTCGCCCCGACGTGCCGGGCTACAACCTCGATCGCGCGTGCTCGCCCACGATCGCGACGAGCACGTGCACGACGGCGGTGCTCGAGTCGACGTTCGCGAAGAGCGCCGCCGACAAGTCCACCGCCGGCCTCGACAACGCGGGCTTCAGCCTCATCGAGTACATCGGCGGCTTCAGCAAGCTCCTCAGCGCCGAGAGCATCAACGACGGGATCCGGGAGGGACGCTACGGCGCCGTGCTGCGCGTCACGGGGTGGAACGGACAGCTCGACGACGACGCGCTCCAGATCGAGGTGTTCCCCGCGATCGGCATCCTCCCGCGCGACGACGGCGGTACGACGGGCGACTTCGACGACCGCTGGGTGCTCGACGCGCGCTTCGAGGTCGCGCCCGGCGCCGGCGCGTCGCGCGTGAAGTCCGACACCGCGTGGATCACGGGCGGGCACCTCGTCGCGCGCTTCAGCAGCGCGACGCTGCCGATCCTCCTCTCGGACGATCCGAAGCCGTTCGACATGACGCTCACCGACGCGATCCTCACCGCGGAGGTGACGACCGCGGACGGCGGGCCGTCGCTCGTCCGCGGCGTCGTCGCCGGCCGCTGGAAGACGTCCGATTTCCTCGGTCAGGTCCGCACCATCTACGTGAAGGACGGGAGCGGCCTCGTGGACAAGACGCTCTGCGACGACGACTCCACCGCGCGCATCATCTATGGCGCGGTGAAGAAGGAGATCTGCGACGCGCGCGACATCCGCTCCGACAGCCAGGACCACGCCGAGCCGAAGCAACCTTGCGACGCGCTCTCGGCCGGGATGAGGGTCGAGGCGTACCCGATCGCGACGCTCGGCGTGTTCGAGGCCGGCGCGCCGATCGCGCCTCGCTGCGAGAGCGACACCGCGGTCCCCGCCGGCGACGACTGTCCGTGAGTCACCTCATGGACAGCCGCCCTCGGCGAGGAGCGGCTGGAGGAGGACGCCCGGGTCCGAGTGCGGGGGCGCCGTCTTGCTCGTGGCGCGGAGGCGATCGAGGGTGCGGAGCATCCGCGGGTAGTCGCCGCCGCACTGCTGGAGGAGCTCTCGGAGCTGGGGCTTGCCCGAGCCGTAGGTCTTCATCTGGATGAGGCTCGCGTTGTTGATCGCGCGCCTCGACTTCGTCTTCGCCTTCAGCTCCGCGATGATGCGCTTCTTCTCCGCGAGGCGCTCCTCCTTCGGCCGCTTCCGATCGGCGTAGAGCTTCGCGAGCTCGTCGTAGGCCTGCTTCATCAGCGCGCCGCGCTCGGCGCTGCGGGCGCGGTGCTCGAGGAACGCCTTCTTCTCGACCGAGTCCGGTCCGACCGCCTCGTCGAGGTACTTCGCGGCGAGCTCGTCGCCGAAGAACGAGGCAACGCTCTCGTTGAGCGTGCTCTGGCTCGGGACGTAGAACGTGGCGTGGAGCGTCTCGTGGAGGACCGTGTCGGCGAGCTCGCCGAGCGCGTCCTCCTCGCTCGAGATCATCGTCGAGAGGATCGGATCGTCGAACCAGCCGAGCGTGGAGTACGCGGGCGAGGGCCGCACGTCGACGTCCCAGCCGCGCCGCGCGAGCTCGGCGCCGTAGGCCTGCGCCTCCTTCTTGTCGAACCAGCCCGTGTACGTGATCGAGCCGACGATCGGAAACTTCCAGACCTGCGGCCGGAACGCGAGCGGATGGCACGCCGAGACGACCCACACCACCGCGGGGCGCCGGATGTCGATGTAGCGCTCGTAGTTCTTCGTCCGCTTGAGGCCGTAGCGCTCGCCGAACGCCTTGATCCTGGCGACGTGCGCGAGGAGCTCCCGCGTCCGCTTGTCGAGGTGCTCGCCTTCGACGATCTCGGCGATCTCGATGCCGGCACTGTTGAGCTGATCCTGCCCCGCTGCCGCTTGCGTGATGTAGCGGACGGGCAGACAGCCTCCGAGGACGAAAGCGAGCAGAAGAACGAGAGATCGCGCCACGCGCATCGATTGGCAGCATATGCTTGACGCACCCGCCGCCTTCGGCAAAAACCACCGGCACACGACGACATGGACCAACTCTCGGCGCATCTCGATCGTGGATGGGACCTCGCCCAGAAGGGCGACGCGGCCGGCGCGAACGCGTGCGCGCGGCGGGCGCTGGAGATCGATCCGCAGTCGCCGGAGGTCCACAACCTCCTCGGCTACACCTCCGCCCTCGCGGGCGAGTCGGACGAGGCGCTCGAGCACTACCGCCAGGCGATCGCGCTCGACGAGACGTACCTCGAGGCGATGCTCAACGCGGCCGAGGTGCTGATGCACCCGCTCGGCGATTGGGACGAGGCGATCAACCTCTGCGACGACGCGCTCGACTACGCCGAGACGAAGGAGGAGATGGCGGACTGCCTGCTCCTCCGCGTCGACGCGCTCCTCGGCAAAGGCGACACCGAAGAGGCGAAGAGGTGCATGGCGCGACTCCCCGATCCACCGTTCGAGAACCCGAGCTACGTCTTCCTGATCGGCCGCGCTTACTACGAGCTCGGCGAGACGCAGAAGGCGGCGCCGTTCATCGAAGAGGCGGTCCGCACCGATCCCACCCACTCCGACGCCCACTATTACATGGGCCTCCTCCGCGACGACGCGGGCGACACGCGCGGCGCGGTCGAGGCGTTCCTCCGCTCGCGCGCGCTCGACATGACGAAGCCGCCGCCGGCGTGGGCCCCCTCCCCCGACGCGTTCGCGCAGCTCGTGAAGCGGGTCATCCAGGGGCTCGACGCGCTCTTGGGGCGCTGGGTCCGCGACGCCGACGTGTACATCGTCGACGTGCCGGGCGCGGAGCTCGTCGTCGACGGCGTCGATCCGCGCGCGATGGTGCTGCTCGACGCGCGTCCGCCGGAGGACGGCGCGGAGGGGCAGCTCCAGGCGCGCCTCTTCATCTACCAGCGCAACGTCGAGCGCGGCGCGGGCTCCGCGCTCGGCCTCGAGAGCGAGCTCTCCGCCGGCCTCGAGCGCGAGATCACGACCGTGTTCCTCGATCGCGATCCCGCCGAGAAGGCGTCGATCCACCAGCTCAACTGAAGTAAACCGGCCTGCATGCGCAGGCTCTCGCTCCTCGTCCTCCCGCTCGTCGTCGCATGCGCGGGTCCCGCCGCTCCGTCCGGCAAGCCGCGGTCCGTGCTGCGCGCGATGCACGACGCGCCGCAGCCGGTGCCGAAGAAGATCGAGCGCTTCCAGGTCGCGCCGGCGTCGGCGAGCAAGATCGCGTTCCAGCGCATCGCGAAGATCCCGGAGCCGGGGTGGAGCGTCCCGCGCTCCGCCGCGCACGCGCCGGACGGCAAGACGATCACGTTCCTCGCGAGCGAGTCGGGCGACGAGACGATGTCGCTCTTCGCCTACGACCTAGAGGCCGGCAAGAGCGACGTGATCCTCCGCGCGAAAGATCTGGGCGGCGCGGACGCGGAGACGCGCTCGCGCGAGGAGGAGCTGCGCCGCGAGCGGCAGCGCGATCGGAGCGAGGGCATCACCTCGTACGTCTGGGCGCGGCGCGCGCCGGTGATGGTCGTCCCGCGGCGCGGCGACGTCTGGGTCCGCGCCGCGGACGGCAAGGTGAAGCAGCTCACGAAGACGCCGGAGCCGGAGATCGACGCGCGTCCGTGCGACACCGGCGCGCGCGTCGCGTTCGTGCGGAAGAGCGAGCTCTGGATGGTGGACGTCGCGTCGGGGAAGGAGACCCAGCTCACGACCGGCGCGACGGAGGGCGTGACGCACGGCCTCTCGGACTACGTGGGGCAAGAGGAGCTCGGCGAGCCGCACGGCTACTTCTGGTCGCCGAAGTGCGACCGCCTCGTCTACCTCGAGGTCGACGAGCGGCCGGTCGAGAAGATCCCGGTCCTCGGCTGGCGCGGCCAGGGCGAGGACCTCATGCTGCAGCGCTACCCGCGCGCGGGCGCGAAGAACCCGAGCGTGCGCGCCGGCATCCTCGACGTCGCGACGAAGAGGACGACGTGGATCACGCCGCCGGCCGATCCGAAGGCGGAGCGGTACGTCGGCCGCTTCACGTGGGCGGAGGACGGGAGCGCGCTCTTCCATCAAGCGATGCCGCGCGATCAGAAGAAGCTCGCGCTGATCCGGGTGGAGCCGGCGACGGGCAAGTCGACGGAGATCGCGAGCGAGACGAGCCCGGCGTGGGTGCATTTCTCGCCGGCGCGGGTGCTGGAGCGGTCGGCGCAGGTGCTGTTCACGTCGATCAAGACGGGGCATCGCCACATCGAGCTGCGGAGCCAGAAGGACGGCACGTTGATCCGCACGCTGACGAAGGGCGACTGGGACGTCGACGCGATCGTCGGGCTCGACGAGGCGGGCGGGCGCGTGCTCTTCACCGCGACGAAGGACGGGCCGCTCCAGCGGCAGCTCTACGCCGCGCGCCTCGACGGCGAGGCGGACGTGGTGCGCCTCACGAGCGAGCCCGGCGTGCACTCCGTCCGCGTCGACGAGACCGGCAAGACGTGGGTCGACGTGCACTCGTCCGCGACGAGGCCGCCCGCCTCCGTCGTCGTCAAGGACGGCAAGCCGCTCGGCGAGCTCCGCCCCGCGCCGCTCGATCCCGACATCGTGGGCCTCGGCATCCGCCCCGCCGCGCTGGTGCAGGTCCCCGGCGCGGACGGCACGCTCCTCAACGGCGCGCTCCTCACGCCGCGCGACGTGACGGGGCGTCATCCCGTCGTCGTGGTGGTCTATGGCGGGCCGGAGTCGCAGTCGGTCATGGATTACTGGTCGCCGCGGCTCTTGTGGCAGCACCTCGCCGACCGCGGCTTCGTGGTCTTCCAGGTCGACGGGCGCGGCACCGGCGGCCGCGGCCGCGCGTTCGCGCAGAAGGTGCACAAGCAACTAGGCAAATACGAATTGGAGGACCAGATCGCCGCCGCGAAGTGGCTCGCGACATTGCCTTATGTCGACGCCTCGCGAATTGGCATTTACGGGCATAGCTATGGGGGATTCATGGCGGCGCTCGCGATGCTCGAGGGCGGCGGCGTCTTCCAGGCCGGCGTCGCGGGCTCGTCGGTGACGGACTGGCGCCTCTACGACACGGGCTACACCGAGCGCTACATGGAGACGCCGGCGACGAACGCGGACGGCTACGCCGCGACCGACCTCGCGAAGAAGGCGCCGGGCCTCACGGGGAAGCTCCTCCTCACCCACGCGATGATGGATGAGAACGTGCACTATGCAAACACCGCTCGCCTCGTCGACGCGCTGATCGCGGCCGACAAGCGCTTCGAGCTCCTCGTGCTGCCGGGGGAGCGGCACGGCCTGCGCATCCCCGCCGCGCGGGCGTACATGCCGGCCCGCATCGCGTCGTTCTTCGCGGAGAACCTCTGAAGCGCGGCGCGCGTTCAGTCGGTCGAGGCGATGACGTCGTCTCCGATGACGCCGTGGAGGGCGTGCACGGCGACGGCGAGGACACCGGCGAGGACGACGCTCGCGGCGAGGGCGGCGGACGTGAGGAGGAGGACCTTCGCGGTCTCGGAGCGCCGGCGCGGAGGGTTCGGTCGGAGGCTCATGCGCCGGTCGACAAGCACCCGCCGTGCCGAGCGCGGCGCAGCGTGAATTCCCCGCTCGTTCGTACGACGCACGCGACGATCGATGTCGCGTCTCACGGCACGTAGTCGCGCGCTGCGACGACGGCGCGCTCGCCAGGCACACGCCGGTCGCGCGCGAACGTGTCAGTGCCAGGTGCCGACGCTGAAGCCGAAGTTCTGGTAGCGCTCGGCCATGTCGATGAAGGAGCTCACCTTCCACTGGTGATCGGGGAAGAGGCCGAACACGCTCCACTCGAAGATGCGGACGTCGACGCCGACCGTGAAGTGCTCGCGCGAGGTGCCGTCGCGGAAGCGGGAAGGCTCCACGTAGAGGCCCGCGCGCGTCTTCAAGAGGTTCGGGACCGCCTCGCTCTCGACCGAGAAGCGGGGGGTCATCGTGACCCGCTGCCCCACGAGCTCGCGGCGCTGATCGATGAAGCCCTCGAGCGCGACCGCCTGCTCGCTCGCGCCCGTCATCAGGACCGAGGCGAGGAGGGTGACGCGCTCGCGCGGCCAGTTCATGTAGCGGGCCTGGCGCTCGAGCTCGAGCTTCTTCTTCGCGTCCTTGAGCTCGGCGTCCTCCACCTCGCGGATCGCGACCTCCTCCTTCGCCATCTCGGAGAGGCGGCGCGCGCGCTCGAAGCGATCGAACGGCGTCGCGCTCGGCATCTGCGCGATCACGGCGCGCTGGTTCTCGACGCGCAGCGCGCGGGCCTCCGTGATCGCGCGCTCCAGCTCGAACTCGTGGTCGTGCGGATCGATCCAGCGCGGGTTGAGCGGCCGCGGGCCGAGCTGGTACGCGACGCCGAACTCGATCTCCCACGGCTGCACGACCTTCGTCGGCGAGATGAAGGAGGTGCGCCCGACCTTCTGGATCGTCGTGCCGTCGACCTGCTGCTCGCGGATCAGGCTCTCGATGCTGAAGTTGCTCGCGGCGGAGACCGGCGCGCGCGCGGTGAGGCCGACGCGGAACTGCTTGTCCTCCGGCTTCACGATGAGCCCCGCCTGCGGCGCGACCCCGAACATCGAGATGACGGTGCTCGTCTCGCCGCCGCCCTTCTCCTGGATGCCCATGTACGCCATGCGCACGCCGGCGCCGACGCAGAGCTGGTTCCGCATGAAGCCGTACGCCCCGACCGCGTGGAAGCGCGCGATGCCGACCTGGAGCGACGCCTGGTCGGAGCTCACCGCCGCGACGTCGTACGTGAGCGCGTCGGCAGTGACGGTGAGGCCGAAGCTCCCGATCTGCCCCCACAGCCCCGCGTTCAAGTAGAGGAAGCGATCGGTCGTCTCCACCGTCGGCGGACGGTCGATCCCGGCCTGGCGGTTCCGCTCGATCTGCCGCTCGATCCCGCGCTCGCCGCGGTTGTTGAAATCGGTGCCGCCGAAGGCGCCGGGGAAGGAGATCCCGGCGGTGGGCTCCCACTCGAAGTGATCGACGCTGTGCGCCTCGCGCACCGCCGGCGCGGCGGCGTTGTTGTAGACGCCCTCGAGCGCCTCCGCCGTCGCCGCGGTCGCGCCGGCGAGGCCGGTGATGCGTCCCGGCGCGAGGAGCGGGCCCTGGAACAGCTCGAGCGCGTAGTCGTTCTTCTCGATCCGGACGTCGGGAGCGGGCTGCGCCGACGCGCGCGGGCTCGCGCTCAGTGCGACGAGGGCTGCGCAGGCTGCTGCCGCAAGAGGAAGCGGACGAGCGGCTCGGCGTCGATCTTCGCGGTGGCGAGGAGCGTCTCGATGAGCCGCTTGCCGAGGCGCGCGAGCTCGAGGAGCTGCTGGATGCGCTCGTGCTGCAGCTCCGCGCGCGCGCGCGTCTTCGGATCCGGCGAGTGGCGGAGCCTCCCGACCTCCTCCAGCGCGTTCTCGAAGGCTTCGATCGCGGTGACGATCTCGGTCTTCTCCCGCTCGCTGAAGACGCGGGAGATCATGCGCCACAGCTGCACCTCCGCCGCGTAGAAGTCCTTTCGCTCACCTTGAACCCAGACCTTGCGTACGACGCCCCACCGCGAGAGCTCGTTGAGCGTCATACTCACGGCGCCGCTGGAAAGGGAGAGGGCTTGACGAAGATCCTCCGCGCTGAGCGGCTCGAGCGACAGGTAGAGCACCGCCCAGATGCGGCCCATGTTCCGCTTGAAGCCCCAGAACTCCATGAGGCGGCCGACGACGTCGCTGACCGCCGCCTCGCTCGGCCAGAGCTTGTGCTCGGAGGAGGTCACGACACCCTTGCGGCGAGGCCGCGCGCGACGTCGGCGAGGGCCTCGCTCGCCGCGCAGCGCCGCACGATCGCGAGCTCCGAGAGCGCGCGATCCGTCTCCGCCCGCGCGAGCGCGCGGACCTTCTCGCACGCCCCCGACTCGCGGACGCGGACGCCGAGATCGCGCGCCGCGTCCGCGTCGCCGGCCCGCACGCGACCGACGAGCGACGCGACGTCGCTCCCCGTCATCGCCGCGGCGCGGATGAGCGGCAGGGTCACCTTCCCCTCCGCGAGGTCGGCAAACAGCGTTTTCCCCGTCTTCGCCGCATCGCCGTCGTAGTCGAGGAGGTCGTCGACGAGCTGGAACGCGACGCCGAGCGACGCGCCGAAGCGGCCGAGCGCGTCGATCGCCTCGCTCGGGGCCCCGCCCGAGCGCGCGCCCGCGCGGAGCGACCACTCGAAGAGCGACGCCGTCTTGCCGCGCACGATCTCGAAGTAGGTCGCCTCTTCGAGGCTCACCGCGGTGCGGCCGCGGAGCTGCACGATCTCGCCGTCGACGAGCTTGCCGAGCGTCGCGACGAGCTCGGTCCACGTCGCGGTGTCGCTCGCCCCCGCGCCGAGGCTCGCGAGGCGGAGCGCCTCGACGAGGAGCATGTCGCCGGCGAGGACGCTCACGGCGTTGCCCCAGACGCGGCGCGACGTCGGACGGCCGCGGCGCTGATCGCCGTCGTCGATCACGTCGTCGTGGAGCAAGGTCGCCATGTGGACGATCTCGGCGGCGGTGGCGAGGTCACGCGCGCGCGCGTCGATGGTGCCGAAGCACGCGGCGGCGAGCATGAGGCCGAGCGGGCGGACGCGCTTGCCGCCCGACTCGACGAGGTGCTGCGCCGACTCGCGTCCCGGCGAGACGCCGCCGGCGACGCGGCGGCGGAGGAGCTCCTCGACCTCGGCCATCTCGCGCGCGACGAACGACCGGATCTCGGCGACGCGCTCCGCCGGCAGCGCGCCGACGAGCGCCGGCTGCGCGGTCTCTTGCAGGATCGGGAGGGCGCTGGCGAGGGTCATCGGTCGTTTCCGCACCTTCCAAAACCGCCGCAGTTACGAGCGTTTGCCAGCAACTTCCGGAAGTTTCAAAAAGATTTGAACGAACTATGGGGTGAACGCGCCCAGGGGTCAAGCGGAGCGGCGCCAGCCCGGCGCTCGAGCGCGGCGAACCGGGCCCCTGCGGAGCGACGGAGAGTCTGCCTGCTCGTCCGTCGCTCCGCTGGTCCGCGCCGCGTGGTGGCGTCTGCCCTCGCCTCCGCGCGTAAGTCGCTCGCGGCTACGTCTGCGCGTGGCGCTCCGCGTAAGGTTGGCCCGCGCGGCGGATCGCGGCGACGACCGGGCTCGTCGACTCGCGCTCGATCGTCGTGCCCGGCTTGCGCTCCGTCGCGGTCGGCGACGCCACCGGCGCGCGCGGCAGCATCCGCGCGACCAGCGTCATCGCCTCGGTCCACAGCTTCGGCATCAGCGTGCGCACCGCCGGCGAGAGGCGCGCCTCCGGCGTGAACGACACCTCGATCGCGCCGCGCGCGATGCCGCTCACGATGCGTCGCGCCGCGCGGTCGGCGTCGATGGTGACGAGCGGGAGGGACGTGGCGGCGCCGAACCACGCGTACTCGAGGTCATGATCGCCCTTGAACTGCGCGTGCTTGAAGGAGCCGGTCCGCATCAGCCCCGGCACCGCGGTCAGCACGTTCACGCCGTCGAGCGCGAGCTCGGGGCGGATCGACTCCGCGAGGCCCATCGTCGCGAACTTCGCCGCGCAGTACGGCGCGAGGTGCGGGACGCCGACGCGCGCGCCGATCGACGTGACCATCGCGATGGTCCCCTTCCCTCGCGCGCGCATCAGCGGCGCGACCGCGAGCACGGGGTGCAAGGTGGAGCGGAAGACGTTCGCGTGCGCCTCCTCGAAGTCCGCCCTCGTCCACGCGCCGATCGGGCCCACCGTGATCGTCGCCGCGTTCGTGACGAGCACGTCGATCGGGCCGAGCTCCACGCCGGCGTCGTCGATGAAGCGCTCCACCTCGCCCGGGCTCGAGAGGTCGCAGCGCTCCGCGACCACGTGCACGCCCCGCTCGACCAGCTCCGCCGCGAACGCGTCGAGGTCCTCCTCCGTCCGCGCGCAGATCGCGATCTTGTCGACGCCGCGACGCACGAGCTCGAGCGCGATCGCGCGGCCGAGCCCCCGCGAGGCGCCGCACACCACCGCGGTCGCGCCGCGGAGCTGGGTCCGCTTGCGGAGACCCGCGAGCTCGAGCACCAGCTTGCCGAGCGCGAGACCAAGAGCGAAACGAGAGACCTTCATGCGCGCAGGGTGTGCACCCCACGTGCCGTGAACGCCTCAGGTGTCGAGCGCGATGCGGCGGCCCTTCATGCGGGCGGCGCAGACGAAGGCGACGAGCTCGGCGACGTCGTCGGGATCGACGTCCGGACCCGGTACGACCGCGTTCGTCTTCCCCGCCGGCGTCGCGGTCGCGGCGACCACGACGGTGCGCGCGACGTCGGGAAGCGTGCAGTCTGCACGTGTCGCGATCGCGACGTCGACGGGGCCGAAGACCTCCGCCGCGCGGGCGGTCGCGGCCGCGAGGTCGCCCACCACGTGACGTGCCTTTCCGCCCCCGTACGCAATCTCGCCCACCGTCTCGCCGAGCGCGCGCTCCTCGGGACCGCACACGACCACGCTCGCGCCACGCGCCGCGAGCGCGAGCGCGACCGCGCGGCCGATGGGGCCTCCGCCGCCCTCGATGATCGCGACCTTCCCGGCGAGCGTCTTCATTGCGGCGAGCACGATACCCGAGTAGACCCCCACCGTGACTCGAAGACAGGTGTCGCGCGTCGTCTACGGCCTCTTCGTGGTCGTCGTCGCGGTCTTCGTGTCGTCGAACGTCTGGCAGGTCGCGAAGACCATCTTCTTCGGCGGAACCGCGACCTACCCCAAGGTCGCGGAGGCGTGCGGCGCGGCGATCGAGCGGGAAATCGCGGCGATCGAGCGCGCCCGCGCCGCCGCCGCGCCCGCCGGAGACGCCGAAGATGCGCGCGCTCGCTACGCCGCGACGCGCAAGAGCGAAGGCGTCGATCTCGACGGCATCTGCCGCGAAGATCCGAGCGGCGTGGACGCCGTCGCCGCAGTTCGTCGCTACGACCGCGCCGCAGAGTCCCACGCCGTCCGCGCCGCGTCCGAGATTGGGCCTGTGCGGCAGAGCGCACGGTCGTTTATAAGGGTCCCCTAAAATGACGCAGGAAACTACGGCCGACAAAGCAGCGGCACCCGCGCCGACGTTCGACGCGATCGCGCTCGGCGCCGACATCCGCAAGGCGGTCGACGCGCTCGGCTACGTCAACCCCACGCCCGTACAGCTCGCCGTGTTCGAGTCCGCGAGCCGCGGCAAGAGCCTCGTCGTGCAGGCCCGCACCGGCACCGGCAAGACCGCCGCGTTCGGCCTCCCGATCGTCGACGCGCTCGTGCGCAAATCGCAAGCCTCGGTGCAGGCGCTCATCCTCACGCCGACGCGCGAGCTCGCGCTCCAGGTCTCGCGCGAGCTCGAGCAGCTCTCGCAGTTCCGCGGCACGAAGATCATCGCGATCTACGGCGGCGCGCCGATGGGGCGGCAGGTCGAGGCGCTCGAGCAGGGCGCGCAGATCGTCTGCGGCACCCCGGGCCGCGTCCTCGATCACATCCGCCGCGGCACGCTGAAGACCGAGGACATCCGCATCTTCGTCCTCGACGAGGCGGACGAGATGCTGAGCATGGGCTTCCAGAAGGAGCTCAACTCGATCATCGAGACGCTGCCGAAGGACCGCCAGGGCCTCTACTTCAGCGCGACGCTCCCGCCCGACGTCGAGCGCCTCGCGAACAACCACCTCAAGGACCCGGAGTGGATCACGCTCTCGAGCGACCAGATCGGCGCGCTCGAGCTCACGCACTACGTCTACCTCGTTCGCGAAGGCGACAAGCGGTCCGCGCTGAACCGCATCATCGAGGTCGAGGACCCGCAGAGCGCGATCGTCTTCTGCAACACGAAGAGCGAGACCGAGTCGCTCGCGGAGTCGCTGAAGCGCGCCGGCTACGAGGCCGACTGGCTCAACGGCGACCTCGAGCAGCGCGAGCGCGAGCGCGTCATGGCCGCGACGCGCGAGGGCAAGCTCCGCTTCCTCGTCGCGACGGACGTCGCCGCGCGCGGCATCGACATCTCGCACCTCACGCACGTCATCAACGCCGACTTCCCCGAGTCGGCGGAGCAGTACGTCCACCGCACCGGCCGCACCGGCCGCGCGGGGCGCACCGGCACCGCGATCTCGATCGTGGGACCGAAGGACGTCGGGCACCTCTACATGCTCCGGCTCACGTACAAGATCCGCCCGATCGAGCGGATGCTCCCGACCGCGGGCGAGCTCCGCACGCGCGCGGAGGCGGACATGATCGCGTTCCTCGCCGACGCGTACGCCGGCAAGACCGCCGACGCGCAGCACCTCGCCGTCGCGCGCCGCCTCCTCACCGACGATCGCGCCGAGGTCGTCATCGCCGGCCTCCTCGCCGATCACCTCGGCGCCTCCGCCCCGCAAGACGCCGCCGACGCGCGGCGCGCGAAGAACCCGCCGCCGATCGTCCCCCACCCCGCGCCCGCCCCCGCCCCGCAGATCCGCGAGCGGACCGACCGCCCCGCGCGCAGCGACCGCGAGCCCCGCACGCTCCGCGACGGAGAGCGCCCCGCGCGCGGACGAGATCGGGATCGCGATCGTGACCGCGGACCGCGTCCCGCGACGGCGGAGCCGAGCGAGGTCCGCCGCGAGCGCCGCCCGGTGAAGGAGCTCTCGAGCTGGGAGCCGCCGGAGGAGAAGGACGACGACGCGCCGCTCTTCGACGAGGCCGGCACGAAGCCGGGCCTCGGTCCGTCGGGTCGCGAGGCGCTCCGCGATCAACGTGAGCGCGGGCGCGATCGTGGTCGCGGGCGCGCGCGCGTCCAGGTCGACGAGGACGCCGGCGCCGACGCGAAGACGATCGAGATGAACCGTCCACTGCCCGCGTACCACATCGAGGACGAGCCCACGATCGCGTTCACCGGTCGCCTCCCGAAGCCGCGCGCGGAAGAAGAGCCGGCCTCTCGCTCCGAGCGCTCCGAGCGCGCCGAGCGCTCCGAGCACCAGGAGCCGCGCGAGGGGGACGATCCCGCGTTCACGAACGTGTTCCTCAACGTCGGCCGCCGCGACGGCCTGAGCCAGGACGACCTCCAGCGCCTCGTCACCGAGAAGGCAGGCCTGGGTGACGCCGATGTAGGCCACGTGCGCCTTCGCGATCGGATCTCCTTCGTCGGGATCCGGAAGGAGCGCGCCGACGACGCCATCAAGGCCCTCATCGGCGTGAACGTCGGCGATCGCGTCCTGAACGCCGAGGTCGCTCGCGGCCGCTGACCGCGCGCGTTCCGTCCAAAAAGAATTCAGCGTCGGCAGAAGGAAAGCGCGCGCTCGCCGCCGTATTGAGCGACGGATCGCCCTTCGGGTACGGTTGGGACTATGTCTGCAGTCGCCGCGCCTGCTTCGAAGGGCGTGCAAGCCAACGCGCCGGTCACGTTCCGCGCCATCATCGACTCACGGAGAGCGGAGGATCAGCGGCTCGGCCTCGACGACGCGATCGCCGTCATCGTGCCCGTGTGCGTCGATCTCAAAGAGCGCCACGCGAAGGGCGAGAGCTTCTACGTCCATCCGTCCGCGATCGCGAAGGGCCCCGACGGGCTCTATCGCCTGAACCCGCAGCTCGCGGTGAACCCGAAGGACCCGCGCGATCGCGCCGCACTCGCGCCGGAGGTCCTCCGCGCGAACGGCCCCGGCGGCGCGCGCGCGAGCGTGTTCGCGGTCGGCGCGATGCTCTACGAAGCGGTGTGCGGGAGCCCGGTCGGCCCCGGCATGCGCCGCCCGCGCGACGTCGATCCGAAGCTCCCCGAGGCCCTCGAGCACCTCCTCGCGAAGGCGCTCGTCGCCGATCCTTCGCACCGCCCCGACGACCTCGGCGCGCTCGCGGCCGCGATGCATCACCTCGCGCCGATGAAGAGCATCCCGCCGCCGGACGCGGACGTGTCGAAGCTCGATCGCAGCGACAACTTCGAGGTCGACATCCGGCTCTCGATCATGCCGCCGGAGCGCGACTCGAACATCCCGATGCCGCCGGGGTCGGGGGACAACCTCCAGATCGTGATGCCGCAGAGCGGCGCGGCCGCGGCCTCCGCCGCGGCGCAGGCGGCGGCCACGCAGGCGATGGCGATCGCGGCGGCGAAAGATCCGACGCGTCACCTCGCGAGCCTCAAGGCGCGCCTCGAGGCCGATCCGCGCCCGCGCTACGTCGTCAACAAGGCGCGCATGGACCACGGGCCGTTCAACGCGGTCGAGCTCCTCCAGCAGATCGCGTCGCACAAGTTCGTCGGCGGCGACACGCTCCGCGACGAGCTCACCGGCGGCGCGAAGACGATCGACGAGTGGGAGGAGTTCGCGCCGTTCGCGCAGCACGCGCGCCTCCACCGCGACATCGCGCAGGAGAAGAAAGAGGTCGCGAAGATCGAGAAGGCGGAGAAGACCTCCGGCCGCGCGAAGCTGTTCATCGGCATCATCGGCGCCATCGCGCTCCTCGCGGTCGGCGTCCTCTTCGTCGTGAAGACGGTCGGCTCGCGCAAGGACAGCGGCGAGCTCGGCGACGATCCGAGCGCGGTCGACCTCTCCGGCGGCGGCGCGCTCAAGGGCAAGAAGAAGCCGGTCGGCGGCGGAGGGGGTGGCGGCGGCGGAGGTGGCGGCTACGTCGGCGGCATGAGCTACGAGGCCGCGCTCGCGTCGAACAACCAGGAGATCACGATGGGCGCGAAGAGCGGCCCCGATCTCACCGACGGCCAGATCTCGGGACCGATGCGCGGCGGCGGCTTCCTCGGCGCGTGCGGGACCCCCGACAGCATGAAGGTCACGGTCAGGGTCGCGATCAAGAACGGCCGCGCGGTCGGCGTCACCGTGATCACGAACCCGTCGAACGCCGGCGTCGCCGGCTGCATCGACGGCGCGGTCCGCCGCCTCTCGTGGCCCTCGTCCTCGAAGATGGACACGTTCACGACGCAATACTGAGCGCCGGCACGTCGGCTGCAACGTCGCCCCCGCATGGCGGCACGACGCGCGGCTCCGAAGAAGAAGACGAACGACGAGACGGACGAAAAAGCCTCGCCTGGGGCAGGCCGGTCCATCTGGACGGGCTCGATCAGCTTCGGCCTGCTCCAGATCCCCGTGTCGCTCTACACCGCAGAGAGCCGACAGGAGAGCTTGCACTTCCGCATGCTCGACAAGAAGGACCTCGCCCCGATCCGCTTCGAGCGCGTGAGCTCCAGCACGGGCAAGCCCGTCGCGTGGAAGGACATCGTGAAGGGCTTCGAGATCGAGAAGGACAGCTACGTCGTCGTCGAGCCCGAGGACTTCGCGAAGGCGAACGTGAAGGCGACCCAGACGATCGACATCCAGGACTTCGTGCCGGTCGATCGGATCGACCCCGTCTACTTCGAGACGCCGTACTACGTCGTCCCGCAGAAGCGCGCCGCGAAGGCGTACGTGCTCCTCCGCGAGGCGCTGCAGAAGAAGAACGCCGCCGCGATCGCGACGTTCGTGCTCCGCACGCGCGCCCACCTCGTCGCGGTGATGCCCGCCGGCGACGCGCTCCTCCTCGAGGTCCTCCGCTTCGGCCACGAGCTGAAGGACGTGAACGACATGCCGCTGCCGTCGAAGACGGACGAGGAGGCGATCACGGCGCGCGAGGTCGCGATGGCTTCACTACTGATCGACGGGATGATGACCGACTGGGACCCGAAGAAATACAAGGACGCCTACTACCGCGACGTCATGAAGATCATCGAGGAGAAGGCGAAGAAGGGCGAGGCGAAGGAGCGCCACGCGAAGGTGACCGGCACCGTCGCGCACGACGTCGTCGACCTCCTCGACCTCCTCAAGAAGAGCGTCGGCAGCGGGGCCGCCGCCAACGACGCGCGCACGCGCCCGCGGAAGGCGACCGCCAAGCGCGCGACGCGAAGGAAGAAGGCGGCCTGACATGTTGCGGCGCTCCGCTCTACGACTCAGCGCCAAGGCGGCGGACCTTCGCGACGTCGACGACAGCGCGCCCGGCATTCGACGCCGGCCGCACGGCAAGAGCCCGCGCAAGCTGCGCTCCGAGGCCGCGGCGGCGCGCGGCGTCGGGGAGGTCCGCGGCGCCTACACGCGGAGGAAATCGGCATGAAGCGGGACAACGAAGGCTCGCTCTCGCGCTACAACACCATGCGCGACTTCGACGTCACGGACGAGCCGTCGGGGCGGATCGCGCGCACGAAGTCGGGGCGCTCGTTCGTGATCCAGAAGCACGACGCGACGCGGCTCCACTACGACTTCCGCCTCGAGCTGGACGGCGTGCTCCTCTCGTGGGCGGTGCCGAAGGGACCGTCGCTCGATCCGCACGACAAGCGGCTCGCGGTAGAGACCGAGGACCACCCGATCGACTACCGCGACTTCGAGGGCACGATCCCGAAGGGGCAATACGGCGGCGGGCCCGTCATCGTCTGGGACCGCGGGACGTGGGAGCCGATCGGCGATCCGCGCGCGGGTATGAAGAAGGGGCACCTCGACTTCGTCCTCCACGGCGAGAAGGTCGCGGGCCGCTACGTCCTCGTCCGCACGCGCGGCGACGCGAAGAAGCCGTCGTGGCTCCTCATCAAGCGGACGGACGAGCACGCCGTCCCGAAGCGCGACATCACCGCCGAGCGCCCCGAGAGCGTGCTGACGGGACGGACGATCGCCGACCTCGTGAAGGGGAGAGCCGCGTCCAAGCTGCCCGCCTTCGGCTCGATCGCGCCCGAGCTCGCGACGCTCGTGAGCGACGTGCCGAAGGACGGCGACTGGATCTACGAGATCAAGTACGACGGGTACCGCACGCTCGCGTGGCTCGAGGACGGCGCGGTGAAGCTCGCGTCGCGGCGCGGCCTCGACTGGACGAGCAAGTACCCCCACGTCGCGGACGCGCTCTCCCGCGTGCGCGCGAAGAGCGCGGTCTTCGACGGCGAGATCGCCTACGTCCTCGAGGACGGGCGCACGAGCTTCCAGGAGCTGCAGAACGCGCTCGCCTCCGGCGACGCGGCGGAGCAAGGCCGCCTCGTGTACTTCGTCTTCGACCTGCTCTTCTACGACGGCGCCGACCTCACCGGCGAGCCGCTCACGGCGCGGAAGGACAAGCTCCGCACGGTCCTCGCCGGCGAGGCGCCGCCGCTCAAGATGAGCGACGACGTCTCGGACGGCGAGGCCTTCTTCCGCGAAGCGTGCAAGCTCGACCTCGAGGGGATCATCGGCAAGCGCGCCGGCGCGCCCTACCGCTCGGGTCGTGTAAAGGACTGGATCAAGGTCAAATGCCAGAAGCGTCAGGAGCTCGTCATCGTCGGCTTCACGCCGCCGAAGCGCGGGCGGACCGGCATCGGCGCGCTCCTCCTCGGCGTGCACGACGACGCGCGCTCGGGCCTCCGCTACGCGGGCAAGGTCGGCACCGGCTTCTCGAACGAGACGCTCGCCGATCTCGCGAAGCGCCTCTCGAAGATGGTGGTGAAGGAGCCGCCGGTCGCGAACGCGCCGCGGACGCGCGCGGTTACGTGGGTCGCGCCCAAGCTCGTCGCGGAGGTCCGCTTCAGCGAGTGGACGAGCGACGGCGCGCTCCGCCACCCCGCGTTCGAGGGCCTCCGCGAAGACAAGTCGCCGAAGGAGGTCGTGCTCGAGGTCGCGAAGCCGCCGCCGAAGAGCGCCCACGCCGCCCATGCCCCGCACGCCTCGCACGCCGCGCGGAAGAAGGCGGCCGACACGGCGAAGCCGCGCGTCGACGGCGTCGTCATCAGCCACCCCGAGCGGGTGATCGACGTGTCGAGCGGGCTCACGAAGCTCGACCTCGCGCGCTACGCGGGCGCGATCGCCGAGGTGCAGCTCCCTTACGTCGCGAAGCGTCCGCTCATGATGCTCCGCTGTCCGGACGGCGCGCAGCCCAAGAAGGTGCGCTGCTTCGTGCAGAAGCACTCGGGCCAGGGGATCGACGGGGTGAAGCTGTCGAGCAAGGTCATCGCGGGCGAGGAGGCGCTCTACGTGACGAAGGCGAACCAGCTCGTCCTGCTCGCGCAGAACAACACGATGGAGCTCCACGGCTGGGGCGCGACGTTCCCGCGGTGGGATCGCCCCGACTGGATCGTGCTCGACCTCGATCCCGACGAGGCCCTCCCCTTCGCGACGGTCGTCCTCGCCGCCTACGAGCTGCGCGCCGCGCTGAAGACGCTGAGCCTCGAGAGCTGGGTGAAGACGACCGGCGGCAAGGGCCTCCACGTCGTCGTCCCGCTCGCGCGTCGTTACGACTGGGGGACGGTGAAGCGCGTCTCGCAGCGCATCGCGGAGCTGATGGCGCAGGCCGCGCCCTCCCGCTACGTCGCGACGATGGCGAAGAAGCACCGCGTCGGGAAGGTCTTCATCGACTACCTCCGCAACGCCGAAGGCGCGACCGCGGTGCTCCCCTACTCCGCGCGCGCGCGCCCCGGCCTCCCCGTCGCGCTGCCGGTCTCGTGGAAGGAGCTCCGGGCGATCGATCCGCGCGCCTTCACGATCGCGACGGTGCCCGCGATCGTCGCGAAGCGGAAGGCCGACCCATGGGCGGACCTCCTCACGACGCGTCAGACGCTCCCGAAGGAGCTGCTGCAGCTCGAGGCGTAGCTCAGGGCCCCGGCTTCGGCATGCAGATCGCGGTGGGTCCACCGGCGACGAAGCAGGTGGTTCCCTGGATGCAGTCCGCATCGGAGACGCAGGGGAACGCGCACTTCTGATGCTGGAGGTTGCAGCGATGGGTCATGCACTGCGAGTCGTTCGAGCAAGCGAGCGCGGTCGGTCCGGGTGTCGCCATCTGTCCGGGCGGCGTCGAGCCTGCGGGCGCGGTCGGCGTGTAGCCCGGCTGCTGGTAGCCCTGCTGCTGGTAGTCGGCGGGATACGCGCTCGGCGCGGGCTGCCCCACGACCTGCGCGGGCGCGATCGGCGTCGCGGGCGGCGGGTCTTCCTTGCAAGCTGCGGCGAGCACAACAACAGGAACGACGGCAGCGACGAGCAGAGAAGCGCGTGTCATGACGCTCCTTCCTAGCATGTTTCCCCCCACACTTCGCCCCGCGAAACGAGCGGCCCCCGAGGTCGACGGCTCACAGACGAGGCCACCCCGACGCGCACGTCGTCGCGCCCTCTGGCTCGTCTCCTCTGGTATGGTCGCGGCCGCATGCGTTCGTGGGTCGTGGTCTTCGTCGTCGCGTTGGTTGGGTGTGCGCGCACGGCGCCGCCGACGCCGGTGGGGATTGACGCTGCGGTCGCGCCGCTGCCTGGGCCGATCGCAGCGACGGCGGCGGGCGAGGATGCGTCGGCGTCGGCGTCGCTCGCGAGCGCGGACGGGGATGGGGACGCGGGGGGCGCTGCGGACGCGGCCGCGACGGCGGCGAGCATCGCGGCGCTCCTCGACTCCGGGGTAGATCCCGGGACGCTCCCGCAGACGAAGGATCGCCCCGCGCCTTCGAGCCCCGCGCTCGATGCGCGCGCGGCGACGCTCTGGGACGCGATCGTGAACGACGATCCCGATCGCGGGATGCCGTTCTTCTTCCCGGTGACGGCGTACGAGCAGGTGAAGGCGATCTCGCACGCGTCGGCCGACTGGCGCCGCCGCCTCGTCAGCGCCTACAAGCGCGACATCCACGGGCTCGCGAAGCGCCTCGGGGACAAGGCGTCGTCGGCGAAGATGGTGCGCTTCGAGGTCCCCGACGAGCGCGCGCGCTGGGTCGACGTGGACGAGGAGTACAACAAGCTCGGCTACTACCGCGTCTTCGGCTCGAAGATCGTCTACGAGATCGACGGCAAGGAGCGGACGTTCGAGATCTCGTCCCTCATCTCATGGCGCGGCGAGTGGTACGTCGTCCACCTCACCGGCTTCAAGTGATCGCGGCCTCCCATCGCCCCGCCCACTGAACCGACGCGCGCTGGACCGCGCCCGCGGACGGCGAGGACGGGCGAGTCGCGCGTACTGGCACGAAGTCCCCCCAGCTCGCGCAACGCGCTTGCGCAAGCGTCGTCGCGGGTTGCGCAAACGAAGCGGCCAAGTCCGCGTCACGTCGAGGCGCGCCGATCGGCCACGGCCCGCCTCCGATCCGGCACGGAGGATGCTGTAGGCAGGCATCCCACTTGACCGCTTACTTACATTCATCATCACACTTGGGAGCCTCCGCCATGCGCACCTCGTTTTCTTTCATCCTTACGCTCGCTTCCATTGCTTTTACGGGCTGCGCGGCGGTGTCGGAAGACGGGACGGCGGGCGCCGAGGCCGACGTGACCGCGCCCTCGAGCGCGTACACCTCGCTCGAGGACAAGGACTGTCGCGACCTCGCGCCCGTGGGCGAGGAGATGCTGCTCTACCGCGAGGTCTGCGCGGGGATGCCGGGCTACGAGCTGCTCGTCGAGGACGTCGACGCACGCAGCAACGTGCAGGTGAAGGCCGGCGACAAGACGATGGACCTCGCGGTGTGGAGCCGCCTCCCGGCGTTCTCGCGCCTCGGTTCGAAGGCGGAGTGGCGCGGTCCGGTGACGTCGCCGGGCGTCGTCGATCCGTACGCGCTCATCTTCCGTTACTTCCAGAGCGACGGCGAAGGACACGAGAAGAGCTACCTCGTCGTGTCGCGCATCACGCAAGAGGCCGCGTGCATCGTCGACATGGTCGATGGCGGCGAGGCGAACGCGAACGTCCGCGCCCGCGAGATCGCCGACGGCGCGCGCGACTTCCAGTGCCCGACGAAGGAGCGGCCGCCGCAGGCGACGAGCATCTTCACCACGCTCGAGGACTGCCCCGTCGTCGCCTCGAGCGACGATGAGGGTTGGGCGAACATGGCGTGCACGGGCACCGGCGGCTACTCGCTCGACCTGCATCACGGCGACCTCCGCGAGAACGTCGTCGTGAAGCGCGGCGCGGCCGAGGCCGACCTGAACCTATGGGCTATCGGCAACGGCGGCTTCAGTCGCGTCGGCCCGACCGCCGACTGGCGCGTCCACGGCCCCGACCGGAAGGTGCACGGCCTCGTCTTCCGCTTCTTCCAAGTGACGGGCCCGGACGCCGACGCGGAGAACAACTGGCTCGTCGTCTCGAAGATCGCAGGGGACCACGCCTGCATCTACGACGTCATCGACGCGAAGAAGCACCCGAACGCGAACGTGCTCGCCCATGAAGCCGCCGACGAGTCCTACGCCAACCCCTGCCCCGCACGAACCCCCGCTGCACGCTGACGCACGCGGGAGCGCTCTTTCTGGTGGGTCGAGCGGGGAACGATCCCGCGACCTACGGATTAAAAGTCCGCAGCTCTACCGACTGAGCTATCGACCCGAAATTGAATGGTTTTGATACGTTGAAGGCCGTTTGGCGTCCACCTCTTTCGCTGCAGCGGCTGCGAAGCTTGATCTGCCACGGTCTGCGCCACGCGTCGATAGCGGTTCACCGTACCGGGACGATAGGCTGAGCGGATGAGCCCGCTCGCCGCGTGTCCGTCATGCTCGCGTCACGTTCGGATCGATGAAACCCGGTGCCCGTTCTGCGCCCGGCCTCTCGCGGGCGCGTTCGACGATCGGCCGCCGCCTCGGCGGCTCGTGGGGCGCTTCTCGCGCGCGGCGATCTTGGCGCTCGGGACCTCCGCCGCTGCTGCCGGCACCACCATCGCCTGCTCCTCCGACGAGCCCGAAGGGTCGATCATCCCGCACTACGGCGGGCCCCCCATCCACGCCGACGCCGGCGCCGACGCCGACGCCGATCCCGGAACGAACGCCGCGCTCTACGGCGCCCCCGCGCCGCCGCCGGACTCCGGCTCGAGCCAGTGACCGAGCGACGAGAACACGTGCATCCGTGCGCATGACTCTCGACGTTCGGTGCGACGCGCGGGTACCCTCGGCGCATGTCGAACGCATTCGAGGACGTCGGGCGCTTCTTCCAGACCGCGAGCAAGCTGATCGGGCTCAGCGACGATCTCACGCTGCAGCTCATGACGCCGCATCGCGAGGTGCGCGTGGAGTGCAACATCCGCAAGGACGACGGCACGATCGGGACCTACGTCGGTTACCGCGTGCAGCACGACAACGCGCGCGGACCCTTCAAGGGCGGGCTCCGCTACCACCCCGAGGTCGACGCCAACGAGGTGACCGCGCTCGCGTCGCTCATGACGTGGAAGACCGCCGTCGTCGACGTGCCGTTCGGCGGCGGAAAGGGCGGCATCTCGGTCGATCCGCGCGCCCTCTCGCCCGGCGAGCTCCAGCGCCTCACGCGCAAGTTCGTCGACGGGATCCACGAGATCGTCGGGACCAACGTCGACATCCCCGCGCCCGACATGAACACGAACCCGCAGATCATGGCGTGGTTCATGGACCAATACGCGATGCACCACGGCTTCCAGCCCGGCGTCGTCACCGGCAAGCCCGTCGACCTGTTCGGATCGCTCGGGCGCGACGCCGCGACGGGACGCGGCTGCATGATCGTCGCCGAGGCGTGGCTGCGCGAGCAGGGCAAGACCTTCCAGGGGACGAAGGTCGCGGTGCAGGGCTTCGGCAACGTCGGCTCGTGGGCGGCGCGGCTGATGCGCGAGAAGGGCGCGACCATCGTCGCCGCGAGCGACGTGAGCGGCGGCGTCCGCAACGACGAAGGGCTCGACATCGACGCGCTCATGGAGCACGTCCGGAAGACGGGCGGCGTGAAGGGCTTCGCCGGCGCGTCTGCGACGACGAACGAAGAGGTGCTCGCGGGCGCGTGCGACATCGTCGTGCCGGCCGCCCTCGGCGGCGTGATCAACACCGGGATCGCGAAGGAGATGCGCGCGAAGCTCGTCGTCGAGGGCGCGAACGGCCCCACCGTCCCGGACGCCGATCAGGTGCTCCAGCAGCGCGGCATCACCGTCATCCCCGACATCCTCGCGAACGCAGGCGGCGTGACCTGCAGCTACTTCGAGTGGGTGCAGAACGTCCAGCAGTTCCGCTGGGAAGAAGAGCGCGTCAACGCCGAGCTCAACAAGTACATGCTGCGGGCGTACGAGGGCGTCGCGAAGACCGCGAAGTCGAAGAACATCGACATGCGCACCGCCGCCTTCGTCGTCGCCATCGAACGCGTCGCCGCCGCGACCAAGCTGCGCGGCCTCTAGCTCCAGCGACGCGAACGGACTGCATGGGTGTAGAGCCCTTGCAGTCCTCACCGCCTCACTGCGCCAGCGCGCACTTGATCGCGTCGTCGCAGGTCTTCGCGTCGTCGATGCAGTCGGCCTGCTTGTCGGCCTTCTCCTTCTCGGCGTCACTGAGCTTGTCGTACTTGTCCGAAGACTCGGAGCAGTTCGACTTCTGGAAGCCCTGCTGGCTTTCGCAGAGCTCGTTGACCTTCTCACATGCATCCTCGGCGCTGTTCGAGCACGCGACGGTGAGCAGCGCGATGGACGCGACCAGTGAGACGACGATGATCTTCTTGAGCATGGTTTCCTCCCGCCTGCCTCGGTAGACCGAAGTTGCCGCAGCAGCCAGGGCGAAGTTGCAGCGCGCGAAAAGGTTGCCTCCTGCATGGTTCGATGCCAAACAGCGGGCGTGCGCCTTAGGTGGTTCGTCGCCGGCCTCGCGTCCGTCCTCGCGCTCGCCGGGTGCAAGGGCGGGAAGAAGAGCGAGATCGCCACGTCGATCACGACGACCCACGCCGCCGACTACGTGCTCGAGCCGCCGGCGCCGGGGGCGATCGAGACGGTCGACGTCGTGTCGGATCGCGCGGTCGTCGTCGTCGCTGGCGACGGCGAGGAGGCGCGTCGCCCCATCGTCCACCTGCACGGCACCTGCAGCGAAGCGCGGACCGACATCGAAGGATGGAGCGCCGTCGCGCGCGGCTACGGCACCATCGTCGCGCTCGAGGGCGACACCCCGTGCGCCGACGGCGTCGGCGGGCGCACCTGGCAGAGCGACGCCGCCGCGCTCGACCAGCGCGTCGACGCCGCGATCGAAGCGGTACGCAGCGTGCGCGGGCTCCCGCTCGACGCCGGCGAGGTCCTCGTCGTCGCGGACTCCGCGGGCGCCCTCTCGGCGCTCGCCCTCGCCGCGCGGGCACCTGCGAAGTACACGCGTCTCGTGCTCATCGGGATCCCCGCCACGCCGCCCGCCTACGAGCTCGACGCGGTGCGCGCGATCGCGGTCCTCGCGTCCGATCGCGAGCCGCAGGACAAGGCGCGCCGCGCGATGGAGTCCTTCGCACAGGCGCGCATCACGACGCGCCTCTGGACCCTCGCCGGTGCGTCACACGGCGACTACGGGCTCGGCGGCGCGCGCACGATCGGCGAAGCGCTCGCGTTCGTGACGCAGCGCTGACGCCGCGCCGAAACGCCACGCCCTCGCGTCGTGCGTGGCGATCGTGCGTGCGGCGCGCGTCCGCGAGGACCGTGGATCGTCCGGCGAAGCGGCGTGAACGCGCGCGCGCCGGCGCTCCGGCACGAGGAGTGCTGACGCGGCCCGCCCGAAGCACGAACGCTTCGACTCTCTATCGACTCTCTGGAGAACGACATGAACCTCACTCATCTCGTAGCTGTCACCTGCGTCGCTGCGGCGATCGGCTGCGGCGGCAGCGACACGCAGACGAAGACCCCCGAAAGCGAGAGCACGACGAACTCCGGCACGATGACGAACACGCCGCCCGCGACGATGCCGACCGGCGACGCGCCGGCCACGCCGGACGCGAACCCCGGCTCCACCACGAGCGGCGCCACGATGCCGTCGGACACGACGACGACGACCGACACGACGTCGACCGACAAGACCGACAAGAAGCCGGAGGGCACCAAGAAGTAGAGCAGGAACGAACGCCCGGTGGAGAGAGCGGCTCTCCTCCGGGCGTCGTCGTCTTCGCGCGTGAATCAGAAGCGTCCGACCGCGCCGAGGCCGCCGCCGCCCGCGAAGGACACGGGCAGGACGTGGACCTCCGGCTTCGTCGCGGCGGTCGCGGGCTGACGGACCTGCACGCGCTCGCGCTCGGGGATCACGAGCGACGAGAGCGCGGTGAGGACACCGATGCCCTGGACCGCGCCGCTCGCGATGATGAACGCCTTCGCGACGCCTTCGCTGTCGCCGCACGGGTTCACGTCGCAGTTGCGCTGCCCGAGATCGAGCCAGGGGCCGACGACCGGGATGTAGAGGCGGTTGTCCGCCTCGCGATCGCTCTGCGCCGCCACGAGGACCGAGGGCACGTACGAGAGGAGGAACAGCGAGCCGCCCGTCACGAGGAGCGTCTTGTTCGGACGATCGTGGCGCTCCTCTTCGACGATCCGATCGGAGCTCGTCACGTAGGACGCTTGCGTCGTCGTGGTCGTGCTCACTCGCTGCTGCTGCGGGGGCGGCGGCGGCGCGGGCTGCGGCGGCGCGGGTTGTTGCGCCGCGGGCTCCGGTTGCGGTTCCTGGTCCGTGTCGTCCGCGAAGCTCGGAGAGACGACCATGAAGGTCGCGGTGGCTGCGGCGACGGCGATGGAAATACGAGGCGTGCTCATGATGACGACCGAGACAGCAACGCGCGCGCCGGGCTCCGTTTTCTCAGCTCGTGCGAAGAACATGCAGGTTCCACGCATCCGACCACGGAGCACGAGCGCGACGACCTCGCACCGGTGAGGCCGACGTGAACGACGGGCCACGGGCGGAACCGCGCTTCACGAACCGGCGTTCACGATCGCGGTCGTGCGCCGCGAGGGACCCCCGAAATCGCGGGGGATTCGGGGGTGTCCACCGTGGTCCGAACCTTGATATGACCTGAGCCACAACCCACCGTCGATGGAGGCGCTCCCCATGTCGCTCGCTTGTCGTGGTCTCTGGTCCCTCGCGTTCGTCACCCTCGCCTGCGGCGCCGGCTGCACCGTGAATCAGAGCAGCGACGCGGATCGCTTTCGCGAGGCGATCCCGACGCAGCAAGAGGTCGCGCTCTCGGTCCCCGGCGGCTCGGACGGCACGACGATCGGCAAGCGCAGCGCGGGCCTCGGCGTCCGCACCAACGGCGCGGGCGGCAACGCGCAGTACTACCAGTTCACGCGCGACGTCACCGGCGCCGTCGACCTCACGACCGGCGTCATCCTCGGCGGCATCTGGGCGATCGTGAACACCGAGCCCACGAGCCTCGAAGACAAGAAGGCGGTGTGGGGTCCCGGCTCCGGCAACGCGCTCGAGCCGGCGGTGTGGCGCTTCACCGTCACGGAGGTCGGCGACGCGGAGTACGACTACGCGCTCGAAGGACAGCCGAAGAGCGGCGGCGAGTGGCTCGCTGTGCTGAAGGGACATGGCTGGGGCAAGTCGAGCCCGAAGCACCGGCAAGGCTGGTTCGAGGCCGACAACGACGCGTACAAGAAGCTCGAGCCCACGCGCGGCAAGGACGAAGGCACGACGAAGATCACGTACGACCTCCAGAAGCTCCCCGCGACGATCGCGGTGGAGCTGCGGCCCGAGCCGGCGAAGGGCTCGCTCGACGTGAAGGTCGTGCACGAGAGCGACGGCGCGGGCTCCGTCGACATCGCGGGCACGACCGACGTCTCCGACGCGAAGGACACGGCGCTCGAGACCGTCCACCTCGTGAGCAAGTGGAACGCGACGGGCGCGGGCCGGGGCGACATCTCGATCTCCGGCGGCGACCTGCCCGCCGAGATCCCGAGCGTGACGGCGAGCGAGTGCTGGTCGGCGACGTTCCAGCGCGTCTACTACAAGGACTCGGTCGACTTCGAGCCGCCGGAGGGCGAGGAGAGCGCCTGCGCCGTCAGCGCGAGCCAGCTGTAGTCCTCACTCGAGGACGCGCGTCCGCACCGCGGCGCTGGAATGTTCCGCTCCGAACGGAGGCGGCGGATCAATCGATCGACCCGCTACGTTTCTGCGTCGCGCGGCGCGCGCACCCTGCTAGAGGCGTCGCCATGCGCCGTGCACTTCATCTGCTCCTCGCGCTCGCGACCAGCGTCGCCATCCTGTTCGCCGCCGCTCCCGCCTCTGCCACCGGGCACGCGCACGCGGCGGCCAAGCCGGCCCACGGCCGCAAGGCGGCGAAGCCCCCGGCTCGCCATCACCACGGCCACGCCGCGCACACGCCGAAGGCGCGCCCGCACACGGCGAAGCCGCACGGCGCGAAGCCGAAGGCCAAGCCGAGCCAGCGCCACACGCACGCACCGGCCGCACGCAAGCACGCCCACGCCCCCGTCGCGAAGTCGCACGGCCGCGCGCACCGCCACCACTGAGCGCGCGACGCGCCTTCGCGTCAGGGGAGATCCGTCAGCGCGACGCCGAGCTTCTCCCTCGCGATGGTGTCGAGGTGCGGGCGGGCGCCGACGAAGTGCAGCGTGCGGTGGACGTGCACGAGGTCGCGGCCCGGGGCGAGCTCGGCGCCGGGTGAGCTCGTTTCGATCTCGTAGAAGCCGCCGAGCGGGGGCTTGCCGGGCGCCGGCGGGCCGTCGTTGTAGCTGTTCACGACGTCGCCGGCGTAGGGCTCCTTCTGCTGCTCCCACATGCTGTTGACGTAGGGCGCGCCCTTGACCGGACCGCTGTAGCTCACGACCGTGAGGAGGCTCTGCGATGGGCTGTAGCTTCCGAGCACGCTCTTCGCGCGCGACGGCGAGAGGCCGATCTTTCCGCGCTGCTTGCCGTCGCACGTGAACGCGAGGAAGCCCTTGTCCGCGCTCACGACGAGCCGCTCGGGCGGGACCTTGCCGAAGTAGCGATCGTTGACGATCTCGCCAGGACCGTCCTTCTCGAACGGGACGATCACGCGCGCGTCCGCCGCCGGCGCGAACATCGCGAGGATCCAGATCGACGGCAGGCCCGTCTCCTTCGTCCACGGCTTCGTCCCGCGGTTCACGATCTTGTTCGACGTCTCGTAGCCGACGTACCCCACGCCCGCCGCGACGTCCGTTCGTGGAAGGAGACGCACCGTGCGCTCGACCTCGACGACGAGCTCCGTGCCAGACCACGTCACCACCGTCATCGTGCGCCGAAACGTGACGAGGCCCGGCTGCCGATCGGCGACCTCCCACGTGCCCTCCTGCATCGCGTGCGGCGTCTGCCACTCGTCGAACGTGAAGGGTTTGCCCGGCGGGAAGTAGAGGCCGTTCTGCCCGCCTTCGGGCCCGAGCCAGAAGCGGTCCTCGCCTCCGTAGTTGTCGAACTGCGTGCCCGTCTTCGCCGACTCGATGAACGGCCGATTGATCCAGCCGAGGCTCTGCCCCGCCGGCGACACCGCGCTCGTCATCACGCGCCCCTGGTACTGCGCCGAGAGCGCGACGCGGCCGCCGGCCGGATCCTCGAGCACGATCGTCTTCGCGCGCGCATCGAGGAACGCGACGTCGTCGGCGAACGACGGCGCCGCCGCCGTCACCACCTTCGCCTCCGTCTCCGCGCCCCGAACCGGCGCCGACTCACGACAGCTCACGACGGTACCGATCGCGACGACGAAGACGAGACGCCCGAGCACCGCCGCAGGATACACGGCGCGAGGTTTTTCATTCGCGCCGTCGTCAGCGACACCAGCACTGCGGCGTCACCGCGACCTGGCCGTCGAACGTCGTCCCGCAGGAGCCCGTCCACGCGGTGAAGCCCTCGGCGGTGCAGGCGTCGCGGCAGTCGCGGACCTGCCTCGTGTTCGAAGCGGTGCAGAGCGTGATCGTCCCGTCGCCGTTGCACGCCGGCGCGGTGCCCGCGCTGCACGGAGGGAAACACGTTTGGGAGATGGAGGAGCTCGTGCTCGCGAGGTCGGCGCAGGTGGCGCTCGGGATCGCGGCGGCGCACGCCGACGTGACGCGGAGCGGGAAATACTCGTTCAGACAGAGCTCCTGCGAGAGGCCGATCCCGCACTGTCCGACCAGCTTCTTGCATAGGCCGTCGGCGTCGAGCGGCTGGAGCGGACCCGTCGTGGAGCCGCCGGCGTCGCCGAGCGTGCCGCCGCCGCCGCCACCCGACTCCGTTCCCGGCGGCGGCTCGCATCCGAGGAGGACCGCGAGAACGATCCCCACCGCCACCTTCACCGCGCTCGCGATGCTCATCGCCCGATGATAAGACCTGGCCCCATGAGCGAAGTGGGGAAGATCGTCGGGCTCCTCAAGTCGGATGCGATCGAGAAGAAGATCGCCGCTGCGATCGTGCTGGGCGAGCTCAAGGCGAAGGGGCCGGGCGTCGTCGAAGGCCTCGCCGCGACGCTGGAGAGCGGCGTTCCCCTCCTCCAGGTGCACGCGCTCGACGCGCTCGCCCGCGTCGGCGCGAAGAAGGCGCTGCCGCAGATCTTCCCCCTCCTCTCGCAGCACGACGACGACGTCCGCCGCGCCGCCACGCGCGCGGTCGCGAGCGTCGGCGAAGAGGTCGTCCCGATCATCAAGGAGAAGATGGGGAGCGCGGGGCCGGAGGAGCGCCGCGCGCTCGACGCCGCCCTCGCCGAGCTCGGCGGTAAGGACGCGTTCTCCGCCCTCATCAAGGGCCTCGCCTCGAGCGACGCGGAGGCGGCGAAGGCCGCCGCTCTCGCGGTGCGGCAGCAGATCAAGAACGCCGACGGCAACAAGCGGCGCAGCTACCTCGCCGAGGTCGAGCGCTTCCTCGACGCGCAAAAGAAGAAGGCCGGCGCGGCGGGCGCGATCGCGGCGGCGGTGAAGATCTTGGGGTACCTCGAGGACGAGAAGACGATCCCGACGTTGCTCGCCTACGCGAACGACGAGAAGGCCGATCCGTCGGTGAGGCAGGAGGCGATCATCGCGTTCCGCTTCGCGCTCTCGAAGGACAAGCCGAGCGCGAAGGTCGTCGACACGCTCGTGAAGGCGGCCGAGGCGCCGGACCGCACGCTCGCGCAGACCGCGCTCCACACCCTGGGCTCGCTCCAGGTCTCGGACGACACCGCGAAGCGCCTCGAGAAGATCGCGCTCCACCCCGACTTCGCGCGCGCGAGCTTCGTCCTCGATCTCCTCGGCCGCATGGGCGGCGCGGCGGCGTCGAGCGTGCTCACGAAGGTCCTCGTCTCGACCGCGGATCGGCGCTACGCGGAGGCGGCGGCGAACGGCATCGCGGGCAAGGAGGAGGCGGTCCCCGCGCTCGCGAAGGCGCTGCTCGAGGCGACGAACCCCGATCGCGCGTGGGTCCTCGCCAAGGTGCTCCGCCCCACCGCGAAGAAGATCGCGCCGGCGCTGCGGAAGCAGCTCCTCGAGGAGGCGCTCGATCGTCTCGGCAAGGGCGAGCGCAACTACGAGGCGCACCTCGACGTCGCGCGCGACGCGGATCCGGACGCGGTCGCCGACGCGCTCCGCGCGCTCGCGGGCCGTCTGCGGAAGAAGGACGAGAACAAGGCGCGCGTCGTGCTCTCGATCCTCTGCAAGATGGACCGCGCGACGAACGACGATCGCTACGCCCTCGCGTCGCTGGAGCTCTCGCTCTCGAACCGCGACACGCGCCCGGCCTCGCGCGCGGGCGACGAGTCGCTCCGCATCCTCGGCGCGCTCCTGCGCCAGGGCTTCGACGTCGCGAAGTCGCTCAAGAAGGATCGCGCGCTGGAGCTCGACCACCTCTATTACGTCGGCTTCCATTTCACCGAGCTGAACCACCCGCTCGGCGAGGAGCTGCTCGAGGAGGTCGTGAAGAAGGGCGGCCGCGCCAAGGTCGCGAAGATGGCGAAGAACAAGCTCGCCCTCGCCGAGGCCTGACGGCTCGTCGGCCCGAGTTGGCATTCCGCGCCGAATCTGCGCACAATTCGGGCGTGCGTCGTTTCGCCGTGCTCGCGTTGGTGGGGACGTGTGTCGGGTGGGCCGCGGTGACCTCGCTCGAGGGGTGCAGCGCGGAGACGCCGGCGACGCCGAAGAAGGACGCGGGGCGGAACGCGAGCTCGTCGAGCGGCAGCGGCGACGACGACGACGACAACGGCGGGTCGACCACGTCGTCGAGCTCGTCGAGCTCTTCGAGCGGCGGCGACGCCGGCAACGACGCGGGCCCCACCACGCTGTCGAACCCGAAGAAGGTCACCTGCGGGACGAAGGAGTGCGACACGACGAAGGACGCGGAGAAGCTCTGTTGCTGGCCCGACAGCGACGAGAAGAAGGCCGCGTGCGACGACATCTGCGAGGCGGAGCAGGGGCTCGAGCTCGCGTGCGACGAGAAGGCCGACTGCAACGACGCGGGCGTCGGCTGCTGCCTCACCTTCAACGGCTCGTCGTGCGACGAGGGCACCGGCTGCACCGAGGGCCCGCCGCTCTGCAAGCTCGACGCGGAGTGCACCGGCACCGACAAGTGCAACCTGATCGACTGCAAGCGCGGCGCCGTCACGATCAAGATCCGGACGTGCACGAACGGCCTCGCCGTACCCGACGGCTGCGAGACCAACTGAGCCTCCGCACGCTCGTGCGGCTCCGCGCGGCTTGATTTCCGCGGCGGCCCGACGAAGATGGGCGCCGCGATGCTCGACCTCGTCCGCACCTCCCTCCACAAGGCGATCACGTCCCCCGTCGGTGAGGGCTTCTTGCCCGTGCGTCTCCCGAAGGAGATCGCGCGGCGCATGAACGCGCTCCTCGGCGACCCGATCTGCTCGCAGGAGGAGCTCGATCGCCGCCGCGCGGGGCTGGCGAAGCTCGAGGAGCTGAAGAGGAACGGCGGCAAGCCCGCCGGCGGCTCCGCGCCCATCGCGAAGGCGCAGGCGCCGGTGATGGTCTACTTCGAGAAGGACCGCAACGCCCGCATGCTCGGCCGCATCCAGGAGATGCTCGACGCAAAGGCTGTAAAGTACACGCTCCTCGACATCGCCGGCGACGCGACGACACGCGACTTCGTGATGCGCGAGGCGAAGTGCAAGGACGACGACCTCCCCGTCGTGTTCGTCGCCTCGTCCCCGGTCGGCGGCTACAACGACCTCGTCGACTGGGACGTCTCCGGCAAGCTCGCCAAGGCCCTGACCGGCGCCTGATGGATCCTGATGGCGACGGGGCCCCAGAAGCGGCCGCGACAGCGGGCGCGAAGCGCCCCGAGCGCGAAGCGCGAGGGCCGTGTCTGGGGTGGGGGTGTCGGGGGCAACGCCCCCGACGTTGCATGAGACTCCTCTCGTACAAGCTTCGCTTCCGCGATCGCCACGTCCGCGCGGTCCCGGCCGGCGTGACGGGCCCGGGCGTCGACCTCCGCGGCGCCGACGCCGACGCGGCCCTCGCCGCCGCGCGCCCCATCGTCGCGTGGCTCGAGGAGCGCGAGCCCGGCATCGAGGTCCGCTCGATCTCGGTAAACGCGAAGCGCGTCCTCGTCTCGCTCGAGTCGACCCCCCGCCCCCGCGTCCTCCGCTTCGACCCACCAAGCGCCAACGAGCTCCGCGACGCAGGCGCAGCAGCAGAACGCATCATCGCCGACGCCTGCGAGCGCACCCTCGCACGGCGCGCCTGCTAGCGTTCCGCGCTACGTTGGCTTCCGAGGACGCGGTCGCGCGAGAAGGCATGTTCGATCCGAGCGGCTTGCTTCCTGAGGTCCTTGCCAACGAGCACGCGGGCTATCGGCTCGGCGAGGACCTCTCGCGTCTGGCCCGCGTCCTCTCCGTCCACGCGCCCGAAGCTGCGATCTTCTACGCCGGCCGCGTCCTCGAGGCCCTCACCGCCGAGGAGCTCTTCCTCGCGACGCGCGAGAAGAGCGCGAACGTATTCTCGTCCCTCGTCCGCCTCGACGAAGCCGGGCTCCTGTCGCCGAGCTCGCGCACGTTCGGGCATGCGCTGCGCCGCCTCTCCAACGAGGCTCGCCACCTGCACCGCGCGCTCGGCGCGCTCGACGTCGACATGGCGATGAGCCTCCTCGGACGGATCCTCGTCTGGCACTTCGAGCGCTTCCCGCTCGGCGCGCGCGTGGGGTCGCTGACCGCGCCGGGACGGGAGCTCCTCGTCCTCACCGCGTCGCCGGTGCCTTCGTTGCTCGCGATCCTCGACGAGCCCGCGGTCGATCTTCGAGCGCTGAAACGATGGTGGGAAGAGCACGAGAGCGTCGGTCTCGCGAACCCGACCCTCACCTCGCTCTACGCGGAGGTGATGCTCGCCGCGGGCTCCGAGCATCATCACGCGGCGCTCGGCGCGCTCGAGCGCGCTCGCTCCTCGTTCGCCGACCTCCGTCTTCGGCAGCTCCTCGCGTGGGGGGCTTCGCTCGTCGGCGAGGTGGACGAGAGCGCCGCCCAGCTCGACGCGCTCGCGGAGCAATACGATCGTGACGAGGAGACGCTCGCGATGTCGGCCGGCGCGCTGAAGCGGCAGTGGGCCGACCTCCCGCGCTGGGAAGGGAGGAGCGGCGCGCGCCTGAAGCACCTCGGTCGCGTCGTCGAGCGCTACCGGCGCGCCTGGGAGGTCGGCCGTCGTTCGAGCACGTACGCGGGGGTGAACGCCGCGTCGATGACGCTCCTCCTCGGTGACAAGGAGGGCGCCGAGAAGATCGCGGCCTCCGTCGTCGCGCTCTACGATCGCCGACGTGGGATCATGGCCGCCGCCGACCAGATCGCGTTCACGGGCTACTGGGACCGCGTTACCCTCGCCGAGGCGTCGCTCGTCCTCGGCGCGGCGGACGAGGCGCGACGACTCTACCGATCCGCGTTCATGGAGCACGAGCATCAGCCGACCTACGTCGCGATCACGAAGCGCCAGCTCGCCCTTCTCCTTCCGGCGCTCGAAATCGCACCCGGCGTCGAAGCGTTCCTCGATGGCGATCGCGATGTGGTCCACGCCTCTGCTCGTCCTGGGGCCCCTCGCCGTCGTCACGATCGTCCTCGCCGTCGTCGCCTCGAGGCGCGAACGCGAGACGTGGCGCGATCCTTCTCTCTTCGAGGACCGTACGCGCGCGCTCGGATCGCCCATCCTCGACGCGACCCTCCTCCTCCACCTCGCCCAGCCGCTCGTGTGGGCGGCGGACACCGCTTCGAGCGCGGCGATCGGTGTGCTCGGTGCGCTCACGCGCGCGAACGCCGTCGGCCTTGGCAAGGTCCAGCGGGCGGCGACGTCGGGGCTCGTCGCGGCGGTCGTCAACGTCATCCTGTCGATGCGTACGGGGCTCCGCGGTCGCTTCCGCATCGTCCTCTTCCGCAGCTTCCACGAGCCGCACGCGACGCTGACCGCCAAGATCGCCGCCCCCGTGCTCGCCGAGCTGGGGCACTTGACGATGCTGAGCGACAACGGCTTCGTCTCCTATACGCCGGAGCGGCGCGGGTTCGAGCTGCTCGACCCCGCGTCGATCCGCGACGACGCCGGCGTGATTCACTCCGAGGACGACGAGTGGCAGTCGAAGGTGCTCCGGCTCCTTCGCGAATGTGACGCGGTCGTCCTCGACTCTTCGCTCGGCTCGCAGAGCCTCGACTGGGAGCGCGCCCGGGCGCTCGAGCAAGTGCCGGCGCATCGTGTCATCGAGGTCTCCTCCGCCGTCGACCCTCCGCCGGGCGTGATCTCGTACGGCTGCTCGCGCTCCCACTTCTTGTGTCGCATCCTGAAGCCGATGCGCGCGATCGCTCGAGAGGCGAGCGGCGTCGTCGTCGGCGCGGACCTGCAGCTCCGCGAGCCGGACTGAGCCGACCGTCAGCGAGGGCGCTTGAACTCGACGCTCGTGCCCAGGTGGCCGAGTGCTCTTGCTTCGAGGCAGCACGGGGAGCCTGGCTCGACCTCGCGGCAGCCGGCGGGACGGACCTCGTAGATCGCGCAGGGGTATCGCTGCGGGTCGGTGCGATCGAGGCCGGCGCAACGCTCGCCGTCGTTCTTCACGAAGCGGAAGTAGGGCGGGCGGTCCTCGAGGTCCGTGTAGATGGGGAGGAGCCGCTCCCCCATCCTGCGCTCGTCCGCCTCGAGGAGGCTCACCGTTCGTGGACCGTGGTGGCAGCAACGCCCACACTCCACACAATCTCCGCCCTCCGGATCCGGGACACCGGGGAGAGGTGTCAGGGGCATGCGACTCCCTCGGTACCGTTAGCCGTCGCTAACGACAAGCGCTGCCTTGGGTTTTTGGCCGCGGCAATTGGCCGCTGCATTGAACGCGTCGGGATACACGATAGACTCGGAGGCTGGATGGGCCCGATTCGATGACCGATCGGACGATTCACGGACATGCTACTTTCGGCGATTCGCCCGAAGAAGCCGCGTCGACGATCCGGGGACTTACGCTCCCGGACGTCATCGACGGCCGCTACCGCGTGCTCGGGCGCGTCGGCGCCGGGACGATGGGCATCGTGCTCCGCGCGGAGGACCTCTTCCTACAACGACCCGTCGCGATCAAGATCGTGGAGCCCGCCGCGGACCAGCAGGTCGCCGAGCGCTTCGTGAAGGAGGCGCAGGCGCTCGCGCAGGTCCGGCACGAGAACGTCGTCCAAGTCTACGCCTTCGGCCGCTTCCAGACCGCGTCGTACCTCGCGATGGAGCTCGTCGTGGGGCACTCGCTCGAGTCGATGATCGACGCCCACGCCCAGAACGGCGCGACGATCGCGCTGCCGCGGGCGACGGCGATCCTGCGCGCGATGGCGGCCGGGCTCGACGCCGTGCACGCGCGGCAGCTCGTCCACCGCGACGTGAAGCCGGCCAACGTCATCATCGAGAAGAACACCGACCGGCCCGTGCTCATCGACTTCGGGCTCGCGCGGAAGCGCAGCGCCTCCAACCCCCGCATGTCGATCACCGGCGGCACGCCGTCGTACATGGCGCCGGAGCAGGCGCAGGACCCGCACGGCACCCGCGTCACCGCGCGCACCGACCTCTACGCCCTCGCTTGTACCGCTTTCGAGCTTTTCACCGGAAGACCTGTTTTCGAGGGAAATGATATTTTTGCGATGCTCCTCGCGCACATGAACGACGCTCCGCGGAAGATCTCCGCCGTGCGGCCCGAGCTCGCGCCCTTCGACGACGTCCTCCTCCGCGCCCTCGCGAAGGACCCCGCCGCCCGGCACGCCTCCGCGTCCGAGATGATCGAGGCCCTCCACGCGCGGCTGCCCCTCGTCGACGAGAGCCCGGCGATCGGAGAGCTCGGGCCGCAGGTGCTCGTCGTCGCCAACGACACCGGGTTCCGGCGCTCGCTGATCCGCAACACGACGCAGACGCTGAAGACACGCGGCCACGAGATCGTCCTCGAAGAGGTCACCACCAGCAGCGAGGCGGTGACGCTCGGCGGGAGCCACCCCTACGACCTCCTCGTGATCGACGACGAGTCGATGGCGGGCCGCACCGGCGAGCTCGTTCGCCTCGCGCGCCGCAAGAACCCGGAGGTCGAGATCGTCGTCGTCAGCCGCGACCTCCCCGCCACCCTCGCCTCCCTCGGCGAAGACGCGAAGGTCCGCCACATGGTGCCGAAGCCGCTCAACGTCCACGTCCTCGCCGCCGTCCTCGGCCGCACCACCCTCGGCGGGAACGGCGCCGAGAGCGGCAGCGAGAGCCCGACCAGCGGCCCACGCTCGACGCGTAAGTAGCCTGGCCCCAGCCCCCATCCCTATCCCTATCCCCCATCCCTCAGGCCACCCCTCTCGGGCCACCCCTCTCGGGCCACCCCCTCTCGGGCCACCCCCTCTCGGGGGTCCGGGGCGTAGAGCGCGTCTTCGCGCGACCGGCCCCGGCGGGGAGAGCTCGAGAGGGGCAGAGCCCCTCTCGAACAAGAGAGACTAGCCGGTTGGGCTCAGCGCGAGCGCGGCGGGCCAGGCCGCGTCTTCGACCATTGACCAGACCGAGCGCAGGTCGCGGCGGAGGTCCTCCGCGGTGGGGCGCAGGCGCGGGTCGCGGCGCAGCGCGGGCTGGAGCACCTCCGCGAGCGGGGCGATCTCGGGGTTCGCGAGGAGCGCCTTCACCGCGGCGGGGAAGCCGTCGTGCGCGAGGTGGAGCGAGACCTGCGCCACCTCGTTCGGAGCGTCGAAGAGGAGGCGGCCCATCAGCATCTCGAAGGCGACACAGGCGAACGAGTAGATGTCCGCGTGCGCGGGCGACGCGACGTAGCCCGGCGGGAGGACTCCCCAGACCTCGGGCGCGCCGTACGGGCCCGTGCCGCAACCCTGGCGCAGCTTGCGGCCCGCGAGGCCGAAGTCCACGAGCACGCCCTGCTCGCCGCGGCGGAGGAGGACGTTCGACGGCTTGATGTCGAGGTGGCCGAGGCCGACGGAGTGCATCGCCTCGAGCCCGGCGAGGACGTCGTCGAGGATCTTGAGGCACTGCCTCATGTCGAGCGTGCGCCCGTGGATCACGCGCTCGAGCGTGACGCCCTCGACGAGCTCCATCACCAGGATCGGGAGCGGCTTCGTCCCCATGTCGAAGGTGACGAAGCGGGCGAGGTTCGTGTGGCTCGGCAGGAGGATGAGCGCGGAGGCCTCCTCGCGGAACATCTTGAGGAACTCGTCCTGCGACATCACGCGCGCCGCGGTCGCGTTGTAGTCGGGCACCTTCAGCGCGAGCCGCTCCGCGTTCGGGTCGCCCTTCTCCTCCGAGCGGACGACGACGAACACCGACGCGGTGCCGCCGATGCCGAGCGCACGCTGCACGTAGAAGCCGCCGATCGTGCGGCGCGCGGGGAGCCAGGCCGGGAGCTGATCGGTGACCGCGACGATCCCCGCCTCCGCCGACGGCCGCTCGACCGGGAGATCGGCGAGCCCCCAGAGGATGCCGGAGACGAGCCGCCCGATGCCGTGCGGGATCCCCGCGACCATCTCGTCGATCGCGGCGCCGAGCTGGTCCTCGAGCAGCGTCGTCTCCGCCTCCGCGAGGACGCGCGAGACGTGGACCGAGAGGAGGCTCGGGTTCGGGCTCGGCGGCGCCATCGACGACACCTCCGGATCGAGCCGCGCGCGCGCGCCGGCGCACATCTGCGCGAGCGCGCCGACCCAGGTCTCGACCGACGCGACGACGTCGGCGTCGGAGGTGCTCGTCGTCGACAGCGCGGAGAGCGAGCCGACGCTCGCCGTCGTCGTGAGCGCGCCGTGGATGCGCACGAGCACGCGCTGGAGCGCCTCGCTCCGCGCCGAGCCCTCCGGCGCGAGCTCGTTCGCGAGCTCACAGAGCGCCTCGAGCCGCCGGTTCTCCGGCTTCCTCGACGGCCGCATCGAGTCGGGGCCGCCCTCCTCCGACGACACCGCGAGGGTCGGCTCCGAGTCGCGGAGGTACTTCGCGTAGCGCGCGAGGACGTGCCGGAGGTCGGGGTCCATCGAGGCCTCGGCGAGGGTCTCGAAGTCGCGGCGGCCGCGGATGCGGAGCGCGAGGACGAGGAGCGCGTCGGCGACGTCGCAGACCACGAGCCGCACGAGCGCGTCGAGCGCGCGCGCGAGCCCCGCGAGCAACGTGCGCTTCAACATCGGCGCGGGATCGGTCTGGAAGTGATCGAGGAGCGACCGCACCGTGCGGAGCCAGAGCGCGCGGAGGCGACGCGCGCGCTCGTTCTCCGCCGGCACCGCGCGGACCTCGGAGTCTTCGACGCGGCGCGCGTTCGGCGCCGGCGCGGGCTCCTGCATCTCGCCGAGGTCGCCGTCGACGAGGTGGAGGAGCGCGCGGAGACGACGCAACCGGAGGGTTGCATGTCGCGGCGCGGAGCCTTCGTCCGCGATCTGCTCCGGGCTCTCGCACGCGACGATCCAGCCCGCGAAGCGCTCGCGGATCGTGTCGAGCGCGGTCTCGCTCGCCCGCGCGTCGGCCGCGCTGCCGAGGCGGAGGAGGTCGCCGATCACGGGCCGCTCGAGCAGGCTCGTGTCGAGATCGCGCATGACCGCCATCGACGTGCGCCGCGCCATCGCGCCGGCGCGGCCCTCGGCGTGATCGTCCTTCGCGACCGCCTCGAGCGCGTCCATCCCGCCCTGCGCCGCGACGAGCACCTCCCGCGCGCGCGCGTACGCGCCGGGCGCGCCCTCGGTGACGAACGCGTCGAGCGCGGCCGCCGCGAGCGAGCGCACCGGCTCGTCGTCGCGCGCGGCCGACTCGAGGTCGCGCCCGATCTCGCGGTAGAGCGCGTCGGCGCCGTCGTCGCGCGCGGCCGTTATCGTGCGCCGCTTCTCCTGCGCCGCCTCGAGGAGCTCGCGCGCCTGCGCCGTGACGCGGTCGACGACCTTGGACGCGCCGTACTCGTAGCGCAGCTCGAGCACCGCCTCCGCGACGTCGTGCGTCGCGACGCCCATCAGGAGGTCGAGCATCTTGCCCGCGACCTCGGGCTCGGCCTCGATCGCGCGCGGCACGCCCCAGACGAACGCGGACGCGCTCGCGGGATCCTCCCACGTGAAGAGGCCGCGCTTCACGACCCCCTGCATCACCTTGAGCGCCTCGTCCGGGCGGACCGCGGCGTAGGCGGCGAGCGACGCGGCCGCGCGGCGCCACTCGGTCGGGGAGAGGCCCTCCTTGAGGCCGTCCAGGATCTCCTGCCGGAGCTGCGGGATCCAACCGGCGATGAGGCCGCGCGCGACCGCGACGTAGCGCCAGACGAGCGACTCGCGGTCGTCGAGGAGACGCGTGTAAGCTGCACGCACCGTCTCGGACATGAACGGCCGCATCCCGTGCATATCGCCCATCTGCGCGCGGCGGGCGGCCTCGCGCGCGGCGCGCTCGAGGATCTTCGCGGCGAGGCGGCGCGCCGGGAGCGAGCGCGTGGAAGGGAGGAGGACCCAGTCGCGCTGGAACTCGCGCCGCGAGAGGAGCGCGTGCGCGAGCGGGCCGTCGGCGATGCCGTGCGCGAGCGGGAGCTCGGTGACGATCGCGATGCGGGAGCGGACGTTCTGGCTCGCGAGCCCCTTCCCGCCCGACTGCGCCATGCTCGTCGCGATCGCGGCGAACGTCTCGGCGTTGCCCGCGAGCATGCGCGCGAGGACGCGGCGACCGAGCTCGCGCTGCTCGGTGCCGACCGGGAGCGCGGCCGCGAGCGTGTAGAGCGCGACGCCCGCCGCCGACGGCGAGAGCCAGTCGAGATCGTCGGCGAGCCCCGCCGCGAGCGCGGCGCTGACCCCCTTCACGAGGACGTCGGGGTGGATCCCCTCGAGCGGTCCGGGACCGTCGTCGGCGTTCGCGCGCGAGAGCGCCGCCATCGCTTGTCGCCACAGCACGCGCCGGTCGGCCGCGCTCGCGGAGGCGAGCTCGAGGAGGCTCGCGACATAGAAGGAGGTGTCTCTCACGCGCTCGCCAGAGCATACGAGGCGAGCACGGCGCGGGACCAAATCGGAGGCTCGCCGACGAGTCGTATGTGTGTCGTATGTAGGAGATCAGGCGCACGATTTTCTGAAACCTGGTGGGCGAGGAGCCCGGACCGTAACGAGGATGAAACAGCCACCGAGCGCGTGGGATCCCCAGTTTCCCGAGGTTTTGCGGCGAAGCGAGCGGGCACGACCGTTGCGAGAGCCCCCACCATGCGGAACACGGTGGCGGCGCTGGCGTGCGGGCTCTTCGTCACCGTCGTCGCGTGCGGCGAGGTCGACCCGTACGGCGACCTCGGCGACGTCAACGGCGCGTCGACGGCGAAGGACGACGACGACTCGGCCGCCTCCTGCTCCTCCGAGATCAAGGGCGTCGACCCGGAGAGCCTCACCGCGTGCAAGGGCACCAAGTCCGGATCGAAGGGCCGCTGCGTCCCGAAGGCGACCCTCGCGAACTTCGCCGACACCTTCGAGTCCGCCGACTGCAAGGGCGAGGCGGCGTGCGTCCCGGAGGAGCTCGTCAAGAGCGGCTCCAAGATCGAGCTGAAGAAGTGCACCGGCGTCCTCAACTCCGAGGGCCGCTGCTTCTGGCCGCTCGCGAAGGACGTCATCGCGAACTACGACATGCTCAAGGGCGCGACGAAGGACCAGTGCGAGGGCGACCAGGTCTGCGCCCCGTGCGCGCACCCCGTCACGAAGGCGGAGACCGGCCTCTGCAAGCTCGGCGGCGGCGGCAACTGCGACAGCGGCGGGACGGGTGGCTCGTCGTCGAACGGCACGCCGGACCCGATCGGCAAGTGCCCGCAGGAGGAGGAGATCCTCCCCGCGGAGTCGTTCAAGCAGGAAGACTGCACCTCGAACATGCTCTGCGTCGACGCGAGCCTCGTCGGCGAACAGGCGGGCAAGCTCGCGAAGTGCAAAGCTGGCGTGTGCGCGCCGAAGAAGTCGGTGCTCCGCGGCGGCGGCTACGTGCCGAAGACGTGCAAGTCGACCGGCGGCTTCGAGGGTCGCTGCTCGAACGTCGGCATCCCGGAGATCGGCGCGCAGAAGGCGCTCCTCCCGAAGGCGGACTGCGACGCCGACGAGCTCTGCGCGCCCTGCTTCGATCCGCGCACCGGCAAGGAGACCGGCGCGTGCTCGCAGGCCTCGTGCGACAAGCCGAAGGATCCGCCGAAGACGTTCGCGCAGTGCTGCGGCGGCACCGGCCGCTGCGTCCCGACCGAGGCGGCGGGCGAGAACGCGAGCAGCCTTGGCAAGGACACGTGCTCCGGCGAGACTCCGGTTTGTGCTCCCAACGAGTTCGTCGGCCTCGCGCAGCCGCGCTCCTGCAAGGCCGGATTCGGTCTCATCAAGGGCATCTGCCTCTCGCGCTGCAGCGTCACGACCGGCGGCGCCTTCGCCGGGCTCATCAAGGGCGACTGCGACGACGGCGAGCTCTGCGCGCCCTGCAGCAAGGTCCCCCCGGGCACCGCCGGCTGCAACTGAGAATATTCAACGCAGGGGCTCTGCCCCTGCACCCCGCTCGCACGATGCAGAAAACGCGAAGACGCGTTTTCTGCATCGTGCTCGCTTCAGTTGGGGGCTCGCGACGACGGCCGTCCTCGTGATGGTCTTGGTGTCGGGTCGCGCCGCCGCCGGCGGGATCGACGAGATGCCGGATCAAGGGGCGGAGGCGCTTGGGCGCGGCGCGACGTTTACGGCGAAGGCCGACGACGCGACGGCGCTCTACTACAACGTCGCGGGGCTCGCGCGGCAGCGCGGGACGAAGCTCCAGATCACGGCGAACAACCACTTCAACACGATGACGTTCCAGCGCGCCGGCGAGTACGCCGACGACTCGACCGATCCGCTCACGCCGTGGGGCGGCCGCAAGTACCCGCTCGTCGAGGACAAGAACAAGTCGTTCACGCTGCCGATGCTCGTCGCGTCGTCGGACTTCGGCGTCTTCGATCGCCTCACCTTCGGGCTCGGCGTCTTCGGCCCCGCCGCGACGGGGCGCACGTTCCAGCTCGGCGTGAACGGCCTCCCCTCCCCTAGCC
Source organism: Labilithrix sp. (assembly GCA_019637155.1). Classification (NCBI taxonomy): domain Bacteria; kingdom Pseudomonadati; phylum Myxococcota; order Polyangiales; family Labilitrichaceae; genus Labilithrix; species Labilithrix sp. Next base: position 18,461 of record JAHBWE010000005.1, on the reverse strand, counting down.
GCTACGACGCGGTGCAGTCGAAGTCGCTCCTCCTCTTCCCCACGCTCGGCGCCGCGTACCGCGTCACCGACCAGCTCGACATCGGCGTCTCGGCCTTCCTCGCCGTCGCGGACGTGAACCAGATGGCGATCGCGTACGCCGACTCCGGCGGCGGCGCGTGCAAGAACCCCGAGTACCGGCCGTGCGACGCGGAGGGCCGCTTCACCGGCAAGGGCACGAGCGCGGGCGCGGCGCTCGGCGCGATGTTCCGCGTCAACGAGGCGATCCAGCTCGGCCTCCAGGTGCGCTCGCCGGTGTCGATCAACATCAACGGCAGCACGACCGCGAAGATCGGCGCGTCGAAGGAGTTCGGCGAGCCGACGACAGCGGGGACCACGCTCGATCTCCCGTGGGTCGTCCGCCTCGGCGGCCGCTACGTCACGATGGAGAAGACGGAGGCCGAGAAACGCGAGCTCTGGGACGTCGAGCTGAACCTGACCTACGAGACGTGGGGATCGGCGCAGGACCCGGGCCCGCAGGTGAAGACGGCGGACCCGCTCGGCACCGGCGACGTCACCACGATCCAGAGCCTCCACAAGTGGAACGACACGTTCGGCGTCCGCGTCGGCGGGGCCTACAACTACGCCCTCGACGCGCGCGACGACGCCGCGGCGGAGAACATCCTGGTCTTCCGCGCGGGCGCCTTCTTCGACAGCTCGGCGACGGAGCCGAAGTACACGCGCCTCGACTCGAACACGCTGCCGAAGATCGCGGGCACCGCCGGCCTCGGCTTCAAGCACGGGCCGTGGAGCATCAACCTCGCCTACGCCGCGGTCGCGTCGCTCCCGCGCACCGTCACCGACGGCGAGCTCCGCCCCAACAACGGCGCGAAGGGCGGCGACAACGTCGACGGCGACGGCAACCTGCTCCCGCCGGTGAACAACGGCGACTACGCGGCCTTCTCGCACGTGCTCGCGATCGGCGTGGAGGTGAACTTCGAGCGGTTCTTCCGCGACCGGAAGCCGACCTTCGGCGATCCGGAGTACGAGAACCTCGCCGGCGACGTGCGCGCGCCGAAGCCGAAAGAGAAGGAGACGACGAACGAGGACGAGGACGCGGACGCGGACTCGCCGCCGCCCGTGAAGGCGAAGCCGAAGCCGAAGTCGAAGGAGGAGGTCGAGCCGCCGGGGACGTGGTGGAAGCCGCGCGTCTCGGACGAGCAGCTCAAGCCGTACCAGGAAGAGGACGACGAAGAGGAGGAGCCGCCGCCGAAGCCGGCGCCGCGGCGCCCGAGACGCTGATCCACGGAGGTCCGATTTGCGACTACGTCCGATGCTGTTCACCATGCTCGTATGCAGCGCCATCGCGTCCCGCGCGAACGCGGAGCCGCCGCGCGCGTCGATCGCGCGGGAGCTCGCGGTGTCGATGGGGACGACGACGCTGCTCTCGCCGGCGGTCTACACCGGCGCGCGCTTCGTCGGTGAGTCGTCGCCGAGCCTCCTGACGTCGGCGCTCCCGGCCGTGCTCCTCGCCGCGGCGCTCCCGCCCGCGATCGCGGCCGGCGCGCTCTCGTTCGAGCGGAGCCGCGACGGCGCGCGGAGCGGCTTCGTCAAGCCGTACCTCTATGCGCTCGGCGCGCAGGTCCTCGTCCTCGCCGGCTCGTTCCTCGCGAAGACGTGGGTCGCGGAGCCGAAGGACCTCATGCTGATGTCGCTCGCGACCGGCCTCGCGACCGGCGGCGCCGCCACCCTCGGCGCGGAGATCCACTTCCGATGAGGGCGGTGCTCCTGGCCGTCGCGCTCGTTTGTGTCGCGCCGGCGGCGGCGGAAGCGGCGCCGTGTCCGGCGCGGGCGGCGTGGCCGACGAACGGGTTCCCGCGGCGGACCGAGGAGACGGCGCGCCTCTTCCCCGAACGCGTGCGCGCGCTCGAGGAGTACATGTTCACGCTCGAGGGCGCGAACGAGGACCGGAAGGGGATCCGCACCGACGCGCTGATGGTCATCCATCAAGGCGCCGTGTTCTACGAGCACTACGGGCGCGGCTTCACCGCCGCGAACCCGCACCTCGCGTGGTCGGTCTCGAAGACGGTGACGCAGCTCCTCACCGGGATGGCGGTCGCCCACGGCGCGCTCGCGATCGACGACTCGATGTGCCGCTTCTTCCCCGACTTCGGCCGTCGCTGCGACCTCACCGTGCGGCACCTGCTCGAGTTCGCCTCCGGCTTCGACTGGGCCGAGAACTACGAGGACGACGGCTCGCGCCAGGACTCGAGCGTCGTCGCGATGCTCTACGGCGAGGGCCACCGCGACATGGCGAGCTTCGTCCTCGAGCACGATCGCTCCGACGCGCCCGGCGCCGCGTACCGCTACTCCACCGGCGACTCGACGCTCCTCGGCGGCGCCGTCGATCGCGCGATGCGCCCGCGCTTCGGCGACGACTACCCGTGGACGGTGCTCTTCGATCCGCTCGGGATCAAGGAGATGACGATCGAGCAGGACCTCGCCGGTCACCGCGTCGGCGGCGCCTACTCGTGGGCGCCGCCGGAGGACTGGGGCCGCCTCGGCTTCTTCATGCTGAACGACGGCTGCTGGGAGAACGGGCGCATGCTGCCGGAGGACTGGATCGCGCAGGCGACGACGCCGAGCGAGGCGTTCCTCCGGAAGCGCCACGACGTGGGGGCGACCGATCAGCAGGGGCGGCAGCTGTGGCTCAACCGGAAGCTCCCCGGCGTCGCGGAGCAGCCGTGGCCGGATCTCCCGGAAGACACGTATTCAGCGATCGGCCACTGGGGCCAGTACATCGCGGTGATCCCCTCGAAGGACCTCGTCATCGTCCGGAGCGGCGACGATCGCGACGACGAGGCGCTCGACGTGAACCGCTTCTTCAAGCTCGCGCTCGCGCTCACGGGGGAGCCGTGAAGCGCGGGCTGGCGCTCGCCGCGGCCGCGCTCGTCGTCGGCGCGTCGGCGTGCAGCCGCTACGAGGACAACGACCTCGAGCTGCTGACGGTGTACTCGGCGAAGATGACGTGCTCGTGCGTCTTCGTGATGAAGCGCGACGACGCGTACTGCCGCGAGTGGGCGCGCGAGGTGCCGAACGTCCGCACGCTCACGATCGACCACGAGAAGAAGCGCGTCGAGGCGCAGGCGATCGGCTTCTGGGGCGCGAAGGCTCGCTACGTCGACGCTCGCCGCGGCTGCGTCGTGGAGTAGCGGGCCACGCGCGGCGACGATCGTGCTATGAGAAGCACGCTTTGATCGTCCTCGACAATGTCACCAAGCGCTTCGGTCCGAAGATCCTCTTCGAGAACGTCTCGATGCAGTTCGATCCCGGGAAGCGCTACGGCCTCACCGGCGCGAACGGCGCGGGCAAGTCGACGCTCCTCAAGATGCTCGAGTTCAACGAGGACACCGACACCGGGTCGATCACGATCCCGGGCAAGCTCCGCCTCGGCGTCCTCCGGCAGAACCACTTCGAGTACGAGCACGAGCGCATCCTCGACACCGTCATCATGGGCAACAAGGCGCTCTGGGACGCGATGCAGGAGAAGGAGAAGCTCCTCGCCGGCGACGTCACCGACGAGGTCGGCATCCGCCTCGGCGAGCTCGAGGGCATCGTCGCGGAGGAGAACGGCTACGTCGCCGAGAGCGAGGCGGCGGAGCTCCTCGTCGGCCTCGGCATCCCGATCGACAAACACGAGTCGAAGATGAGCTCCCTCGCCGGCGGCTACAAGCTGCGCGTCCTCATCGCGCAGGTGCTCTTCGGCCGGCCGGACGTGCTCCTCCTCGACGAGCCGACCAACCACCTCGACCTCGAGTCGATCCGCTGGCTCGAGAGCTTCCTCTGCAACGAGTTCAAGGGCACCCTCGTCGTCGTCAGCCACGACCGCCACTTCCTGAACGAGGTCGCGACCCACATCGCCGACGTCGACTACCAGACGATCACGGTCTACACCGGCAACTACGCCGACTTCGTCGACGCGAAGTACGAGAACAACCAGCGCGCCGCGGCGCAGGCGGCGACGGCGAAGAAGAAGGTCGCCGAGCTCCAGGAGTTCGTGCAGCGCTTCGGCTCCCACGCGTCGAAGAGCAAGCAGGCGCAGTCGCGCGTGAAGCAGATCGACAAGCTGAAGGAGGAGCTCGCGACGAAGGGTCCCAAGCGCTCGTCGCTCGTGCGCCCCTTCGTCCGCTTCGAGTTCGAGAAGCCGTCCGGCCGCGACGTCTGCCGGATGGAGGACTTCTCGAAGACCTTCAAGGACGACAAGGGCAAGGACATCGTCGTCTTCGAGAAGGCGAACCTGCACGTGAACCGCGGCGACAAGATCGCCGTCATCGGCCCGAACGGCGTCGGCAAGACCACGCTCCTGAAGCTCATGATCGGCGGCTTCCCCGGCCTCGACGAGGACACCAAGCTCGACGGCCTCAAGGCCGACGACGGCGTCGTCAAGTGGGGCCACGAGACGTCGGTCGGCTACTTCGCGCAGGACACGCACGAAGCGCTGAACCGCACCGCCGCCGGCATGAACGCGTTCCAGTGGCTCTACCAGTGGGACAAGATGGCCCCGCAGGAGAACATCCGCGCCGCGCTCGGGCGCCTCCTCTTCACCGGCGAGGCCGGCCTCAAGGCGGCCGCGACGATGTCCGGCGGCGAGTGCGCGCGCCTCCTCCTCGCGAAGCTCATCGTGCTCAAGCACAACGTGCTCGTCCTCGACGAGCCGACGAACCACCTCGACATCGAGTCGATCGAAGGCCTCCTCGAGGGGCTCAAGCTGTTCAACGGCACGATCGTCTTCGTCAGCCACGACCGCCACGTCGTCAGCTCGCTCGCGACCCGCATCGTCGAGCTCCGCCCGCGCGCCCCCGGCGAGGGCGCCGACATCCTCGACTTCGGCGGCACCTACGACGAGTTCCTCGAGCGCCAGGAGCGCGAGCGCGCCAAGGCCGCGAAGGCCAACTAGCGCGCCCCCTCGCAGTAGCCGAAGCTGCAGACGGGGCGGTCGCCGGCGCAGTCGAAGCTCGACGCGCACGGCTTGCACTCGGGGGGCGTCGCGCCGGGCGCGGCGGCCTCGAAGGCGCAGTCGCACGGCGACGTCGGGGTGTACGGTTCGAGCGGCGCGGCCTCGCGCGCGCGCTGGACGTGCATCGCGCACTGCGGGACGTTGCCGGTGCGCTTCAGCGCGCCGAAGAGATCGACCGAGCGCACCGGCGGCTCCTGGCGGCTCGTCATCACGTAAACGAGGCGCCGCACGGTGTCGTCGCGCGCCGACTTCTTCGCGCCGGTCGGATCGAGGTGCGGGTTCGCGACCGCGATCGGCTCGCCGGCGCTGGTGCGCGCGAGCACGTGGAGCGGGAGCCACATGTAATAGTGGCCGTCGCGCACGTTGCGGCGATCGAAGCTCGCGGGATCGCTGTCGGGGTAGAACGCGACCGGCTGGACGTAGTGCTTGTACGCGAGGGCCTTCAGGACGTCGCGGTTCGGGTCGACGATCTCGGAGGAGCTGAAGCCGATCGTGGCCTGCGGGTTCGGCGACGTGCGGATCGCGGCGAGCATGTTGCTCGAGCCGTTCGCGTCGCGGCCGCGGAGCGCGTCGGGCGGGAGGCCGAGCGAGAGCGCCACCGTCTGCTGGTTGCCGGAGCTCGCGCGGCGGCGGAAGACGAGCTCCTCGTTCGTCCACGGCGCGACGCCGGAGCCCGCGCCGAAGCCGAAGACCTTGTACGCCGCGGCGGCGCTGATCGCGCGCTCGCGCGCGGTCGCCGGCACCGTGAACATCACGGTGTTGGCGGGGCCGACGTAGTCCTCGACGTTGGCGGGGAGCGTGAGCTGCTCGGAGAGGCCGGACTCGCCGGCGCACGTCGTCGCGAAGAGCGCGGACGTCGTGACGTCGGCGGGGTGCTCGCCGCTCAGCGTGCAGCGGTTCTTCGTGCCGTCGGCGTCGAAGTAGACGATCTCGCCGGAGAGCTTCGGCTCGCCGATGAGCATGCTCGCGACGCCTTCGCACGAGCCCCGCTCCGCGTAGAAGATGGTCGCGGCCGAGCCCATCGCGCGCGCGATCGTCTCGAACGGCAAGCCCGTCGCGCCGAGCACCATCACCGGGTTCGGCTTCGTGGAGATCGGGCACGGCGGCGCGGGCGGGAGCGGCTCGCCCGGCTCGGAGGGATGGTCGCCGACGAACGGCGGCAGGTCGGGGCCGCGCGGCGGCAGCGCCGGACGCGGGGTCGCCGCGGAGTAACCGGCGATGCGCGTCTCGTCGTCGAACTCCTCGTAGCGCGCGTCGGTGCACGCGATGAGGAGCTCGTCGTTCGTCTGCGGCTCGCAGTCGAAGCAGCCGCGACCGCCGAAGCCGCTCCAGTCGATGCACTCGGCGCGGATCCCGGCGTCGAGGTACGTGTCCTTGTTGCCGCGCGCGCCACCGTCGACGACGAAGTAGCCGCTGCTGCTCGTCGACGCGCCGCGGCCGTAGCCGTAGTCGGGGCTGTCGTACGCGCCCCACCCGGAGGTGCAGGCGACGAGCGTGGCGCTCGCGGCGACGGCGCCGGCGAGTTTCTGCGAGAGGGCGAGAGGCTTCATTCGACGTGGTTTCCTCGACGTTGGAGATCGAAAGCGGAGTTGGAGCTCAGAAGCGCAGCGCGAAGCCGGCGGAGAAGATCGGGCTGTAGGTCGAGCGCTGGAGGTAGCGGCGATCGTTCGTCGGGTCGGGCTTCCGCTCCTCGACCGCGAACGCGGGCATGTCGGCGCGCAGCGTGATCGCGCCGCCGACGACGTGCGTGCGCATGAGATCGAGGCCGATCTCGGCGTAGCCGGCGAGCCCCGCCTTCCCTTTCAGGTCCTCGCTCACGTAGCCGCCGTGGTGCATCACGGTCTGCTTCCGCGCGATGAAGTCGACGCCGAGGCCGAGCCCGGCGAAGGGCGAGAAGTCGGTCCCGGCGAAGTGGTGGCGCGCGCCGCCGGTGAGGCTCGCGTACGAGAAGTCGGCGTCGCCGTCACGCGCGACGTCGACCGCGCCGAGCGTGACGATCGCGCCCGCGACCGACGCGGGCTTGTTGAACGCGTCGCCGGCGAGGCGAAGATCGCCGACGAACGACCAGCGCTCCGAGCCGGCCGAGATGGCGAGGTTCGCGCCGGCTCCGATCGCGCCCGCGCCGCCCGCGCCGATCATGCCCATCCACGCGTGGACGTGCGACGCGCGCTTCTTCGGCGTGCGCGTCTCCTCACCGACGACGTTGTTCACCGTCACCGTCTCGGCGACGGGCTTCTGCTCCGCGCTCGCCTCGACCAGCCGCGGCGCCGCGACGCTCACCTCGTCGAGGCCCGAGAGGATGACCTGCTCGTCGCGGTCGCCGTCCGGCGCGCGCTCGACGAGCGTGAGGATCACCTTCGACCCGAGCTTGCCGAGGTGGACGCGGAAGCGCCCGCTCCGCCCAGCCTCGCGCACCGCGCGGCAGACGATCTGCTCCACGCCATCGGCGTCCGCGTCGGAGAAGCCTTCGTGTTTGTCCACCGCGCAGCTGGCCTCCTCCTCCGCCGCCGCCGCGACGCGCGCGGTCCCCACCCCTCCAACCACGGCAAGAAACACGAAAAGCCTGGAGAAAAGAGAACGCCGCATCGTCGCTCCCCGACCATGCGAGTTCCGGTCCAGTCATCGAACCACTTGCAAGTGGTTGAACCATTTGACCACTGCGCAGCGAGCTACGCGCGAAACCGACCAGCTGGTTCGCGGCGGTCGCCGCCCGTCTCGGGGGTCCGGAGCGGTTGCCTTCTCGGGGACGGTTGCCGTCAGCTGCTTCGCGGTGGGCTCCCGTCTCGGGTTCCGCGGCGGTTGCATTGCCCTCAGCTGCTTCGCGGCGGGCTCCCGTCTCGGGTTCCGCGGCGGTTGCATTGCCGTCAGCTGCTTCGCGGCTCCCGTCTCGGGGACGGTTGCCCTCAGCTGCTTCGCGGCGGGCTCCCGTCTCGAGCTCCGCGGCGGTTGCATTGCCCTCAGCTGCTTCGCGGCGGGCTCCCGTCTCGGGCGGCGGAGCCCCGCGCGAGCACCCACTCTCGAACAAGCGCCCCTCGGCGGCGGCACCGCGCGCGGAGAGGCCCCCGGCGGGAGAGCTCGAGAGGGCAGAGCCGGCAGAGCCCCTCTGCGGGCCTCCGGGGGCGGAGCGCGCCCCGCGCACGGAGAGGCCCCGACGGGTGAGCTCGAGAGCAGAGCCGGCAGCCCCTCTGCGGGGGTCCGGGGGCGTCGTAGCGCGCCCCGCGCGCGGAGAAACCCCCGGCGGGTGAGCTCGAGAGGGCAGAGCCGGCAGGCCCCTCTGCGGGGGTCCGGGGGCGTCGGAGCGCGCACCGCGCGCGGAGAACCCCCGGCGGGTGAGCTCGAGAGGGAGCTCGAGAGCCCCTCTGCGGGGGTCCGGGGGCGTCGGAGCGCGCACCGCGCGCGGAGAAACCCCCGGCGGGTGAGCTCGAGAGGGCAGAGCCGGCAGGCCCCTCTGCGGGGGTCCGGGGGCGTCGAAGCGCGCACCGCGCGCGGAGAACCCCCCGGCGGGTGAGCTCGAGAGGGAGCGGGCAGGCCCCTCTGCGGGGGTCCGGGGGCGTCGGAGCGCGCCCCGCGCGCGGAGAAACCCCCGGCGGGAGAGCTCGAGAGGGCAGAGCCCTCTCGAACAAGAAAAGCCTCAGCGCATGAACGGGATGCCCAGCGCGGCGATGCTTGCCTCGATCTGCTGGCGTGCGATCGAGCCGCTCTCGTCGACCTCGTAGTCGTCCTTCTCGATCTTCAGCGTGCGCGTCGCGGTGACGTCGGCCTTGCCGACGACGTGGTACTTCACTACCCCCGTCATCGCCTCGCGCGTGAGCTGGAGCGCGAGGTCGATTGGGATCGCGGTCGGGACGCGGACCTGCGTCGTGCGATCGGCCGGGAGCCATACGCCCTCGCCGCCCGGCGACCAGTTGATGGGCAGCGTGTAGCGGTCCATGAACGTCACGTTCCCCCGCATCGCGCGGACCGCGACGTCGTAGCTGTTGGGGTTCGTGACGTCGAGCACGACCGTCATCTGGACGGCGAGGCTCGGCGGGAAGCCGACCTGCACGCCGGCCATCTCCGCGTGATGAACCTTCATCGTCGGCTTCTTCGCGCACGCGGCACAAAGGACGACGAAGACGACAAGCGACCACCGAAGAAAGCGGCTCACGAAGCCCAGGGTAGACGGGTCCGCCGTCCGTTTCGATGCAATCCCGACGCGTTCGGAGCTATTGCCGCAGCAGGTGGAACGGGAGCTGGAACGTGACCTTCGCGTCCGGAGCCGGGAACTCCCAGGTCATCACGTCGTTCGCGATGCAGCGCGCCACGACGTTCGCGGTGTCCATGTTGCCCTCCGCCGTGATGCCCTGCGCCTCCGCGGAGGCGACCTTGCCGTCCGGGCTCAACGTCGTGAAGATCGTGACGCTGAGCTTGCGGAGGCCCGCCGGCGCGGCCTCCCAGCAGTTGCGCTTCGTGTGGGGGCTCTTCTCGCGGACGACGCGCTCCACCGTGGAGGCGTCGAAGACGCGCTCCTCCCCCGCCCCCGCGTCCGGATCGGCGTGCGTGCAGCCGTCCTCGGCGCCGCCCCACGTCGAGCAGAGCGTCTCCGCGACCACGTCCTTCGCGCAGCGCTTGCCGTCGAAGGTCCAGCCCTCCGGGCACGTCGGCGGCGGCGCCTCGCCGTTCAGCGGGAGGAGCGCGACGCGGAGCGGCGCGGAGCAGCCGGAGAGCTCGACGCCCTCCGCCTCGGCGCGCTGGCAGATCGGCGCGAAGCCCTCGCGCGTGAGCGCCTCGCCGCCGCCGGAGAACACGTTGTCGGTCGCGTTCGGGGACGCCTGCGCGACCGCGAAGCCGCCGACGTACACCGCGCTCACGACGTGGGTGGCCTTCTTGCAATCGAGGCCGACGAGGTCGTACTCCGTGATCGTGCTGCCGACCGGGAGCGCGGCGGCGCCGACGAGCTTGTAGTCGGCGCGCAAGACGCGCGGTCCGCCCAGCGTCATCGACAGGTTCGAGGCGCCGACGGGGAGCTGGGCGAGGAGCTCGTCGATCGTGCGCGCGGTCCGCGTGTCCGCCGAGCTCATGGGAGAATACACGTATCGGTCCTTCGGCCCGACGCAGCCCGGCAGGAGCTCGAGCTCGACCTCGCACCCCTTCGCCTGGTACCGAACCGCGACGACGCCCCGCCGCCGGAGCTTGTCGAGCTGCGCCCGGCTCTCTGCGTCCCACGCCATGAGCTCGGGCTCCCGCGGCGCCCGCACCGCCGCGCAGTTCGCCCCCGCGTACGGATCGGCGACGGTGGGCGTCACGGTAGAGGCGGCGCGCGACGAGGTCTTGCATGCGGCGGTGGGCAGCAGCAACACGCTCACGACGACGACGACCCGACCCACCATGGCCACCAGCAACCTACTATACTTGGGCACGTTGCCGCAGCCTGTTCGCCTGATCACGAAGGACTACGCGCGCACGACGCTGCGTCCCGGTCACCGGCCGGTCGTGCGCGCGCTCGCGGAGGCGATGTTCTCGCCCGACGGCGAGGTCGCGCCCGAGCGGCTCGACGCGTTCGTCGACGACGTCGACGCGTTCATCAGCCCGGCGAGCAAGACGCTGCGCTTCGGCCTCGTCCTGATGCTCGTCGTCATCCGGTGGTCGCCGCTCCTCTTCTTCCGCTTCCGGACCTTCGACGAGATGAGCGTCGACGATCGGCTCGCGCACCTCGAGCGGCTCGAGCACTCGAAGGTGCGGCAGCTCCCGCTCCTCGTCGTCGCCTACAAGACGATCATGACGATGATCTTCTACGAGGAGGAGGAAGAGCAGCGCGCGATCGGATACCCCGGCCCCGAGCGCAAGCGCTGGAAGCGCGGGGCGTCGCTCCCGATCGCGAACGTCGCGAACGAGGCGCGGCCTTGACCCTCCCCGTCCTCCGCGGGCGCGAGCAGACGGCGCCGTTCTCGGCGAGCGTCGACGTCGTCGTCGTCGGGTCCGGCGCCGGCGGCTCCGTCCTCGCGCGCGAGCTCGCGAGCGACGGGCGGAGCGTGCTCGTCCTCGAGGAGGGCGGTCACTACACGCCCGAGGAGTACGGCGCGCTCACGCCGTCGCACTCGTTCCGGCGCCTCTCGCGCGAGGCCGGCATGTCGGTCGCGCTCGGCCTCGGCGACACGCCGCTCATCAGCCTCCTCGCCGGGAAATGTGTCGGCGGCTCGAGCGTGCTCACCGGCGCGGTGTGCTTCCGGATCCCGGAGGAGGTGCTCGAGGTCTGGAGCGGGCCGCTCGGCCTCGATCGCATGACGCCGGAGGGGCTCGATCCCTACTTCTCGCAAGTCGAGAAGATCTGCCACGTCGAGGACGTGCCGGTCTGGATGCGCTCGCGCGCGACGGAGCTCTTCGTCGAGGGCGCCGACAAGCTCGGCATCCCGATGAAGACGATGCGCCGCAACACGAAGGGCTGCATGGGCGCGGCGCGCTGCAACTTCGGCTGCCCCAACGGCGCGAAGATGAGCGTCGACGTCTCGTTCCTCCCCGCCGCGGTCGAGCGCGGCGCGAGGATCGTGTCCGACGCGCTGGTCGAGAGGATCGACATCACCGGCGGACGCGCGCGCGGCGTGCGCGGCCGCTTCCTCGACGCCGTCACCGGCGAGCCCGGCGTCCGCTTCGACGTGCGCGCGAAGGTCGTCGTCGTCGCGTGCGGCTCGATGCACACGCCGCTCTTGCTCCGGAGGAGCGGCCTCGACTCGGTGCACATCGGGCGCCACCTGACGCTCCACCCCGCGGTGCGCATCGGCGCGCTCTTCGACGAGGAGGTCGACGGCTGGGACGGCGCGCTCCAGAGCGTCTACACCGATCACTTCCTCCACGACGGCATCTGGCTCAACGGCGTCTACAGCGCGGTGAACGTGCTCGCGGCCGCGTTCCCCGGCATCGGCCGCACGCACCGGAAGCTCGTGAAGCAGATGCCGAACCTCGCCTTCTTCGGCGGGATGGTCCACGACGACGGCGGCGGCCAGGTCCGGCGCTGGATCTCGCGCGAGCCGCTCGTGCTCTATCGCATGGCGGCGCGCGATCGCGAGCGCCTCTTCAAGGCGATCCACATCCTCGCGAAGATGGCGTTCGCCGCCGGCGCGAAGGAGGTGCTCACGCCCGTCTTCGGCGCCCCGACCGCGAAGAAGCTCTCGGAGCTCGACTACCTCCTCGAAGGAAAGGTCCCCGCCGGCCGCGTGGAGTGCATGGCGTTCCACCCGCTCGGCTCCGCGAAGATGTCGGCGCGGAAGGAGGACGGCGTCGTGAAGCCGACCGGCGAGACGTGGGCGGTCGAGAACCTCTTCGTCTGCGACGGGAGCGTCCTGCCGACGAGCATCGGGGTAAACTCGCAGCTGCCGATCATGAGCGTGGCGATGATGTTGGCGCAGGGGATGCGGTCGGACTGGTCGACCTACGCGCGGCGATCATGAGCAAGGAAGACGAGCTCGACGCGCCGACCGTGCGGCCGAAGAAGCAAGAGGCCGCGGACCCCAACAACACGATCGTCGTCGCGCGCTCCGTGCAGCAGGGCCTCATCTCCGACACCACGCCGGACGGGAATGAAGCGCTCCTCGCCGAAGAGCGCCCGCGCGAAGTCCTCGTCGCGTCGGAGATGCCGCCGCAGTCGATCCTCGAGCTCGTGCGCCTCGAGCCGGCTACGCGCCTCGTCGTCGAGGGCCGCGTCGCTTCGGGCGGGATGGGCCGGATCGACGTCGCGGTCGATCGCGCGCTCGAGCGCCGCGTCGCGATGAAGACGCTGCACCCCGAGCTCCGCGCGGACGAGCAGTCGGTGCGGATGTTCCTCCGCGAGGCGCGGCTCACCGGCCTCCTCGATCACCCCCACATCGTGCCGGTCTACGACATCGCGGAGGGCAACGACGGGCAGCTCTATTTCACGATGAAGCTCGTCGAGGGCAAGACGCTCCAGGCGATCGCGGACGCGCTCCCCCGCGGAGTCCCCGACACCGCGACGCTCTACATGCTCCTCGACGTCGTCGCCCGCGTCTGCGACGCGCTCGCCTTCGCGCACTCGAAGGGCGTGCTCCATTGCGACCTGAAGCCCGCGAACGTGATGGTCGGCGAGTACGGCCAGGTCTTCCTGATGGACTGGGGGATCGCGAAGATCGTGAAGACGGAGGAGGCGATCACGCCGTCGAAGCGCCCGAAGGCGGGCGCGCCGTCGATGACCGACGACTCGATCATCGGCACCACCTGTTACATGTCGCCGGAGCAGGCGCGCGGCGATCGCAAGGCCCTCGACGCGCGCTCGGACGTCTTCCTCATCGGCGCGCTCCTCTACGAGCTGCTCACGCACCGCCCGCCCTACGTCTCGAAGGACCGCCTCGAGACGCTGCTGATGGCGCAGGCGGCGCAGGTGATCAGCCCGCGCCGGATCGCGGGCGAGCTCGCGGTGCCGCTCGAGCTCGATCGCATCGTGATGCGCGCGATGGCGAAGGACCCCGCCGATCGCTACCCCTCCGTCGCGGCGCTGAAGGAGGACGTCGTCCGCTTCATGCGCGGCGGCGCCGAGTTCCCGCGCAAGACCTTCGCCGAGGGCGAGATCATCGTCGCGGAGGGCGACGAGGGCGACGCGGCGTACATCGTGGTGGAGGGCCGCTGCGAGGTCTCGAAGGAGATCGGCAACGGCCCGCAGGTGCTGCACACGATCGGCGTCGGCGGCGTGTTCGGCGAGATGGCGATCCTCACCAAGAGCGCGCGCACCGCCACCGTCGTCGCGGCGGAGGCGACGACGTGCCTCGTCGTGACGTCGCAGGTCCTCGAGCAGGAGCTCGCCGCGCTGAAGCCGTGGATGGCGACGCTCCTGAAGTCGCTCGCGACGCGGTTCCGCGACATCGACACCGCGCACCGCGCGACGTTCGCGCACGCTCCTTCGCCGGCGCGCATCGCGAACCAGGTGCTGATGCACGTGCTGGCGTGGGGCGAGGACGGCGCGATCGCGTGGTCGAAGCTCGTCGCCGACCTCGAGGCGCAGCTCGGCTCGCCGCCGCTCACGCTCTTCGCCGTCATCGGCCGCTACGGCCTCGAGCTCGACGTGGAGGCGGATCGCCTGCGCATCCCGGACGTGGACGCGCTGCGCGAGCGCCTCCGCGGCGAGCTGGGGTGAGCGCGGGTGAACGCGCCCTCGCTCGAGGACGTGCGCGCGGCGGTGCTTCGGCTCTTCATCGACGCGCCGGGGGCGGGGCTGCGGAAGGAAGACGAACAGAAATGCCGCGAGCTCCACGCGCTCTTGCCGTGGATCGCGAAGGTCCGCCGCGGCGCGCACGTCGTCGACGCGGCCGCGGGCAAGGCGAGCGTCGGCCTCGTCGCGGCGGAGCTGCTCGAGGTGGGGGCGCTCACCGTCATCGAGCGCGACGCGGGCCGCGTCGCGGCGTGCCGCGCGGCGGCGAAGCGGCTCACACGTGAGGTGCCGGTCGACGTGCGCGCGAGCGACGTCGCGGCGGCGGACGCGTGGCCGCCGGAGCCCGACGTCGTCGTCGCGCTCCACGCGTGTGGACCCGCCGCCGACCTCGTGCTCGACGGCGCCGCGCGCGCGGGCGCACGCACGGTGCTGGTGGTGCCTTGTTGCTACGGCGACGCGGTACCGTTCCGGCGACGCGCGACCGCCGCGGTCGAGGGGCTCGGCTACGTCGCGGACGATCTGCTCCGCCGCCGCATCGCCGCGTCGCTGGTCGATCTCGAGCGCGCGCTGCGCCTCGAGGCGGCCGGCTACGAGACGAGCGTCGAGGAGCTCGTCGCGCCGACGGTGACGCCGCACAACCTCCTCATCGCGGGGCGAAAGACGGGCTCGCCGGTCCGCATCGCCCGCGCTCGCGCCCGCCTCGACGCCCTCCACGCCGCCGCGATCCCCGCTACAATCGACCCATGACGCAGAAGCTCACCATCAACGGCGATCGGCTCTGGACCTCCTTGATGGAGCTCGCGCGCATCGGCGCGACCCCGAAGGGAGGCGTCTGCCGCCTCGCGCTCACGGACCTCGACAAGCAAGGGCGCGACCTCGTCGTCTCGTGGGCGAAGCAGGCCGGGATGACGGTGACGATCGACAAGATCGGCAACGTGTTCATGCGCCGCGAGGGCAAGAACCCCAAGCTCGCGCCGATCGCCACCGGCAGTCACATCGACACGCAACCCACCGGTGGCAAGTTCGACGGCAACTACGGCGTGCTCGCCGGGATCGAGGTCGTGCGCACGCTCAACGA
Source organism: Labilithrix sp. (assembly GCA_019637155.1). Classification (NCBI taxonomy): domain Bacteria; kingdom Pseudomonadati; phylum Myxococcota; order Polyangiales; family Labilitrichaceae; genus Labilithrix; species Labilithrix sp. The sequence goes on along the minus strand of JAHBWE010000005.1, from coordinate 3,255 downwards.
CAAGAAGATCGAGACCGAGGCGCCGATCGAGGTCATCTTCTGGACGAACGAGGAGGGCTCGCGCTTCGTCCCCGTCATGATGGGCTCCGGCGTCTTCGCGGGCGCGTTCACGCTCGAGCACGCGTACGCGGCGAAGGACGTCGACGGCAAATCGGTCGAGGAGGAGCTCCGTCGCATCGGCTACGCCGGAGACGAGGAGCCGGGCAAACACCCGCTCGGCGCGTACTTCGAGGCTCACATCGAGCAAGGCCCGGTGCTCGAGGACGCGGGCAAGACGATCGGCGTCGTCACCGGCGTCCTCGGCCTCCGCTGGTACGACTGCGTCGTGAACGGCATGGAGGCGCACGCGGGCCCGACCCCGATGGCGCTCCGCAAGGACGCGCTCCAGGTCGCGACGCGCATCATGCAGGAGGTCGTCGCGATCGCGAACCGCTACCCGCCGTACGGTCGCGGCACGGTCGGCTTCGTCCAGACCTTCCCGAACAGCCGCAACGTCATCCCCGGCCGCGTGAAGTTCTCGATCGACCTCCGCAACGTCGACCAGGAGCGGCTCGACACGATGGACAAGGAGATCCGCGCCTTCATCGAGAAGACGGCGGCGGACTCGAAGCTCGAGATCAGCCTCGAGCAGGTGAGCTACTTCGCCCCGTGCCCCTTCGAGAAGGGCTGCATCGACGCGGTCGAGCGGGGCGCGAAGGAGCTCGGCTACTCGTACATGGAAGCGGTCAGCGGCGCGGGCCACGACGCGGTGTACATGGCGCGCCTCGCGCCGGCGGGCATGGTCTTCATCCCCTGCAAGGATGGCATCAGCCACAACGAGATCGAGGACGCGAAGCCGGAGCACATCGAAGCCGGCTGCAACGTCCTCCTCCACGCCATGCTCGACCGCGCCGGCGTCGCGAAGGGCTAGTCGACGAGGTCGGGGCGCGTGCGGCGGACGACCTCGGCGAAGGCCTCTTTGTCGAGGGCGCGGTCGAGGGCGGTCTCGGCGGAGATCGCGCCCGACCCGAGGTGGCGCTCGAGGTCGGCGTCGAGCGTCTGCATGCCTTGCGGGGAGCCGGCGACGAGCGCCTCGGCGACGCGGGTGTACTTGCCGTCGCGGACGATGGCGGAGATGGCCGCGTTCGCGACGAGGACCTCGTGCGCCGCGACGCGCGGCTTGCCGCCGGCGCCGGGGAGGAGATGCTGCACGACGACGCCCGCGAGGCAGTCCGCGAGCAGCGACTGGAGGCGCGGGTGCCGCTCCGGCGACACACCCGCGAGGATGCGCTGGAGCGCCCCCGCGCTGCCGCTCGCCGGCACGGTGAGGAGGACGAGCACGCCGTCGCTCGCGAGCTTCAGCACCGGCTCGACGTCCTCCGTCGACGGCAGGTCCGAGACGACGAGGACGTCCGGGTTCTCGCGCGGCGCGCTCCTCAGCGCGGACGCGAACGTCGGGACGTGGGTGCCGATCTCGCGCTGCGTGATCTGCGCGCGGAGAGACTCGTGCACGAACTCGATCGGGTTCTCGAGCGTGAGCACGTGGCAGGGGCGCGTCTTGTTGACGTGATCGACCATCGCCGCGGTCGTGGTCGTCTTGCCCGCGCAGGCCGGGCCCGCGACGACGACGAGGCCGCTGCGGCGATCGGCGAGGCGCCACACCACCTCGGGGAGACCGAGCTCCGTGAGCGAGGGCACGCGCGCCGGCACGAGGCGGAACGACGCCGCGATGCCGGAGTGCTTCACGTAGTAGCTGGCGCGGAAGCGCGCGACGTCCTTGAACTGGATCGCGAGGTCGAGATCGAGGTCGGCGGCGAGGCGCTGGCGCTGCGCCGGAGTCACGAGCTCGAGCAACATCTCCTCGAGCTCCTTCGCCGTGACGGGCTGATCGCGGAGCGGAGCGATCTCGCCGCGCACGCGCCCGAGCGGAGGCTGGTTCACCGCGAGGTGCAGATCGGTCCCGCCGCGCTTCACGAGCTCGTCGAGGATCGGATCGATGTTCGCCACTAGCCTCTCCTCCCGGCGACGAGCGCGTCGAGATCGACCGGCGACTCGGCGTACTGCCGCGCGACCTCGATCGTGACCTTCTGCGCGCGGACGAGATCGGCGAGCGAGCTGTCGAGGTGGACGACGCCCTTCCCGCTCACCTTCCCGCCCGCGAGCTCGTGGAGACGTCCCTGCTTGATCGCGCCCCAGAGCGCGACCGAGGCGGGGAGGAGCTCCACCGCCGCGTGGAGACGGGTGCGATCGGCGCTCGGCACGAGCTGCTGCCCGACGACGAGGCGCAGCGTCGACGCGAGCGCGGCGCGCGCCCACGCGTGCTCGGTGGGGCCGAACATGCGCAGCATGCGCTCCGCCGCCTGGACCGCACCGGGCGCGTTCATCGTGCCGAGGACGAGCCGTCCGCCCTCGGCCGCGGTGAGCGCGAGGCGCACCGAGTCGACGTCGCGGAGCTCGTGCACGACGACGACGTCGGGATCCGATCGGAGCGCGCTGTGGAAGGCCTTCGCCTTCGTGCGGGTGTGGAGGCCGACGTCGCGCTGGCTGACGAAGCCCTTCTTCCGCGGATGCACGTGCTCGATCGGCTCCTCGATCGTCGCGACGTGCTTCGCCGACTCGCGGTTGAGCATGTCGACGAGCGCGGCGAGCGTGCTCGACTTGCCGTGACCGGCGGGACCCGCGATGACGACGAGGCCGCTCTCGTGCCGGATGCCGGCGGCGACCGCCTCGGGCAAGCCGAGCGACGCGAGCGTGGGCAGCTCCTTCGCGATGACGCGGAGCGTGAGCTTCACGCCCGTGCGCTGGCGCGACACGTTCACGCGGAAGCGCCCGTGGGTGAGGTGCTCGACCGCGAACTCGCACGAGCCCTCCTTCTCGAGCGTCTCGCGGAGGCGCGCCGGCACGATGTCCTTCGCGATGCGCTCGACCTGATCGGCGGGCACGCTCTGGGTGCGCTGCTGCAGATCGGACGCGACGCGGAGGAGGACGGGGCGGCCCGCCGCGATGATGAGGTCCGTCGCCTTCGCCGCCACCGCCATCGAGAGGAAGGAGTCGATCGCGGCGGAGGAGTCGACGCGCGGGCGGTCCTTCTCCGGGATGTTCGGCGCGGTCGTCGTCGGGACGGGGCCGCGCGCCTTCGCCTGCGTCGCGGCCTGCTGCGACGCGCGCGCGACGTCGACGCCGCCGGGCAGCGAGACCGTGTCGCCGTCCGCGTCCGCGTCGGCGTCGATGACCTTCTTCGTGCCGGGCTGCGCGGTCGTGATCTCGACGTCGTCG